>JAWXUQ010000062.1:0-15241 GCA_044426225.1 Faecalibacterium sp. | reverse complement strand
AGAGGCTTTGCGAAAAGCCCACTTGACCGAAGACTCTTTTTTAAATCTGGTGGTGCATGTTTCGATTGCAATGCAGCGAATTTTAGATAGCCAATGGATTAAAGCAGAAGGTCATTGGCTTGAAAAGTTTGAGAACGACCCGGACTATGCAATTGCCAAGGCGATTGCAGTGGAGTTAAGTGACGAATTTGAGGTGGAAATTCCGCCCCTAGAAATCACCTATATTTGCTTGCATTTAAAGGGTGCAAAGCATGCGAAAATTGCGTTTGCGCTCTCGCAAAATACAGATGAACGGGATAAAAACTTAAAATCACTGATCAATGATATGATTTATGCGTTTGATGCGCGTCAAGCATATTTGCTCAAACAAGACGATGAATTTTTAGAAGGTTTGCTTGCGCATTTGCAGCCTACCGTAGTACGCCTTTCGTATGGCATGAAAATTGACAACCCTGTTTTGCCTGATATCAAGCGGGAGTATGCTGCTATTTTTGAAAAATGCAAACCAGTGGGGTTTGTGCTAGAAGAGTGGATTGCAAAGCCAGTGCCAGAGGCAGAAATAGGCTTTTTGACAGTGCATTTTGGTGCGGCGCTTGTGCGTTTAGAGGCCAAGCGTGCAAGTCGCCGTGTAGTGCAGGTGGGCATTGTCTGCTCAAGCGGTATTGGCATTTCTAGGCTAATGGCATCCAAATTGACACAGGTGTTTCGTGATAGTATTGCGATTACTGCATACGCAAAGCGTGATGTCACTGATTCTGTAATTGCGAAGGAAGATTTTTTAGTGTCGAGTATTCCGTTGCAATGTGAGGGCATTGCGGTTGTGCTAGTTACACCGCTCATCAATGATGATGATATTGAAAATATTCGTTTGCAGTTAAAGCGGCATGAATATACCAAGGCAAAGCAAACGGTTAACCGTACGGTGCGGCTAGGTTTTGGTGCGGTGCAAGCATTGGCAGATAAAATCAAAGGGATTACGCAACAGTTTGCCCTGTGCAGCTTGCCTGTGGATGTCACCTTTGAGGAAGCAGTGCATGAGGCAGCAAATTATATTGCACAAGGCTCGGCAGAGCAGGCGGAAATTGCGAGGGTGCTCTTTGCACGGGAAAAACTTGCAACGCAGATTTTCCCAGAGTTTAGCTTTGCATTATTGCATGCCAAAACCGATGCAGTGGCGGAGCCGCGTTTTTGCGTCTTTACAGCGCCTGCAAGTGTTCCGTTTACAGATTCCTATCTTGGGGGTATTCGTATTATCTTTGTTATGCTCATCCCAATGCAGGCAGAAAGTGAATTGAATGCAGAACTGTTCGGCTTTTTGAGTGGCAGCCTTGTGGAAGATGACACCCTTGTGAATTGTGTATTAGAAGGGAAAGAAGCTGCAGTACAAGAGCATATTGCCGCTTTGTTAGAAACATTTTTTGTGAAATATATTAACACCATGTCAGGGCAGGGCTGATTAAGGCACAATGCGGTTACACAATGTTATGCCTGCGCTTGCAGGGTATGGTTGAACAGGAGAGATAATATGAAACCAAATGTTGTATTAATTAATATGGATGATATGGGTTATGGTGATTTAGGCTGTTATGGTTCACAGTGTAACGATTCGCCACATATCGATAAACTAGCGGCAGAAGGGGTGACTTTTAGTGATTTCTATGCTTGCTCTACCATCTGCTCGCCCTCACGTGCCGGGTTGATGACAGGCTGCTATCCTGCACGTGTCAACATCAATCGTGTGCTATTTCCCGCGGAAAAATTTGGCCTAAACCCAAGTGAATATACCCTTGCAAACCTTTTTAAAGATGCGGGCTATGCTACCACTTGTATTGGCAAATGGCATTGCGGCGATCAGCCAGGCTCTTTGCCTTGCGATTTTGGCTTTGACCATTATTTTGGCTTGCCATATAGCAATGATATGGGGAAACAGGTGGGGGCACAACATCCTTGCCTTGTTAATGCAGGGCCAGAAGGATGTGCTCTGCCATTGATGCATGATGACGAAGTGATTGAAGGACAGCCAGACCAACGCAGTTTAACGGCGCGTTATGTAGAGCATGCCAAAGCATTTATCCGGCAAAACACGGAAAAGCCTTTCTTTTTATATTTTGCGCAGATGCATGTCCATCTGCCACTGTATGCAGCGCAGTGCTTTGTGGATAAATCCCGCAATGGTGATTTTGGGGCCTGCGTTTTAAGTGCAGACTGGGCAGTGGGGCAGATTGTGGCAGAACTAGAGAAAAAGGGTTTGATGGAAAATACTGTTGTTATCTTTACGAGTGATAATGGCTCCCGTGCGGCAGATGGTGCATCCAATGCGCCATTGCGCGGCGCGAAGTTCAGCACCTTTGAGGGCGGGCAACGCGTGCCCTTTATCATCAAATGGGCAGGGCATACCCCTGTGGGGACACACTGTGATAAGATGGGCAGTAATATTGACCTGTTACCGACCTTTGCGGAAATCATCGGGCAACCCTTGCCACAGCATGAGATTGATGGGGTAAGTCTAGTGCCTTCTATGCTATATAACGAAGCAAGCCGAACAGAGTTTGTTTACTTTGCACCAAGCAATACGCAGGAGAATAATCATGATGAATGCTCTACCCCTGCGGCCATTCGCATTGGGCAATATAAGCGGCATCAGTATCAGCAACGTGAAGTGCATGATGCCCTCTATGATTTAGCGACAGATATTGGGGAAACAGAGAACGTTCTTGCGCAGCACCCGGAGATTGCCGCAGAATGTGATGCGCGTCTTGCATATTGGAGCGCGCGTCTGGGCAATGAAGAAAAAGGTGTCAAGGGGGATTGTGTCCGAAATTCAGCAATTTATCCGAACGCGAAGTATCTGTTGCCCTACGATGAAGAACATGAGTATATTGTAGAATTATATGATAAAGCAGAGCGTGGCTGATATCAGCGAAAAACAAACGTAAAAGTGGAAGGTGGTTTGTACAGTGCAAGAGAAAAATGAAATATCAACTGTGCAAACTGCTATGGTAAGCAATATTCAGCGGTGCAGTGTCCACGATGGCCCAGGGATACGCACCACAATCTTTTTAAAAGGTTGCAATATGCACTGCCAGTGGTGTCATAACCCCGAAACGATTTCGTTTGCACCAGAGTATTTACGATACCCAGAAAAATGTATTGGTTGCAACATGTGCGAACAAGGTTGCTTTTCTGGTGCGCGGGTGCTTTGTGGGAAAGAGATGTCAGTGCAAGAGATTGTGAAAGAAGCAATGCTTGATAAGGCATATTATGCGCAAAATGGTGGAGTGACGATTTCGGGCGGTGAGCCAACCTGCCAAGCGGCGCAAACTGTGGCAGTTTTGCAGGCACTACGCGCTCAAGGGGTGCACACGGCAATAGAAAGCAATCTGTATTGCACCAAGGAAACGCTAGCACAGATTGTCGCGCAGTGCAATTTGGTGATGTGCGATCTTAAAATATTTGACGATGAAAAACATCGCCAATATACAGGGGTTTCCAATCAGCGTGTTTTAGAGAATATAGCCTATTTGTTGACGTTAAATCTTCCTGTGATTATTCGCACTCCGTTAATTGCAGGGGTGAACGACAGCCCAGAGGAAATTCGAGCACTCACTGCGTATTTATCGGGTTTGCCAGGGAGTGCGCAGATTATGTATTACGAATTATTGCCATATCACAGTTTAGGGCTTTCCAAAGAAAGTGAAAACAATCAGCATATTGCATTTGCGGCGCCAGGTAAGGCGGCGGTTGCCAATCTTGCACAGATTGCAAAACGACAGATACCGACAGTTTTTGTTGCGGGTGTGTCTGTGTGAGGGTAGGGGTTATATTGTACGGCGCTAGTGAACACAAGGGTGCGCGAGTAGCGTGCGAAAAAATGAAGAAGTACCCGGCGGGGTGCTTTTTTCATGCAATTAAGGTGTGCGATGTGCGTCTTTTTTACACAATGCAAATCAATGAGGGAGCGTAGCAATGAAAGAGTATACTTATCAAAGCAGAATAGCAGCCTTGCGCGAAAAGAAGATTACAGATACCCTTGCGAAGAAAGCGCAACAGGGCTATATGGATAGCGATGATTACGGGACCGTTCCAAAGCCAGAAGGGTATTCCTTTACCCCAGTTTGGACAGATGTGCTAGCAGATGGTGAACGCTATTTTTATGGTCTAGCCGGCAACGCAGCAACGTTTCAGGCTTTTTTGGAAAACCACCCACTTTATATTGACCCGCGTGAAATCATGTGTGGTCGGTGGGCAGATATGTTGCAACCTTATCGCAGAAAACCAATGTGGCAACTCTACCCGCACGATCATTTAAAGTCCGCGCAAGCAAAGTATGGCATTACCCCAGGCATTGCATCCGATGCGCATTGTGCCTGTGATTACAATATTGGCCTAAGCCTTGGGTTTGGTGGCTTGTTGCAAAAATTGCATCATTACCAGAACATCAATGCTGATAAAGCAGAATTTTATCAGGCAGAAGAAACCGTGCTGCTGGCAATGATGGCATTCATTCAGCGTCATATTGATGCGCTGCCTGCCATGATTGCCGCAGAGCAATCGCCCCAAATAAAAGCAAACTTACAAGAAATGCTAGACACCAATCTTGCAATTAAGGAGCAGCCACCGACGACCTTCTTGCAGGCATGCCAGTGGATGGCTTGGTTTAACACTCTTTCGCGTATGTATGACCGTGATGGTGCAGGGTGCAATTTGGATGTAATCTTATATCCTTATTATTTAGCAGATATCAAATGCGGCATTCTTACCCCAGAAAAAGCAACCTTTATCTTGGCAAATTTACTGTTGATTGATACCCACTATTATCAGCTTTCTGGCGCAGATGAAAATGATAACGACCTAACAAACCCACTTTCGTTTTTAATATTAGATGCTGCGCACATGCTGAACACCTCGGCAAATCTTACCATTCGGATGCATGATACCATGGACCCTGCTTTTTTGCGCAAGGGGGTTGAATATCTATTTACGGACCGCAACGCTTGGCCTCGGTTTTCGGGGGATAAGGGTATTTTGAATTATTGTAAAAACCCAGGTATTACCAAGGATGTTGCCCGTAAACGCATTGCTGTTGGCTGCAATTGGATGGCAGTGCCGGGGAAAGAATACCCTTTGAATGATTGCATTAAAATTAATATGGCAAAGGTCTTTTATGTTGCGCTTGAAGAAATGATAACGGATGCTAATGTGTCGCCATCGCTTGAAAATCTAATGGAACGTTTTGCTGTCCATACACAGCGAGCCGTAGACATCACTGCACAAGGGATATTGCATCACCTGCGCCATCAGAAGGACGTAACCCCTGAACTAGTCATGAACCTTATGATGGAAAACACCCTAGAAGAGGGGTGCGATTTTTCAGAGTGTGCCCTGATTAAAACCATGGGGGTGGATGGTGTGGGGCTTGGCACGGTGGCGGATTCTCTCGCAGCGATAGAACAGCGTGTTGTGCAGGAAAAACGCTTGACCTGGAAAGCCTTATGGCAGGCATTGCAAGATAACTTTACTGGGACAAAAGGGGAATATATTCGCCTAATGCTCAAAGCCTCGCAACGCTACTGTCAAGGTGCATCACTCGGGGATAAGTGGGCATTGGAAATTAGCAAAATGTATGCCAAGGCAGTGCACGAAAAAGAAATGCCCGGCGGGGTACAGCTTGTGCCGGGATGGTTTTCTTGGTCAGATACTATTCTGTTCGGGAAACAGGTTGGCGCAACCCCAGATGGACGATTTGCGCATACACCAGTGACGCATGGCGCAAACCCAAACCCAGGGTTCCGTGCAGATGGTGCAGCAACCGCCATGGCGACAGGGATTGCCGATATCCAAACAAACTATGGCAATACTTGTCCCTTCCAAATTGAACTTGACCCCAAACTTTCGGTAGAGCAAGGCGGGATTGAGCGTGTAGAGCAAATTTTAAAAACGCATGTAGAAATGGGCGGTACACTGATTAATATCAATATTTTGGATAAAGAAAAGCTCATGCAAGCGCATGAAAATCCATTGCTTTATCCTGATTTGGTGGTGCGAGTGACCGGTTTCACTGCCTATTTTGCAACCCTTTCTCCAGAATTTCGCCAATTGGTTGTAGATCGGTTTATTGAAACGATTTGAGGTATTCACTGCTTAATTAAGGTGAAAATGTGAGGAGAATGTAAAAAAGGCGGCTTTTTGTTGCGCTTGTTTCGTCTTGTTTATATAATCATAAGTGCAAGTAAAATAGAAACGCACCCAAGCGAATGGTTGTGGTGCGTTTCATGATTGTAAAGGGAGATGAAAATGAAACAAAGCATAGCACAGCATAAAAAGATGCTGCTTATTATACTAGCGATTATCGTGGTGATGGTGTCGTTTGTATTGGGCGGGGTGATTGGCATTCAATACTTTTACGAGGATTTTGTTGTCTTTAAAACAAATCTTAAAGCAGACCTTGGGATTGTGACGGCGGCAGATATGGCCTTGTTAGAAGAAGCAGCGGTTCAAGATGTATCGATTGAAGAAACAGAAACCGTAGAAGAAGCAATTGAGACATCGGCGATTAGCGGGACGGCAGATGATTGCGAGGAGCCCTACACGATTTTAATCAATGGGCAAGCAACGGTCATTGATGTAACTGCGGCGACACTTACTTGGTTTGATGCAAAGCAGATTAGTACCGAAACATGGAACTCGTTTGCAATTGGTGCGTTTTCGGAATATGATGTTTACCTGGACGGGCAGGCTGTTGAGAGCGGTGAGGTGGTTTATCTAGAGGTAGAAACCATTGCGGTTAATTACGGCATTGAATTGAAGCTAATCTCCAAAGAGACCGGTGTAGTTACCAATTATTATATCCGTACGCTGCACAGTAGCTATAATACTCTGAGCAGCGGCGAGGGGCAAGGCGATGGGTATTATTACTTTACCCAAGATAATCACATGTACAAGATGGATACCCAAGGCAATTTAGTGTTTTTTAAAACCGTTACAGAGCAAGCATTTGATTTTAAGGCCTATATGTTTGATGACGAAGTTTACTATGTATACATGGAAGAGAGTTTCGATATTCAAAACGATGCCATTGCAAAAAATAGTGTTCAGACAAAAGCAGTTGTGATGAATTCGAATTACGAAGTAATTGACGAAATTATTAGCTTGCTTGCAGAGGATGGAACAGATGCAGGCTTGGCGCTTGATATGCACGAATTTGTAATGCTAGGTGTAGATCATTATATTTTAAGTGCCTATGTAGAAGAAACTGTGGATAATATCCCAGAAGAATATTCGGAAACGGGGGTGCAATCCTTATCCACAACGGTTATTCAAGAGGTTGAGGATGGTGAGATTTTGTTCCAGTGGCAAAGCTCGGATTATACTGAGCTATACACGCTGAATTATATAAATCAACCAGATGCTGAGGATTTAACGAGAGATACAGAATACCCGATTGATTATGTTCATTTCAACTCGATTGAAGTAGATCCGAATGATAACAACTTTATTCTTTCTTTCCGTCGTATCAGTGCTGTTATTAAGATTGACCGTGAAACAGGTGATATTATCTGGGTGCTTGGTGGCGAAGGGGATGAATTTGGCTTGACAGAAGAGCAGAAATTCTCTCGTCAGCATTTCGCTCGTTATGCAGACGATGAAACGATTACTGTGTTTGATAACGGTACTGCAAATCGGCAAACGCGTGTGGTTAGTTATGTTTTAGATGAAGAAAATATGACCGTAGTAGAATATGAAAGCTATCAAATCGATGGGAAATATTCCTCGTTTATGGGCTCGACAATGCGTTTGAATGATGAAGCACTCTATCTTGTCGCATGGGGCGGCGGAAACGTGGATGGTGTGATTTTCACGGAGATTGATTTTGCAACCGGTGAAACATATTTTGAATTGATGGATCCTTCGGAATCAGATCGTTCTTACCGCGCTTACAAATTTGATTATTAATCATTTTTAACTGCAAGTAAAAGAAGGTGTTGTTGCACTTTCCACAAAGAAAAAAGTTGCACATTTTGTGCAACTTTTTTCTTTGTGGGGGTATCTGTAACAGTCCCTTCTTTTTTGCTACGAAACAGAAATGGCTTTTTTGCGCCACTTATTACTGCGATAATACCAATACCCAACGGGTACCGAAGAGGAGGGGGCAATCATGCAGGCAATATAAATGCCGATGTTACCAAGAAGTGATTCTAAGATAATCGCAAGCACAAGGCGCACAACAATACAGTTTAAGAAAGAGTTTGCCATGACGAACATGGTGTCGCCTGCGCCAGTGGCAAGAATGTTAAAGGTTTGGAACCCTGCATAGAATACTTGTGCCAAAATTTCAATGCGTAGGTTTAAAATGGCATGTTCTGCGACAACAGGCTCGCTTGTGAAAATAGAAATGAGGAAGGGCGCAGTAAGCTGCACAATTATAATCATGGTAAAGGCAACGGTCAGGGTGATTTTTAAGCAGGTGAACATGATTTCTTTGGCGCGGTCATATTTGCCCGCACCGATGTTCTGGGCGGCCATGGTGGCGGCTGCACTGGTGGTTGCCGCGATGAACAACTGGCAAAATTCTTTGATTTTATTCGATACACCATTTGCAGCTGAAACATCCACCCCATATTGATTGATTAAGAAAGCGACAACAAGCCATGAAATGCTAGCGACCATTCCTTGCAGCGCAATCGGGAAGCCATAACGCAAAATCATTCGTACTTTGGCAAATTCAACCTTGAGGTATTGGCGCTCAAAACCAAGCGTTGCGCGGTGTTTTAATACATAGAGCAGGGCAAGTGTAAATGAAACACCCTGCGCAAGGCAGGTCGCCAGTGCGGCACCCGCAACCCCCATGTCGAAATAGGCGACAAACAAAAAGTCGAGTGCGATATTGACACTCGTAGAAGCGAAAATAAAGTGTAATGGTTTTTTTGAATTGCCGACAGCGCGCAAAATAGCGCTCAGTGCATTGTATCCAAAAATAAAAAAGATGCCGAAGGAACATATCTTTAGGTAGGTGGTGGCTTCTTCTAATGAAGGTGCATCTAATAAAATCAGCAGATAGCGTGCAGAGAAAAAGAACACGATGGAAGTAACAATACTAACAAGAGCGAAAAAAGTGAACAAGGTGCCAGCTGCGGCTTTGCTTTCCTTTTCGTTCTTTGCGCCAAAGTATTGCCCAATTAGAATGTTGCCGCCAATCGTAAGCCCGATGGCAATTTGGGTGAGTAGTCCCATAATCAGGGTGCCGTTGTTAATGGCAGAAATGGCAGAGCTGCCCACGAACTGCCCGACTACCACCATATCGATAATGCTATACAGTGATTGTAACAAGCTAGTTGCCACCATGGGGATGGCATACTTGATTAATGTTTTAGGAACATTGCCCTCTGTGAGGTTGTTTTGCAAATTTTTGCTCATGGTTTTTCCTCTTGTTGTTACGTGATAAAGCTATTTTTGTGCGACTTTGTTCAGTATACCACGAAATGGGCGATAGGGTAAGGGGGGATAGTGTGCATATTTTGGCGAAATCATCAAAAAAGTGCAACCACCCCCTTGAGAAGCCACAAAAAACAAGAAACTTTATCATTTATATGGTAAAGGAAAGCAAAGTGGTTGATTTTTGGTGGTAAAATGGTATAATTATATATTAAGTGGAAAATTTGATAATAGTGGGGGATTGCCCATTTTATTAGCTAGGGAAAGTATCATAGGAGAAAAAAGTATGTTTAAAATTACCGAAAAAACATGCCTCAACCCAACCGTCACCAAAATGGCGATTGAGGCACCATTGATTGCCAAAAAAGCAAAAGCAGGTCAGTTTATCATTGTGCGCCCCTTTGCAGATAGTGAGCGCATCCCCTTGACCATCGCAGGGTCTGATGCTGCGGCTGGCACCGTGGATATCATTTTCCAAATTGTTGGTGGAACTACTATGGAGCTTAACACCCTCAATGCGGGTGATTTCGTGCAGGATTTTGTCGGCCCACTCGGGCAGGCGACTCATATCGACGGGCTTAAAAAAGTGTGCGTTGTCGGCGGCGGTGTTGGCTGTGCCATTGCGTTGCCTGTGGCGAAGGCTTTGCACGAAAACGGCTGTGAAGTACATAGCGTGGTCGGTTTCCGCAATAAAGATTTGCTGATTTTAGAGGATGAATTTAAGTCTTATAGTGATGTGCTCAAAATCATGACGGATGATGGCAGCTATGGCGAAAAAGGGCTTGTGACTGGCGCATTAGAAGAATTGGTAAATGCAGGAAATGAATATGATTTGGTCATTACCATTGGCCCATTAATCATGATGAAATTCGTGGTGAAAACCTGCCAGAAATTTGGGCTAAAGAGCCTTGTTTCGATGAATCCTATCATGATTGATGGCACGGGCATGTGTGGTGGTTGCCGCTTAACCGTTGGTGGTGAAACCAAGTTCGCCTGTGTAGATGGTCCTGACTTTGACGGCGATTTGGTTGATTTTGATGAGGCAATGAAACGCGGCGCCATGTACCGCGATTTTGAAACACATAAGCGCGAAGAAAGCTGTAACCTAATGAACAAGGAGGTACAATAAGATGGCTTTTAATATGACACCAAACAAATGCCCTATGCCAAACCAAGACCCTCTTGTCCGTGCCCATAACTTTGAGGAAGTTTCTCTTGGCTACACAGCAGAAATGGCAGTGGAGGAAGCAAAACGCTGCATCAATTGTAAAAACAAACCTTGTGTTAGTGGTTGCCCTGTCGGCATTGATATCCCAGGCTTTATCAGCAAAGTTGCCGAGGGTGATTTTGAAGCTGCCTATCAAGTTATTCGCAAAGATTCTTCACTTCCTGCTGTCTGTGGGCGTGTTTGCCCACAGGAAAGTCAATGCGAAGGGCTGTGTACGCGTGGTATTAAACACGAAGCCGTTGGTATCGGTCGCTTAGAGCGTTTTGTTGCGGATTGGCACCGTGAAAACGTGAATGAAGTCGCAGAAAAACCTGCTTGCAATGGGCGCAAAGTTGCGATTATCGGCGCAGGTCCTAGTGGTTTGACCGCAGCAGGGGATCTTGCAAAACTCGGTTATGACGTGACTGTTTACGAAGCGTTACATGTAGCGGGCGGTGTGCTGATGTATGGCATCCCTGAATTCCGTCTACCCAAAGCAATTGTGCAAAAAGAAATTGATGGCTTAAAAGAAATGGGTGTCAAAATCGAATGCAACATGGTTATGGGTAAAGTGCTTACCATCGATGAACTAATGCAAGAATGCGGCTATGAGGCAGTTTATGTCGCTTCTGGCGCAGGCTTGCCACGCTTTATGAATATCCCTGGTGAAAGCCTAAAGGGTGTGTATTCCGCAAACGAATACTTGACCCGCTCTAACTTGATGAAAGCCTACCTCGCAGAAAGCAAAACCCCTATCGCTAAGGGTGGTGTGGTTGCTGTTGTAGGCGGCGGTAATGTGGCGATGGATGCTGCGCGTTCTGCCCTTCGCCTTGGCGCAGATCAAGTGTATGTTGTGTACCGCCGTGGCATGGCAGAGCTACCTGCCCGTAAAGAAGAAGTTGAACATGCCGAGGAAGAAGGCATTATCTTCAAAACACTTTGCAACCCTACTGAGATTTTGGGCGATGAAAATGGCAATGTTTGCGGCATGACCTGCGTTGAAATGGGATTGGGTGAACCAGATGAATCTGGTCGCCGCCGCCCAATTGTAAAGGAAGGCAGCGAATTCACTTTGCCAGTCAACACCGTTATTATGTCACTTGGCACCAGCCCGAACCCACTCATTCGCACCACCACCCCTGGGCTTGAAACCAACCGCTATGGATGTATTATCACTGATGGCGATGATGGCAAAACAAGCCGCGATGGTGTGTATGCCGGTGGCGATATCGTAACTGGCGCAGCAACTGTTATTTTGGCAATGGGTGCTGGCAAACAAGCAGCAAAAGCGATGGATGAATACTTAAAAGAAAAAGTATAACATAAAATTGTGGTGCATGTAATGGCAAGGTAGCACAAGCCCCGCAACATTTGATTTCACTGAAAAAACTAAGAAATGAAAGTAGGTGCCACATGATTGAATTGATGGAGAACCGTGTATATCGCCCTTTTACTGGCGGTAAATTGCTAGAAGCCTTTGCTGGCAAAGCAGATGCAGCGGATGGGCAATATCCAGAACGTTGGATTTGCTCTACCACAGGCAGCAGTGACGGCAAAGGGATTTCGTGCACGGCTGATGGCACCCCACTAACGGCATATTATGATGCACCACTGGATATCTTAGTAAAACTGATAGATAGCTATACCCGCCTTATGATTCAAGTGCACCCAACCGATGCATACGCACAGGCGCACTTTAACTCGCAATATGGTAAGATGGAAGCATGGTATATCTTAGACACCCGCGTGATTGATGGGCAACAGCCCTATGTCTTTTTGGGATTCCAAGAGGGTGTAACCAAAGAACGTTGGCAAGAAGTTTTTGCGCAGCAAGATATTCCTGCAATGGAGGCTTGTTTGCATAAAATTCCAGTCAAGGCAGGGGATGTGTTCTTAATCCCTGGTGGGGTGCCACATGCGATGGGCTGTGGTGTATTCTTTGCAGAGGTGCAGCAACCAACTGATTTGACCCTGCGCACAGAATGGGTATCGCCAGACGGGCGCACCATGCAGGCGGCAGATTTGCACTGTGGCACAAACGAAGAAATCTTGTTCAATTGTTTTGCCTATGAAGGTGCAAATTTAGAAGATACCCTTGCCCGCTATAAAGTTGAGCGCAAAGGGGATGTAGTGCTATCTGACCCACTGTTTACCATGCGTGAAATCGATGTGGAAGATACCTATACCTTGCCTGTAACCAACTATGCCATTGTTGTGGTGCTAGAAGGTGAGGCAAAGGGCAAGGAGTATTTCTTGACCCAACCGGAGACGTTTGCCGGAAAACAAAAATTATTGGTTTGCACAGGTGCCAATTAAGGCAATGCCAACTTGCTAGCAATAGAGGGCAGCAAGGGTGGTGCAAGCCATTCGCAATCCCATGTGGGATAAGTATCCTTGCGTGGTTTATCAAAACAGCAATGTCACGCAAGAAATAGGAGGTTCAGCATGTCTGAAAAAATAAAAGAAGAACAAGAAGCGCTTGTTCTGCCGACCATTGCCCTACGTGGGCTAGTGGTATTCCCAAACAATGTGGTGCATTTTGAGGTCGGTCGCAAAAAAAGTGTGACTGCCGTAGAATGGGCACTTAATCAAAATAGCCAGGTGTTCTTGGTGACCCAGAAAGATACCGTCACAGATAACCCCACCCAAAAAGATTTATATCAGTATGGTGTGGTGGCAAACATTAAGCAAGCGCTCCGTGTTTCGGATGACCTTGTAAAAGTGCTTGTGGAAGGCAAATATCGCGCAAAGCTCAGCACTCTTGAAACAGAAGGCAAGTTCTTGCGTGCGGCAGTGCGCCCTGCGCCAATGCGTGGTGCAAAAAGCGCAGTTAGTGCAGAGGTAGAGGCATTGGTGCGCAGCCTAAAAGCCGTGTTTGATGATTATCTGTCCCTTGCACCGCGCCTAGGGAAAGATGTCGTGTTTACCATTGTATCGAGCGAGGACCCAGTTTTTTTGAGTGAATATATGCCTGCAAATCTTTTGCTGAAATACCAAGATAAGCAGGAGATTATGAACGAAAGCACCCTAAAAGGTCGCTTAGAGTGCTTGCTAGAAATTATGCTGCGTGAATGTAATATCATGCAGATTGAGCATGAAATTCAAGAGCGGGTAGGCGAGGTGATGGAAAAACATCAGCGCGATTATTACCTGCACGAACAGCTAAATGTCATCAGTGAAGAACTTGGCGAAGAGGATGATACCCACGCAGAGGTGGAAGAATATCGTGCAAAGATTGCAAAACTTTCGCTTGCCGAAGAAACCCAGAAAAAGCTGTATAAAGAGGTTGACCGCCTTGTGAAAATGCAGGGGTCGTCCCCTGAGGCAAATATCATCCGCACCTATTTAGATACCTGTTTAGAGCTGCCTTGGAATGTATACACCAAGGATGATTTGAACATTCTAAAGGCGGAAAAAGTGCTCAACCGTGACCATTACGGTCTGAAAAAGGTGAAAGACCGCATTCTCGAAATTTTGGCAGTGCGTCAGCTTAGCCCAGATTTAAAAAGCCAGATTATCTGTCTTGTGGGTCCTCCGGGTGTGGGTAAAACCAGTATTGCACGTTCCATTGCTGACAGTATGGGGCGCAACTATTACCACCTAAGCCTTGGTGGTGTGCGAGATGAAGCAGAAATCCGTGGGCACCGCCGCACCTATATCGGTGCGATGCCAGGCAAAATGATTACTGCCATGATTGGCGCGAAGAGCCAAAACCCATTGATTTTGTTAGATGAAATCGATAAGCTAGCGCATGATTTCCGTGGCGACCCTGCGGCGGCATTGCTTGAAGCACTTGACCCTGCCCAGAATGATACGTTTAAAGACCATTTCCTTGATATGCCCTATGATTTAAGCAAAGTGCTCTTTATTACAACGGCAAATGACCGCAGTCAAATCCCCGCACCATTGCTTGACCGCATGGATGTCATTGAGCTTTCTAGCTATACCCGCACCGAAAAATATAACATTGCCCGCAAACACTTGCTCGGCAAGCAACTTAAGAACTGTGGCTTAACCGGGCGCGTGACGCTAAACCAAAGCGCACTTTATGCCATCATTGATGGCTATACGCGGGAAGCCGGTGTGCGTAATTTGGAGCGCACCATCAACGAAGTGCTCCGCAAATGTGCTCGCAAAATTGCGGCGAATGAAGCGGAAAAAGTAGCGGTCAACGGTGCGATGGTGGCAGAGCTGCTTGGCCCTAGCCGCCGCAAGCCTGAATTTTTAAACCGCACCGGTGCCGTTGGCATTGCAAACGGTCTTGCGTGGACGAGTGTTGGTGGTGAAACCTTACCCATTGAGGTGCAGGTGATTGAACAAGGTAGTGGCAAGGTAGAGGTCACTGGTTCGTTGGGGGATGTTATGAAGGAAAGTGCGAAAATTGCACTGACCTATGCCCGCGTCAATGCAGCGCATTATGGCATTGCCCCAGACCGTCTCAAAAACTGCGATTTGCATATCCATGCGCCTGAGGGTGCAGTGCCCAAGGATGGTCCTTCGGCAGGTGTCACCTTGACCACGGCGCTGATTTCCTGTTTGACGGGGCGCGCGGTGCGTGGTGATGTTGCCATGCCTGGCGAAATTGCCCTACATGGTGACGTG
>JAWXUQ010000147.1:0-2315 GCA_044426225.1 Faecalibacterium sp. | reverse complement strand
CGCACGTGGGCGTGCAGCCTGAGGGCTGCATTTACATGGGCGCGTTCTGCGAAGAACGGACGTTTTATAAAAAACAAAACAGCTAGTCTTGCGACTAACTGTTTGTGAAGTTGCGGGAGCCAGATTTGAACTGACGACCTTCGGGTTATGAGCCCGACGAGCTACCAGGCTGCTCCATCCCGCGATATGAAGTTTTGCGCCTCCGAAATGTTCTTTCGTTTTGAGCGCTTTATTATTATAGCAGGATTACTAAACCTTGTCAATACTTTTGTGCATTTATTTCAATTTTATTTTAATTCTTATTTTTTGAAACGGTAAAAAGCTAAGTCTAGACTGCGCCCTTGTGCAAAACAATCATAAATGCGCCCCTTTTATAGGGGCACGCGAAGCGTGACAGTTGTACCTATTCCCATCTGCGTTTGGATTTCTAGTGTGCCGTTTGCCATGTCATGTAAGCGCGTGCAAATATTATTGATCGCCATGCATTCTTTTTTCTCCGCCACATCCCAATCAAAGCCCACACCATTGTCTGTGATGGTGATGACGGCAAAGCCGTCCTCTTTTTTACTGCTGAGGGACAGTTGCCCAAATTGATTGCGACTGCGCAAGCCATGCACCACGGCATTTTCAATCAGCGGCTGCACGGAAAGGGGCGGCAAATTGAAATCCACAAAAGCCAAGTCCATTTCAACCGAAAATTCACCGTCAAACCGCATCTTTTCAATATCGAGATAGACCTTTACTAACGCTAGTTCGTCTGCAAAGCTAATATTTGTTTCGGTTCTGACAAAATACATATAATGCCGCATGTACTTAGCAAGCGATGTAACCGCTTGGTCTGCCTTAACAGCGTCCTCTTTGCACAGGGCACTGATGGTATTGAGGGTGTTAAAAAAGAAATGTGCATCTATTTGCCGCATCAGTGTTGTGTTGCGCAGCTTCTCATAATCCGCTTGCATAGCAGCGCTGCCACGGTCTAATGTTGCATTGCGATTCCCTAACACAACATGTGAAACCACGGTGTATATAAAGTAGCCGCTCATGACAAACACCCCAATTAGTTCATCGTGCTTTGGCAACAGGTAAAAGCGAAACACCTCGCCCACCGCACTGCCAAAAAGAATAACGGTGCATAAAAACAGATAGTTTCGCTTCGATTTTTCTCGCCTTGTGGCATACACGTGATAGCTGCAAAGCGCAAAATCCAAAACCGCGCCCAAAACAAGAATTAAATGCGCAATCCAGCGTGTTTGCATAAAAGAAACGCCCCAAATGAATTGCAACGCTACGCTAAGGAAAAAATGCACCCACACACAAATGCCGACAAAAGTAACGATAGGATACCGCCGCTTTGACACTGAAATAACAAAACGATATGCCACAATGGGTGCCATACGCAGCGCGAGTGCCTCTAACATATATGACACCAACGGACGCGCAAAAAAATAGCCAAATATGCCAGACTTGCCCAAAATATAAATGGCAATCACCAAATAAAAATCCGCCAAATGAATCGCATAGCTGCGTGTTTGCGTGCCGTGCCAAATTCCGCCATTGATATAGGAAACAATCGCAATAATAAGTAAAAACAAACCCGCGAGCAATTGTACCCATAAAGATTGCACCTTGATTACCGGGCAGTCGCTTATGTGCACCAGATGAAAATTATAGAACAAATCACTATAATATGTGGTCTGGGCGGTCAATTCTACCCGCAGCGTGGCACCACTCAGCTCTGGCACAAGCGATATTTCATGCCAAGTGCTGCCCGGTGTCTGCAAAAAAGAAAAGGCATCCTGCATTAAAAATTGATATATTTCCACCCCATCGACAAAGACACGAACCTCTTGATTTTTACTGCAAAATAGCAACTGCGTGTCAGTTTGCAAATCCACCAAGGTTGTTTCGAACACCATGGTTTCACCTGCCTGCACAGGAATTGCATCTAGCGCCGTTTCAATCACAACAGCCCTACCCTCTACTAGTTGCACCCATTGCACCCCAATTAACGAGTCATCCACTTGCCCCATGGACGTTTCTAGTGGTGTGGAGCTAAACGCAAACAAAACGCATAGTATAAAAACCGCACTGACTACCCAGCGCAATCGATCGACCAAGCACTCTTTTTGTTTCATACGCACACCACCATTTTATCCTATCTTTCGTTGCCTAGCATCGTTCTATCTGATATTTTTTATTAGTGTACCACAGTTCGTGCTTTTTTCGCAACAAAATCCGCATATCAACCACTTTTATATAACAGCAAGGTGCTAATTTTGGACGTTTCCTCAAAAAAAAAAAAAAAAAAAAAAAAA
>JAWXUQ010000146.1:0-2330 GCA_044426225.1 Faecalibacterium sp. | reverse complement strand
ACCAAGCTGTATACGGTAAGGGTATACGACTCGTCCGCTACCATCTTTTGATACCCCTCTGCGTTTGTATTGGGATTAATTGTAGTATCATCTAGCACGATTTCTTGCTGATAATCACTTGCATAGAAGATGTCGTCATCATAAGAGGTATAAATACGATTGCCGTTTTCATCGGTGAAACGAATCACGTATGGACCCGCATTATCGGTATCGGTAATATTCATCAAAGAATACTGTGGGTCAACAATGGTGATTTTGTAAGTAATACTATGGCTTGTTTTGTCATTGACATAAATCAGCGCCGAGATATTACCAACCGAATCAATTGTAAATGGCCGCAGAACCTCAGAGGTTACACTGCCATCACTGGTCGATGCTTTTACACGCAAATAATAGGTTGCACCCGGTACCAAAGCCGCGCGAGAGGTAGCCGGTGTTAAATCAACAACAACCGTATTGTTGCTAGAAGCAGCCGATGCCGTTATCATGCTCGCATCCTTCATGGCTTGGTAGGCTAGCACTGGCGTTGGTTCCTCTTCACCTAGCGTTGCATCGTAATCTAATACATACTCGCCCGATGAGGTCGTTACATCGCTCGCAGAATAAATATCATACACCACCGTAATATCCAATGTTTCGTTTAGGGTGTAATCTAATTCCAATGTTTTTTCTTGGTAAGAAAGGTTATAGTATAGCACACCTGCGGTGCTTGGTGTAATGCGAATACCGTCAATTGTTTCAAAGCTGTATAAGGCAATTTCTGTTGCAGAATCCGTATCTAACAATATCATTGTCTTTGCAGTCGTCGCATTCTCACCAACAACCGCAGAGAACACATAATAATAGACAGTATCCGACGTCAAGCCGCCGACTTCAAAATATTCTAAGGTACTTAGACCGTAAACACCATTTCCATCTAATGCAACCGTTACGCTCTTTATCAAATTTTCTGTTGATAATTCTTCCGCAGATTCTTGGTTACTATAAACAGAAACCGTTACATATCGCTTTCCATCGTCACCAACTAGGATTTCATCGTACCCATCCACAATAAATTTACTAAACTCCACCATGTTTACCGATACATCTTTGGTAATGGTGCCAACCGTTGGGGTGATGGTGCTTAAGGTTTCCGTTGCACTTAGTTGCCCCCCTTCAAAGTAAAGCTGATATACGCTAACACCCTTGGGAACCATATAATAATTCGCAAAGTTATCATAGCTAGAGTTTGTGCTATCCGCAACACCAAATTGTTGTACCGATAAGTAACGATTGAGAGAAGTGTTGCCTGACATATAGGAGAAGGTCGTATAAATTGTGCTTTCTGCCAAAACAGTCGCACGTAGGTTTGACAAGAAATCATCTTCATTTACAACACTGCTCGTCATCAAACCGCCACTTGGCAGATAGGATGAACCCTTGCTGTACACATAGTAAATGCCATGTGCAAAGCCTGCTATTTCACCATTCTCCACAGAGTTAATGCGCTGCAACGCGAAGAAGTCTGATGTTTCAGTTTGTGATGATGAGTCAGCATCATATTCTAGCAAACTCCACCCTTGTAAGCCGTTATCATAATAAAGTGATGCGGTTACAGTGAAGTTGGTGCCTAAAAACTCACTAATTTGCGCCGTAGAGAAGGTAACCGTGCTGCTGATGGTGGTAGTTGTGATTGGCATGTAGAAGGTTTTTGCGTCAATATTCTCGCCGTCGGAAGCATCACCATCACTAAAGACTAATTTTAGCGCATAACTGCGTTCTTCTAATGTGTCTAGCACCGCAGTCGAACCTGCATTCATATCAGATAACGTAAAGATAATATAGTTGTTTTCTATATAATCGGTATTCATGGTTATCTTAACATTCTTCTCTGCTAAGCTATCAAATGCAGCAACATCCTCTACGGGAATTTGTGCCAAATAGAATGGCTCTTCAACATAGGAACCGCCCCACAGTGCATTGAAAATAGTGCCATAATCTACAACATAATCATCAATTAAAACTTGTGGCTGTAACAGGTTTGTGTTTTTAACATCATAGGTCATGACAAGTTGATACCATTGCTTCTCACCCGTTGCCGCAACGGCAAACTTATCCTTATCAATATCCTGTATCTCATACACACCATCTTCATTTGTAAAGTACAACTGTGTTTTATTTTCACCAGCTGTTGTTACAATTGCACCATCGCTATCATCAAAGGTAAAGTGGATGGTTGCTGTGTTTTCCTCCACATCGTAAACATAGCTATAAAATTCTGGCTCTGTTTTGGGTGCTTCAATTAAACCAGAGGTTAATACATAAGCCTTGCCCGTACCGATACGCAACTG
>JAWXUQ010000145.1:0-2332 GCA_044426225.1 Faecalibacterium sp. | reverse complement strand
GCAGAGGGAAACATCCCCCCGGCGCGCTTTGGTTGTGCAAGCCGCCGCCCGCGTGCCGCGTGGATATTTCCCCGCGATACATCTTGTAGATGTTTGCAGTTTCCCACGTATAGGCATGGGAACGTCTTAGCCGCGGGGAAACATCCCCCCGGCGCGCTTTGGTTGTGCAAGCCGCCGCCCGCGCACCGCGTGGACATTTCCCGGCACGCTTTGGTTGTGCGAGATTTATTTTACCAGTTCGTCAATCATCTGGTCTACCATAATCAACATGCGTGGCAGGTGGAAGGGTCCTTTAAAGGTGCTGCCTTTGGTGGATGGCATGGTGGGCAGACCGTCACGGCGCAGATAGCCGTACCATTCGCCAAATTCTGGGTCAGCAAAGTGTGCCTTGCAGTAATCGAGGGTTTTCTCAAACCATACCAGATATTTTTCGTCCTGCGTGTCGCGGTATGCCATCATGCTCGCAATCATGATTTCGTTGTGTGGCCACCACAGTTTCATATCGTGTTCGTAGGCTTCGGGGGGCTTGCCCATGCAATCAATAAAGTAAAGCAGCCCGCCATATTCGTTATCCCAGCCCGCCTCAATCGCGAAGTCAAATACTTGGCGCGATTTTGCGTGCAGGTCAGCGTTTTGGGTGTAGTTGGCTTCTTCCATGAGGAACCAGCTGCATTCAATCGCATGTCCGGGGTTCAGCATCCGCCCGGCGGTGTAGTGCAGCTCAGGGGTGCCATCGGGGGCGACGCTTTCCATGGTGCACTTCATCTCAGGTTTAAAGTGATATTTGAAAATCGCGTCGGCACATTCCGCGCTGCGCTCATTATATAGGGCGGTGCGCTCGGTATCAATGCGGCGCATTACCCCAGTGATGTTTAGGTAAATCATTGGGTCAGCCAGTGCGCGCCCGCTGCGCGTTTCGGGGATGGTCTTGGCGCCCATGCCGGTGGGGTCTTTGATTAAGCCGTTGTTCAGCTGATAAATCAGTTCATACGCAGCGCGGGCACGTTCTAGGTATGCTACCTCACCCGTGATGCCGTAAAATTCGGCATTCGCGATGGCATAAAAGCCCTCAGAGAAGCAATAGCGGCGCTGACGCAAGGGCGCGCCTTCCGCTGTCACGGTGAAGTACATCCGGTTGCCTGCGTCACGGTTGATGCAGTGCGCCTCCATAAAATCAAGGCAGCTGCGACTTGCGGCAAGCCATTCTTCCTTTACACCATACACCTTGCACAGATAGGCAAAGGTCCATGCGCAGCGCCCCTGCATCCAGACGCTTTTATCGGTCGAGTACACCTCGCCCTTGCGGTCTAGGCAGGTATATACACCGCCGTTTACGGCATCCATGCCATTTTTCAGCCAGAATTCCGTGCAGCGGGTTAGCTCTTCTTTCACCCAGGCCTGATAGCCCAGCAGCTTTGTTTTATCCATGGTAAATCCTTTCGTTGGTGAATGTTCACAATAAGGGCGCGGAGAATATTTTCTATTTCTATCATATCGATAAAAAGCCATGCCGTCAAGATAAAAAAGAAAATTATTTTCATTTTTTTAAAAAATGTTGGTTTTGAGCGGCGGAGGTGCGGGTGCAGGGGCATGGCGCGGGGTTTTGCACAACGCTTTTGCACAACGCTATCGGTGTTACATAAAGTAAGGCACGTGTGGGTAAGGGGTGTGCAGTTTTAATCGCTAGGCTGATGTGGCGGTTACCTTGTGTTAGGTTGCAGGGGCATGGCGCGTCCACTAAGGTGCGCTAGGCAGAAAGAGGGTTTAAGATATTGTGAAAATCAGCGAAAGGGGTGTACGATATATGCGCATTCCTTTGCGCAGCCGCTACTTACCGCTTGTAGTAGCAATCGCATGCAGATGTTTTCAGCTAGAAAAAACTGTATAGAAAGAAAAAAACAGCGAAAAGGGTGTACTATATGTACATGGGGTCTTTGTGCTACGGTGGTTACTGGCGGTGGTAGCAATTATTTGTAGATGTGTTTTAGGCAGAAAAAAGACATAGAAGGGTTAGAAAAATCAACGGAGTGCGGGCAATTAAAAGGTCTGCAAAAAATAATCGAAAAAAGTGATAAAAAAGTATGACAAAAGAATTGACTTTACCCCCAAGATGGTGTATAATAATCCCGTTCCTGTTTTTGAGATTGCGTTTTACGCACCGCAAGCAGAACGAAAAGAATAACGGGGTGTAGCGCAGTTGGTAGCGCGCCTGCTTTGGGAGCAGGATGCCGCAGGTTCGAATCCTGTCACTCCGACTTAAAACCACTTGAAATCTTACGATTTTAGGTGGTTTTTTCTATATTTGTGGTGATTTTATAAAATTTTTAGGGTG
>JAWXUQ010000061.1:0-15980 GCA_044426225.1 Faecalibacterium sp. | reverse complement strand
AAAAAACGGGCAAGTTCTAAGCGTTTCTCATTTTCCGACCCCCTAAGCTGTGTCAAAAGGCAAAACCGACCCCCTAAGCCGAACCCCGAAAATGCCCAGCACTGCTGGGCAAAGTGGCTGACAGGGGGCGCGCACGACCCCCTGTCTTTATCCTGCTCTTTTATCGAACCTTCGCAAAGGGTCGATTTTCTGCTAATAACCTTATAACTTTCGGGGAGGCAAACTAGGGCGATTGAGAGTAGTGGGGTTGGAAAGATAATCATGTTGATAGCTCCGTCGGTAAATTGTTTTGTGTAAATGCTTTTAACTGTTCGGTGGCGTTTGTGGCCTGTCTTGAGTTTGTGGCATTGGCAAGTTGTTCCTGTATCCGTTGCCGTGAATTCTCTTCATCTACTTTGCGCAACTGCTCGGCATGGTAAAAGTCAATCGCCTCATTGGATAGGATGGATGGTGCAGGTCTTGCGGTCTTCGCAATATAACAGATAGCCATAAATAGCAATCTCATGAGAGCGAAGGTTTAAGGTGAATATTTCATTGGGAAAGATAATAGAGTTTTTGATGGCATCTCGTTTAGGATATTTTTTATAGGACATGGTTCCTGCTTTCTAAATTTTTCGGTCTTCTTTCGGTCTTTTCTTTGATTATAGCAACGCATTTCTTGAACACTTTACGTGGAATGGCAAACATTATTCCTTGTTGATGTTGCGTGTCACCCATGCAATAAATTCTGCTTTGGGTACTACGATGCGGTTGTTGATTCGTAAGGCTGGAAAGTTTTCGTCTTGAAGCAGTTCGTATGTACTGGCGATAGAAATGCCCAGCGCTTGCGAAACAGTTTTTGCGTTCAAGAATAGTGGTAGTTCGTCATAGGATTTGTAAATAGATTCGGTCATTAGTTCTCCTTTTTGGGCGTTGTTTCTTGGCAGTGTTGGTATGGGTTTTCGATTGTAAATGTCGTGGTAGGGTAGTACCCCTAGTGTTGTATTTTAACTGCAAAACACTATTACTGACCCCTCAGTTTCTGCGCGCAAAACGTGCGGTAGGGTACTATCCCTATTCTCACAAGAAAACGCATTACACGTTGTTTGTCGTCTGTTACAATGGCGGTCAAGGCGTGTGGCGTGTTACCAGCCTAGTCTTGCCTTACAATGCGTTAGATGCTGCTTGTCGGCTGTTATAACAGGTGCAAAAGGGTGCGCTGGACACTTGCCCTATTATCACATTAAAACTTATCAGACGGTGTCTGCGGGCTGTGTGAGCAGGGGTGTTTGGGGCAGCATAGTGCCGATAGTGTCGCTAAATTCTCACACTGCAGTTTTTACGGCACTATCGACACTTTCGTAAATGATTTCAATCATGCGTTGCCCGTTGGAACGATAAGAAGACCACATGATACCGACGTTTTCTAGGTTGCTGGTAAGCAGGGTGAAGTTTTTAGAAATAATGCGGTTGGAAAAATTATCGACACTCTGCTCACTCAATAGTGCCGATAATTCTGTGGGCGTGCCGCTATAATAACTTTTATCGGCCATGAACGATTGCACCGCCTGCACAAAGCGTGTTTGCTCCATTGTGCGGTTGGGCAGGCTGTCCTCTCTCTTTTGCCAGATGTTGTCTTGGTCGCGCACCAGTGAAAGCTCGCGAGCCTCAATGTCGCGCCCCACACACTTTAGCGTGGCACGGTCGCTGTCGCGTGTCAGCTTGGAAAGAGTGAACATGGTATCTACCGCGCCCTGCAAGCCAGTTGTGCCAGAAATCTGTTGGAAGGTATCGCCGTCCTTCTGCTTGCGGAAATGGTGAATCATCAGAATGGCAATGCCAAGCTCGTCCGCCAGTGCTTTCAGCTGGGATAGCTCGGCGTAGTCATTGGCGTAAGACGCTGTCCGCACACTGCTATATCTTAGATTGAAAAGAAAACAAAAGCGACAATGTCTTGTGCTACAAAAAAATCGAGTTTTTTCGCATAGCAGACATTGTCGCTGTATCTTCTTAAAACCACTCGCGCGCCAAATGCGCCCTAGTTGAGAGATAAGATTTGCATATTCAGTTTTGTTTTTTCTGGGCGGTGCCGCTGTTCGCGCTCGCTCAAAAATGGATGGGAACTTTTTCTTTTGCACAGATTCTCGCTTTCGGTTTTGGGTTCGTATATTTCTGATGATAAACGTAGGCAACCTCTAAGAACTATCGCCTTACGGCTTAACACATTTATTGCACTTTGCTTTTTTCGCTCATCGTCACGAAAATCCTCGTTAATACACCAAGTATTAACTGCGGTTTTCATTTAGCTGAACAAAAAAATCAAAGCACACTAAACATGTTATAGTTATTAGAGATTGCCTTCAGTATAACGAGGGCTCAAAAATCTGTCAAGGGGGTTGGGCTGCTAGATGTGATGTCTAAATTGTGAACATCAATATGTTGTGGTTTTAGAAAAAGTGAAAGCAAATATTGTGGTTTAAAATAAGGCAAGAACTAGAAGAGAAAAGATAAATTATTATGTTAGGATGGCATCAGTTTGCCAGTTGCTAGTATCTGCAACCCATTGCTTTGCAAATGTAGCTTCTTGCATGACTGCAGAAAAAGGCTCGGCAAGAAAATGATGGATGGTATGTAGCACTGTGGCAAAATCTTCGGTTTCAGCGTCTAGCTTTTTCTGAAATGCTACCCATTTTTTCTGCATTCCTTCATCCGTATTGCAATGCATGATTTGCTCGAATTGATCCTGCGTAAAATGATGCTCACGGTTTTCAAAGGTCTTGCGCAAGGCTTGCGTTAAAATATCACCGTCAAAATCGAACTGTTGCGATAGATAGTAAAGGTCGTAATAATCTTTCATGCGGCTAGAAAATTCCATCAAACTTAAAATCGCATCAATTTTTTCGGCAACCACAGTTTCAATAGAATAGGTCTGCAACACGGGTGCCTCAAATTCTGCCAGTTGCGTTGGTAGCGTTCTGGTTTCTTGTTGCGGCACAATCACGTCACCCACACCAAAGTCAATGCTGAACGGTGTGCGCGTGTTTTTGATGCGTGCAACCATTGTTGCGCTAATGCCAGTGTATTTTTTCGCAACCGCGATAGGGGAGATGGATTTTACTTCGAAAGAGATGAAGTCGTTGCCGGTGTCAATGGCAATGATGTCATCGAGTATTGCCTGCAGTCGCTCTGGTGTATTGGGTTGATGGCGCAGCAAAAAGTCCACATCAGCAGTGACACGACTTTCAAAGTTGGTGATGGAATAGAGAAATAAGCCGCCTTTTAAAACAAGGTTGTTACGGTAGCGCGATTTGCCAACGCGGCGCAAAAACTCTTCTTGGCAGAAAAGCTGCATACACAGTTGATAACTTCTGCCACTTTGTGCCGCTTTGTTTTTTAGTTTGGCGAGAATAGATGCTGCAATATCAGCCATTCAAAAGTACCTCCATAATGTTGTTCATTTTCTCGGATAGTCCCATAGCCTTTGCGTATTGCGAAAGGTTGCTAAGGTTTTTATGTGGGTCTGCGACATACGCATTGAGTGCCTTGGAGAACAGTTCACTGTCTAGCCGAGTGCGGTACTTAAAGCAATCGCAGATGGTTCGTTCGCGGTCATAGATTGCAAGCGCAACATCGTTGCATTGCGTGGCGGTTTTGCCCAGTGGATAAAGTTCAGTTTGGATATAATACAAATTGAGCGGAACAGCCTCTAGTTTTAGTTTAGAGCGCGAAACAGTGCGCGGCACCGCAACGCTCCACTGCCGTGGTGTAAAATCACTATACCCATAGTGGAACAGTGCAGACTCCACACAAAGCACGGCCTCTGGCAAAAGTTTTGCAAGGATGTGTTCCTCTTGGATGTCCATATTGCTTGCCAGTTGATAATATCCATGACGGATGCAGGTTAGGTATCCACTGTTTTTTAGGTCAAGTACATGTGTCTTGCTAAGGCCTGCATTTAGAAATTCCGCAGTTTTCGCAATGCCACCAGATGTAAGCAGTGTTTTATTTGCAATGCGCTGTGTTTCCATTATCTCACCAACTTTTCGTACACAGATTTTAAAATTTGTTTCTTAAAAGTATTATATGCGATTATTGGAGAAAATGCAAGTGCTTTTCTTTGATTATAGTGGGGCAATGAGTGGAACATTGTGAAATTGGAAAGGTTTCATTGAAGTTAGCAAATCTAATGAAAAATGATGTAAAATTACTTGGTGAAATTTAAAAATCAATCAAATCAAGATTAAATCAAGATTAAATCAACAGTGAAAGTACCTTTTATAGAATGATTGTTTTGTTAAAATAGTTGAGAAGCGTTCGTAAATTGACAAAGTGAAGTTGAATGGTTGATAGTCTTTGGTCGCTTGTAAACATCCAGCAGGTGTAGTATACTTATAGAAATATAATTTGTTGTAAAAACGATAGTTCTTGTTTGTGTTGTGAACAGAAAGGTGGTCGTGCAGTGGAATTTTATTTGAGTGATGATATTAGTGTTTTAGGCTTATCCACACGTGCGTCAAATCTATTGCATAGAGCAAATGTTCATACCGTAGAAGATCTGCTGAATTTTCCACCAGAAAACTTTTCAACATTAAAAAATAGTGGGGCAAAAACAGTAGACGAGCTATTGCAAGTTGTTGGTAATTTACAAGGTGTGGAGAGTTTAGAAACGCCAGATATTTTACAAAAAACGTTTATTTCTCCAGTTGAGAAAGCAGGTTTCATTGCCCCTTTGAGAGCTACCTTTTGGGGCAAAGATGGTGAAGAATACATCGATATTCCTGTTGCTAAATTAGAACTAGGTCGCAGAGCATATACGTGCTTAATAAAAGCGAACATTCAATATGCTTCACAACTAGTTCACCTTCAAGCAGAAGAATTACGCGGTATTCGTAATATGGGACAAAAAAGTATCGCAGAAATTCTAACACTACAAAGCACCTTAACATTTTTGAAAATATCAAATGCAAAAGAAACTAGTGATGCAGAGCGTACTTGCCAAAGCATTGTTAAAGCAATTGTAAAAAGAGTAAATATACATGGTGGAGATTTATTTCAACAGATGATGCCGTTGTATAATACTTATAGAGAAACCACGCAACCAACATTTTTTGACATTGAGAATTGCGCAGAATTCATAGAAACATTATATCATCTGCCCATTTTACGAAATGCTTTGAAAGCTAGTATTACAAGATGGCTTTCTGACTCGCTATATGGATTATCTAATCCGGAGCTTTTTCAAGTAATTCCATCATTTATGCAAAATGATGTGTTGTTCACTGCGCTTATCACAGAATTAGAAAACGAAGGCGTCTTGTATCGACGCGGCATCTTGTATTATAAAAAAAGAATATCGATCGTTGATTACGCCAAAGAATTAACCAAAGAACAAGATCAAATGATTTTATCAAGACGCTTACAAGGCCAAACACTAGAAACCATTGGACAGGCCTGTGGGTTAACACGAGCACGCATTCAACAGATTGTAAGCAATAAAATCTCCCTTGCTCCGCAAGTAAAAGAAGATATTTATTCCTTGCTTTATCAAAACTACCAAATTGGAAAAGACGACTTTTTGTTTGCTTTTAAAGAGCCAATTTCTACATATATCTATTTGCACGAAAAGTATAAAGGCGGTTCGTTGTTAATCGAGGAAATAATCTTCGATGATCAATTTCCAACATCTTTTCATAGAGCAGCTGAAAAAATCATTTATAAAAATTGTTCGTGGTTAGATGGCAAATATATTCCTAACACAAGAAATGACCTCATATTGTACTTGCTTCGTACAATTGGCACCGAGGGCATTGTATACAGTGAATTGCAAAAACAATACTACTCTCTTTTATCAAGTTTGAACCTTCAAGATGACTCTACGTTATCTGTTATGGAAAGAGGATACGAAAACAAATTGGCGGGCAGTTCACATGTATTGTGGAAATACGGTAAAAAAATGCGTTATTATGATATACAATCGCATGATTTTACAGAACTATTGTCAACACTTGACTTATATCAATACAAAGATGTGGAACTATCCACAAGAAAGTTTTTTATTGATTATCCTGAATTGATGGTAGATTATGATATTTTAGATGAATATGAACTTCATAATTTATTGAAAAAGATTTGCACAAAAGAGCAATTTCCTTTAATACAATTCAAGCGCATGCCAAATATAGAATTCGGTACAGCAAATCGAGATAAACAGATATTCGATTTATTGCTACTGCATGCCCCAATTCTCAACACGGATTTTGCAGAACTTTACGAAAAGCAATACGGAACATTAAGCCAAACAGTCTTGGCGAATCATTGCGGCTGTATCAGCAAGTATGTCCACGAAAGGATATATACGATAGACGCGCCGGTAATGTCTGCAATTATGGCAATGAAAATGTCTGAAACATTGACAAAAGACTTTTACTTTCTATCCGAGGTTGTTTCAATATATACTTCGTTGTTTCCATCATCTGATACAGCGTTAATAAATCCTTATAACTTAAAAGAGCTAGGGTTCCATGTGTATGCAAGCTATGTAGTTCATACTCGATATGATTCGGCTGCCGATTATTTTAAATGGTTACTCACCTCACAAGATCTTGTTGCGTTGGAGCAACTTCCCTCAAATATTTCTTATATCAGCTCTTTTTCTGCCGAGTTTCATAAATTGCGCGAAACATATGAAATTATCGAGTATTCATTAGGTGGATATTTGAACTTCAGAAGATTAGCTCAGATAAGTATTACGAAAGACGACTTGGCAAATTATACAAAAGAGCTTTTCCGCTTTGTTAAAACTCCGTATTTTACAATATCCTCAATTCAATCAGAAGGATTTACCCACGCATTAGATGAACTGGGATTTGAAGAACTTTTCTATGCATCGCTTTTAGCAGAGGATAAAGAACAGTTCTCACATCTGCGAATTGGTGGAAATCGCCTTTTCCGTCGCGGTACAGGACAAGTGTTATTAGCTGATTTTTTAGAGTTCATTGTTTATTCCACAGAATCTATGTCATATGATTTATCTGATTTAATTGAATTTTTAAAATCGGTTTATCGAATAGTGCTAAATACACATAAAGTATTAGATGCAGTGAAAAAATGTCAGATGTACTATAGCCCCGTTACGAAAAGAATATATGCGGATTATGATGTGTATTTTGACTCCATTGAAGGTTAATTGAAAAAATGAATGTGCTTGTTAAATTTTCGAACAGATGAGGAGAAACGATAGTGTCTACAAACGATTTACAACAACAGATTCTTAAATATCTTAACAGGCATCAAGGCAGTGTGTTATTGCCCGACCTTAAAGCTTTGTTAGATGCGAAAAGCGAAAATTCTCCAGAATTTAATCAAGCACTTTATAACCTTTTGGCAGAAAATTTTATCGAATGCACACTACAAGGTGTATCTTTATATGCTCTACCATTAGCTGGATATATCGATAAGATAAAAAGTCCAGTTGAAAAAGCATTGGTTGAAAGTTATTTTAATGCACAAGAGAGTAAACCTGCCACGGCACAAACAAAAGAAGCTGTTAAATCTTTTTTGAAATCCAGACCACTGTTGGAAGAAGACCGATTTCGCGACATGTTTAGTCAATATAAATTTGACCTTAATAGCTTTTGTTGGCTTTTTTTGCAACCAACTGCAACATATCTTTATTTAAAAGAAACCTGTAAAAAAGGGAAAAAGGATTGGCGTAATCTTCGACATGATAACTGTGTAACACTTGCTTTGAAAGAGGCGACAGTTGATTTAATGAAATCGGAAGGTTTATGTCTAAACGGAAGTATCGTATCGTTTTCTCCTTATGCACTTATCGAGTATATATTAAAGCAACAAGCTGATGGCTTTTCGGAAAAAGACCTGTTTACAGCATATCATAAGATTTTGCAAGCGCAAATGCCCATCCCTAGTGGATTGGAGTTGAATTTCAGCAAGTTTTCAATGACTGTAAAATCTTGTGAAAACATTATTGTGGGTCAATTTGCAAGGATTCGCTTTCGAGAAAAGAACCTAAAAAAAGAACGCCAGCTACTCAATAAGATTAAGCTGAATCGATATCGAAACCAGTATATTTCTGCTGAAGTTATTTATCGAAATTCACAAGCCGAACTAGAAAAAGCTAACGTAGGGGATGGCTTTGAATTAATTTACTTACTCCGTTTATTTTCAGATGTTTGTGCGCAATTCGATATTTCATTTGCAAAAGCCCCATTTTTAAGTTTAGGTAAGGCTGATGCAACAAATCAGCTAAGATTGTTGCTAAATGAACTTTCACCGGTATCTGCTGAAAATTTAGCGAGGGCTTATGAGTTAAAATATGGGTTAAAAGCAAGTACAGTAAAAGCAAGTTTAATGAAAGAGCTTTCACAGTATTCCAGAAACGGAATATATGATACGCAAACAAAAGTTATTACTGAAAAACAACTTGTTGCGCTAACAAACAAATTGAAAAATCCGTGGTACTATACCGCAGAGGTAGAACAAATATTCAAAAGACAGGTTAAGAACCTATACAAAGAATATATGTCAACTCAAAATTTGTTGCAGCTGGGCTATAAAAAAACCTCTGTTATTGTTTACGCAAGTCAATACGCATCATTAGATGATTGTTTAGATAAAACAGAATGGTCAGGCGAGACATTTCATGTTGCAGATGAGTTATGGGCAATCCCTCAAATTTATTCCGCGTTGCAAAAAAGAGCTGTTTCTTGGTCGATTATAGAATATGCTCCGCAAACCTATATTCGATTAAGTGCGTTAAAGCGGAACGGAATACATAAAAAGCATTTAACTGCTTTTGTGAGTGACATTTTGAGTAAAGTTCATGATGAAACGTATTTTACAATGAAGTCATTGCAAAAAGAAGGCATCTCATCTACTCTTGATGAATTAGGGTTCGAAGATACATTTTATTATTCTATTTTAAAACAAAGCAATCGCTTGAGTGGCAGAAAAATCGCTGGAACCTATTTGTTCCGAAAATCAAAGAAAGATGCAACTGTTTCAGATTTCATTGAATATTTGCTTTCTGAACTCCGAAGCATTGATTTATTTGATCTGTCAGAACTTGTGGCGGATAAATACGGTATAAGTTTAACACCTGTGTATATCCGTACAGTGATTGGCGACTCAACAATGTATTACGATACGATATCTGAAAAGATTTTTATAGACTACAACGAATATTTTAAGGAGATTTAATCATGAACTTACTTACTGATGGAATTAAGATGAGGGCCGTTGTCAAAACAGAAAACACTAAAAAAATATTTATAGGTAATCGCACACAAATTTATCCAGTATATCAAATCCGAATGGATCTGCTGTACTTTAATGACCAAAACGATCGTATCGCTACATGGATTAGTCAATATAAAGCAGAACATGAGGTAAGCCCACTGCAAGAGTTAGCTCGTGATGAGTATAATGCCATTATTCAGAAATTTATTGTTGATAGCAATGCAGATGCAATTCGCAAAACCGAAAAAAATATCGAACTTATTGGGCAACGAGAAGCAGGTGTTGTTTTAACAGATGGTCGCATTATCGATGGCAATCGTCGATTCACTTGTTTGCGTAATATCCAAGATAGAACGGGACACATTCAATATTTTGAAGCTGTTATTTTAGATCAGGATGTAACGCAAAATGCCAAAGAAATCAAAATGTTGGAGTTGTACTTGCAACATGGCGTAGATAAACCCGTTGATTACGATCCCGTTGACCGTTTAGTTGGTATTTATAATGATATTGCAATCAATCATCTTCTTACTGTTAAGGAATATGCTGCAAGCACTGGACAGAAAGAAAAAGATATTGAGCGTGAAGTAGAAAAAGCAAAGTTAATGGTTGAATATCTAGAGTTTATTCAAATGCCAATGCAGTTTCATATTGCAAGAAGAACTAGCTTAAATGCACCGTTGCATGAACTCCATACGATTTTGCACCAGTGTAAAGATGATGACAAACGTGAAGATTTAAAAAATGTTGTTTTTGCAAACTTTGCGATGCAACCTTTTGGCGATATGACACGTTATATTCGAAAAATCAAAAAGATTGTTTCAAATGCAAGGTTGTTAGATGGGTATCTGGAAGAGCAACTCGACTTAACCGAACAAGTGTGCGACAAAATTGAAGCACAACCTGCTATGAGCGAGACGGTTCTAAATGAACAAATTCGTGGCGATATTCAATTACAAGACCGTTTTGCGCATTCGACTGAGAAATCGATTGCAAAAGTAGACAGTGATGCAAGTCGCAATCGACCAGCGCAACAAGCGGAAAAAGCCTATGAAATGCTTGACGATATTGACACCAATATCTTTAAAAAGCTCGGAGAGGCACAGAAAGATGATATCCGAGACAAATTGACCCTTATTCAAGAAATTCTTGATAGTATTAGGAGCGAATTAGATGTTTAAAGATCTTCTTTTAAAAGCAACTTATTCTTCTTATGAAGAAGACATCGCAAGTACTTTTTATGCGCCAGCATTAGCACAATGTGTTCGTTATGATAGGGCAAGTGCGTATTTTTCGGCAAAAAGTCTTGCCAGCTATTCAAAAGGCTTAGAGGTGTTTGCTCGAAATGGAAACCATTTTCGGTTGATTGTTTCATCAGAACTATCAAAATCTGATTATGATGAAATTCAACAGGGATACCAATTACGAGAAGAAACAGAGCAGTTGCTTTTACGTCAATTACAAGAGGAACTCTCGCTTGAAGAAGAACGCAATATTTCTAATTTGGCCTATCTGATTTCTCTAGGTATTATCGATATTAAAATTGCTTTTACCAAAGAAGGCATCTTTCATGATAAATTTGGTGTGATGATAGATGGGAATCAGGACATTATTTGTTTTCGTGGCTCTAATAATGAAACAGAAGCTGCACTTTACAAAAATTATGAAGCGTTTGATATAACGTGTAGTTGGCAAGCATCTGAATTTGATTACGCTAAAATCACAAAGAGCCAAGAAATATTTGAGAAACTTTGGAATAATCAATCACCTAATATTCGCGTTTGTGATTTAAGTGAAGTGCTACGCAAAGAACTTGTATCACATGACAAGGGGAAAATCATTGTAGATCCAGCACATTTGGAACCTGATTGTTTGTTGCTAGATTACGATGGAAGATTGACACTTGATATAAAATTAGAACCCAAGTTTTTCTTTAATAATTCAGTTTATAAACTTAGGTTGAAAAAATTTGTGGACGTTAGCACGCTTACCGATAGCTTTGTTCAGTTCAAATCAGAACTGACATATCCCAAATTTAAAACGATTATTACTTATTTAGAACAAGATTCAAAAAAGAGAAATTATCGCTTTTTTGTGACGAAACGCGTGCTGGATTATATCAAGGAAAGAGAACTACATATCAGGGAACGCTCTAATTTAGGCCTTTCTATAAAGCAACAAGAAGATATTCTCTTGCCGCAATTTGAAGCATACAAACTTGCTGTTAATAATGCGTTTGCTCGCCCATTGCGTGAGAAACAAATGTGGGATTCTTTTTTCATGTGTACAATGAAAAAATCTAGCAACTTCTCTGTTCCAGGTTCTGGTAAAACAGCCTCGGTATTGGGCGTGTTTGCTTATCTGCAATCGATTGGGTCAGTAAAACGGATAGTTATGGTTGGCCCGAAAAACTCATTCGGTTCGTGGCAAGATGAGTTCTGTGCTTGCTTTGGCGAAAAGCAAGCATTACGTTTGTTCAATTTGCATGATTCGGCATATCATAACAGCACGATGGAAAAAAAGCGTGCGCTCTTATACGACACTGGAAACAAAAATTTATTGCTGCTTAACTACGAAAGCGTTGGAACTTATCTTGATGAGCTGAAAAACATTATGACAGATGAGACATTGTTGGTGTTTGATGAAGTTCACAAAGTAAAGGCGATTGGTGGAAAACGTGCAACAGATGCACTAGAGCTTTCTCGCAACGCTAGTTACACCATTGCGTTAACAGGGACACCGATTCCCAATACGTATTGTGACATACATAATTTGCTGGATATATTGTATCATGATGAGTACAATGATTTCTTTGGCTTTACGTTAAGTCAGTTGAAGCAACCGTCAGATTATGATGTTACGCAAATCAACGACAAATTGCAACCGTTCTTCTGTCGAACTTCTAAACAAGAATTATCGGTGCCAGATGCAAACCCAGATTCATTTGTTAGCGCAAAAGCAAGTGCCGATGAAAACAAATTGTTTCATATCCTTGCAATGAAATATCGGAAGAACAAATTGGCTCTAATCATTCGCTTATTGCAGCTGGCATCCAACCCTTATATGCTATTGAATGCGATTGATCTTTCAGAATTTTCCGACGTCTTAGATGTTTCGGGTGATGTTGATGAAATCGATTATGCTGATTTTTCAGAAGAAGTAGAACACTTGATCAAGGGCATGGGAACAAGTGCAAAGTTCAACGCTTGTATTCGAGTCGCTACACAACTTCAAATGGAACAAAAACCAGCGGTTATTTGGTGTATCTTTAAAGACTCTATTCATCATATTGCGGCTGAATTAGAATCCAGAGGTGCGCGTGTAGGGTGCATCTATGGTGATGTTGAAATGGATGAACGCCAATTGATTTTATCCGATTTCAAAGCAGGAAAACTAGACTTTCTTATTACAAACCCACATACTTTGGCAGAGTCGGTTTCGTTGCATAGCATTTGCCATGATGCCATCTATTTTGAGTATAGTTATAACTTAGTACATCTGCTGCAATCGAAAGACCGTATTCACCGTTTGGGACTTCCAAGTGAACAGTACACCCAATACTTCTTTATGCAGCAAATTTTCCAAACAAATGAGGGCGAACTCTATTCGCTGGATGAGCAAATTTATTTGCGTTTGAAAGAGAAAGAGGATGTAATGTTAGCTGCCATTGAAGGTGGTACACTAGAAAGTGGTTGCACCGTTCAAGAGGATTTGGATATTATTTTTGCTGAGTTGAAACTGTTCAAGAAGATATGAATGAAATTGAGAGCGATTTTGAACTGTTAAATAATACATGAAACGAAGTATTGTTATCAATATCGTTTTCACAACGTGAATAAAAATCTTAATATTGATAAATACTTGAAAAAATATATGGAGTGCATTTGTTGTCACAATAAAAGTCTTATATGAAGCAATGCCAGTTTTGATGGTTATATTTATGGATTTGATGCTTGTTTTAATTGAAAAAACAGGGGGGAAGGTATGTTTAATGTTTGAAGTTAGAGGGCAATTGTCTTGTGAATAGAGACGTTTGGTGGTATAATATAAGAAAAAAAGGTGTAAATTTACTTGGAAAAGTGAGATGAATTCGAGTGAAGCAGAGAAAGTGGGCATTGGATGGTAAAAATCGTTGAGATAGATATCAGAGAACTCAAGGATTATGATCAATTGAGGGATTCGGTAAGTGAAACATGTATTGATGACAATGTGATTGCTCGCTTGAAAAACTATTTAGGATTGCGTTGTAAACGGGTAGTTGTAGAAACCCCTTATCGTGACAAAGATTATCTTAGTACGTACTATAGTCATTATTCAAAAAAATTTCAGGATTTCAGCAAAGATTGTTATCGTATACATGTTTTTATGGATGATGATGAATACGCTGGGTGTTTATTGTTAAGGCCTACTGTGGCGGGAACAAGAATTGGTACAACGTATTTAGATCCTAGAGTTTTGCTCGACGAGAAGGCGTATTTAATGTTGAGTGACTTCAAGATTCATGTGCGTGGACAAGATTCTACCTGTACGTGTTTCCCGTGGATGATGCAAGAAACTGATATTACGGTGTGTGCGCATGTGGCGCTCTGGACAGTACTCCGATATTATGGTAATCGACATTCGGGTTATTCTGATTGTACTATGGGGCAGGTGGTTGATTCTGTTAATGAACATTGGGGGAGGAAGACCCCGTCGACAGGGTTAACACCAGTGCAAGTCGCGGATGTGTTGAAAAATCATGGATTCAGTCCAATTATCCGTGGGAGTGAAAAAGTACAAAACGATATGTTCTTGGACGAAATCATCGCATACATAGAATCTGGAATTCCTATAATTGCCTTTATTGCAACAAAGCAACATGCGATATCGATTATGGGACATGGTTCGATTGATTATACTAGGCTAGATGAGCCGGTAATAGAGCAAATAAAAGATGATGACGGGATAGTCTTACATTCTAAATTAATAGATTCGGTGTATATAATGGAAGATAACTATTTTCCTTATAGACAGTTATCGAGGCGATTGCCAACAGCGACGAGTGACGTGGATTACCACTTGAGAGAAATTTCTTATGCAGTAGTACCGCTTTATTCAAGGATGCAATTGGTTTACAATGAAGTTTATGAACGATTCGTTTCTTTGGTGCGAGCAAATGTTATGGACTGGGGAACGCTTAAGGTGGTTCGAATTTATATTACATCATCGAACTCTTTGAAAAGATTTTATGCAAATACTGAAAATATTGATGGAAATCTTCGCGAAGTTATTTGTGGGTTGCAAATGCCGAAGTTTATTTGGTGCATCGACATTTCCGGAACAGAAAATTATAAAAACAATCTAACAAGTGGAAAAGTGATTATTGACACAACGAGGTCTACATCGGATAAAGAACCGTGGCTGTTAATGCATGATTCAAGCGTAGTAAAATATTTAGATGGTAAGGAAATCATTGAGGAAGAGTATGTAGTTACCCCTTATCCTAGTTACATTAACAATTTAGAAGAAATTAATTAATCTAATTAATAATGAGGTGTGTCAATGGAAACGTTTGAGGTATATATCGAAGCTTATATCGAAGAATATATCGAGCAATATATTCAAAATCTGAGAGAGCAGATGGATCAGAGTGAGGGTGATGATATTGATCGAGTGAAAGCTTTGAGTTTGTTGCGTAGTAGTGTTGAAATAGAGAACCCGGAATTGCCCAAAGCTTCGGTGTTGATTGTAGATCAAGAAAATAGCGCAAAGGTTTATTCGGTAAGTTTGAAAAATGTTCATTTTAATTTGAGTTTTTCATTAGATATGTTGTTGGGAATATCGGCCATATCAGAAGGAGAAAGTAGAGATATAAAAACGCTGCTATTAGTGCTTAAATTTATATCGGATTGTTTTAATAGATCTGTAATGAAATTAAATCTGTGTAGTGCATTTGTTTTGAACATACTTTTCCAGAGAGAAAAAAATCGTAAGATTTCGATAGAGGAAGATTTAATTCGAGAGTTTCTTGAAAATAAGTCTTTAGGACAGGACGCAGAAGAAGTGAAAAAGAAGGTGCGAGAAGCACTTAACGAGTTGCAGATGTTACGTTGTATACAATGCGTAGATGGGAAATATCAAATTTGTGAAAAAGTTTTTTCGAAAAACAATTGACCTGAAGACGGACTCGTGGTATAATAATAAAGCTACTATTATTGAGTGGAATGATTGTTGGAGGTGTGAACAGTGGCGAAGTTAGTTATATCGAAATCGATGAGAACAGCTAGTGTTCAATCCATAAAAATCAAAAAGATGACCAATAGTGCTTATGACGCTGCAGCGAAAATGGCAGATGAGAGAATTGAAAGAAACAATAGAAATTATGCGGTTGCTTCGGAGCGAGCATCTCGTTGTTCTGCAAAGTAATGTATCTGTGTGTTGTGCATAGAGTCGATAAAATTTGAAAGTCTTTTTTGTTTGCTCATGCAAATGAAAAGGGCTTTTTATTTAGTTTGTGAAATTCTTAGAAATGCATTTCTTTGATTATAGCGGTGCAATTCTTGACCGATATCTATTGATGCGTGTCATGGGTGGTGGCGCATATAGCTGACGCATAATCTGAATTTATGCGGCCATTCTTGATTCAATCTTCCGCGCAATTTTGACCACATACAATACCATAGATGGAATTGTAGCACGTGGAAACGTTGTCGCACGAAATGCCCAAACGAAAAGTGGCGTGTGGCATATAGTGTCACACATCG
>JAWXUQ010000060.1:0-16011 GCA_044426225.1 Faecalibacterium sp. | reverse complement strand
CCCCGCGTTTCTTTTTTTATTCTTGTATCTGTTGCGCGCTAGCCCCTATTTTCTCTGCAATGCAGCAAGCAAAGAAAACGAATGCGTTACCCTACTACTTCTAAATAACTGCTGACACAATAAAGTGTCTGCCCTTGGTATTCGACGCGGGAAAAACCCTCATCCGATACCCCCGTGCGGGTGATAACTTCTCCATTGGTTAAACTCGCCACCACCACCGAGGCTTCGTCTGTGACGCTTGGCATATTGCGCAGGTTCACCACCTCTTTTGCAGTAACCTGTTCATTCACCGTATCAAACACAGTATCAAATTCATCGTCATCCTCTACTGTCACATTGGTATCACTGATATCAGTGGTCAATAGATTTGTCACTACATAGGCATATCCACCATTGTATTCAATCTTTGACCAACCATTGCCGCCAACCCCAACGCGAGTAACAATCTCTCCATTGCTCAATGAACCGATTAGATTGCTATCGTCTGTACTATCCATGCTACTGCGCACATTCGCTCGCTCTTTTGCGGTGACTTGCTCATTAACGGTTTCCATCTTGGCAAGAGCATCATAATCTGGCAGCACTTCCTCTGCGGGTTCCCCTTTTGGGGTGGCAAGTTCACTATACGAGAAATATGCGATGTTGCGGTCTACTGCCGTATCAATGCCTGCTACAATCGCCTCGCAGGTATATTGCCACATTTCATGGCGCCCACTATAACTAGAACTACCTTGTGGGGTGGCTTCGTTTTCATCACCAGGGTATTGTGCCACCCAAATACGATATTCTGACTGCAAATAATTTGTTTCCCACTGCGCATTGACCTCTAAATCGTTCTTCGAAGCATAGAACATCCCAGTATAGCCTTCTGCCTCTATCGCAGATAGGTAAAGGTCTGCAAGTGCTGAGCGCTCAGCTGCGGTAAGTACGCTGTTGCGATTTTCACTGTTGTGGAACATCTCACAATCATATACCACGGGATAAGTAATGCCATACCCCGAGATGATATCTAGGGTCATATCCACTTCTTCTTGTATTTCGGCTTCGGTAATTGCGGTAGAGAACAAATACACCCCGACTGCAATGCCGTACTTTGTCGCTTCTTGCAAATTATATCGCGCATAAGGGTCTTCTGCTAACACCCCGCTCGCTGCATAACGGATGCCAATGCGGATGATGGCAAAGTCCACACCATCCTCTGCGACCTGTGCCCAATCTATTTCACCTTGGAAATAAGACACATCAATGCCATAGCTTGGCTCACTCAATTCCGTTGCGCCAACTTGCCACGCTTGAGGATAGAACACAAGCCCGTTGGTATCGATTATCACGGTTTCTGCAGTAGACGCAAGATAGCTTTCATAGAAAGTCACTTGTTCAATGGGATCTATCTCTTGCCATGCACCCTCTATCCAAAGGAAACTAGCATCATTTGCCTTGGTATAGAGCGTGATTGTTTCCTCTTGTGTATAAAAGGTATAGCAATCCGTTGCACCTTGTTCAGTGTCCGGGGTTTCATCCTCTATCATTTTTGCAATGGCAATACAATCTACAAAAGCAGCGATTTCTGCCGGGTCTGTAATGGTTTTTTCTTCGGTGTAATCAGGATATTCTGCACTTTGCGCTACAATCTCAATTTGAGTGATTTCCTGCGTGGCAAGGGTTTCATACGCAGTAACCTCGGTTAAGTTAGGGCGGCTATCAAAGAAATAAGTCACACTCGCCACAATGCTTTTGCGATTGCAAAAAAACAGCAACCCGCCAAACACAAGCAACAATGCTAGCACCGCACTGAGCATCAGCCAAATTTGTTTTGATTTTTTTGGTTTTTGAGGCGGATGGGGATTTCCCATAATTACGTCATCTTCATTCAAGACTTTTTCTACATCTTGTAGCATATTTTATTTTTTCCTTTCACATCATTGCGAAATGCATAAACCCGGCGGTTTGTCATTGCACACACTGACCTTACACTCTCTTACGCACTATGTTGCTTTTTGTATACCCGCGCGGATACCCCTTTATATCGTTTAAAGAGCCGCACAAAATAGCTTAAATCATCAAACCCACAGGAAAGCGCGACCTCTGTGACACTCTCTTGCGAAGCGCAAAGCAACTCCCCTGCGCATTCAATTCGATAATAATTTAGGTAATCAATCGGGGTTCGCCCTGTAATTTCGCGGAAAACACGGCAAAAATATTTAGGTGCCATTTCCGCCTCTGCCGCAAGCTGTTCTAATGCTATCTCTTTGGCATAGCCCGCATGAATGTAGCGCAATGCTTTTTTGATTTGCTCTGCTCGCTTGGCATTGCGGGTTGTGGCAGCAGTTTGTGGTAAGTATAATTGCTGATTGAGCACAAGACCAGTAAACTGCCACAGTAGCCCTGTTGTAGTGAATTCATATCCACGTTGCTCTGTTTCCATTGCTGCAAAAATTGCGTCAATCAACTTCGCTGCCTCACTACCCTGTGCGAAATAACGCTGAATTTGCATTGCCTCACCAAACATTGCCTGAAAGCGCTCGCGGCATATCATGCTGTCTTGGAAAAAGCGTTCAAAATCAAAAACCAAACATTCATAAATGCACTCTTCTGGGATACCACCATGCATCAGCCCTGCCGATAAAAAAACGGATTCACCTTGCGTTAAATTGAGCGTTTCACCCTCTACGGAAAGGTGCAGTTTACCCTGCAAGACAAAAATCAACTCAGACTCTACATGCCAGTGCACCGGCATTTCGTAACGCGGGTGGGAGGCATCTACATAATAAAGCTCAATCGGGAAGTCGAAACTACCGCGCCGCTTATTTTCATGGAATGAAAGGTATTTCATCGAATTGCTTTGCCCCCTCTCCTGACAGTAAAAAGTCATGTTGCATAATAAACCACAGTTCAATAAAAGCATGTTGCACAAAATCAAATGCTACCACTTTTTGCACATCGCAAAAAAGTGAATATCATCCTACTTTTTCTACATTATACACCAAGACAGCTTACTAAAGCAAGTATATAATGAAAACACAAGACAAATCGAAAAGGCTTTTCTGTCCTAACAAAGACAATGTTAGTGCAAAAGGCGCAACAAAACCACCACACAGTTTTATCAAAAAGGAGGACCTAACCATGCTAAAAAATATTCCGTCTATCCTTTCCCCTGCACTACTGAAAGTACTGATGGAAATGGGCCACGGCGATGAACTCATCATTGCGGATGGAAATTTCCCGGCGGAAAGCTGCGGTAAAGATGCCATTGTTATCCGTGCAGATGGGCATGCAGTGCCAGAACTGCTTGATGCTATTATGACCCTCATGCCGCTCGACTCATATAGCGAATGCCCTGTTGCATTGATGGAAGTTGTACCGGGTGACCCTTGTGTACCAACTATCTGGGAAGAATACAAAGCAATCTTAGAAAAATACGAGCCCGGCAACTGTGCCATTGAAATGGTAGAACGCTTTGCTTTTTATGACCGCGCAAAAAAGGTATATGCCATTGTTGCAACCGGCGAAACCGCCATTTATGCCAATATTATTTTGAAAAAAGGTGTTGTCGTATGAAAGAACTAAAAACACTTTATACCGTTCTTGCCTTTGACTTTGGTGCATCAAGTGGGCGTGCAATTGTGGCGAGCTATGCCCCCAACGAGGCAAAGCCCCTACAATATAAAGAGGTGCATCGCTTTGAAAACAATCCACGCATGATGGGACAAAACTTCTGTTGGGATTTTGACGCGTTATTATCTGAGGTAAAAATCGGCATTGCAAAGGCAGGCAAGTTCGATAGCATCGGCTTTGATACTTGGGGTGTTGACTTTGGTTTATTAGACGAAAATGGCAACTTGCTTGCGCAGCCCGTCAACTATCGCGACGCGCGCACCGAGGGTATGCTTGAAAAAGCATTTGAAAAAATCTCACTAAACCGCCTGTATGCCTATACGGGTAATCAAGTCATGACCATCAACACGCTATTCCAAATGCTTGGGCTCGAAAATCAACAGCCAGAGTTGCTTGCAAAAGCGAAAAAACTGCTCTTTATTCCTGATTTATTCGCCTATCAGCTTTGTGGCAACGCAGTGTGTGAGGATAGTATCGCTTCGACAAGCCAGATGCTAAATCCTGTAACCAAGGAATGGAGTACCCCGGTGCTTGATACCTTTGGCATTTCGCCCGACCTCTTTGGTGAGCGGGTAAGTAGCGGCACCGTGATTGGCACCATGCCTTGTGAAGATGGCACGGCAAGCGTGATTTCGGTGGCAGGGCACGATACACAGTGCGCCGTGGCTGCCCTCCCAACAAATGCAGCGAACGTAGCGTTCCTTTCTTGTGGCACGTGGAGTTTGCTTGGCACAGAACTAGAGAAACCTCTGTTGACAGAGCAAAGCAATGCACTAAACCTATCAAACGAAATTGGGGCAAACGGAAAAATCAACTATCTCAAAAACATCATCGGGCTATGGATTATCCAAGAATGCCGCCGCATTTGGACCAGTGAGGGCACCAAATATTCTTATAGTGAATTAGAGCAAATGGCACTAGAAGCTGCGCCACTCACCAGCTTTATTGACCCTGATGCGCCAGAATTTGCAGTGCCTGGCAATATGCCAACCTTAATTCAGGAATTCTGCCGCAGAACAAACCAAGTGGTACCCGAAACGGTGGGCGAAATCACCCGTTGCATTTACGAAAGCCTTGCACTGAAATATCACTTTGCCATGCAACAGATTGCAACCATTACTGGCACACCCTTCACCGCGCTACATATCTTAGGCGGCGGCACCCAGAGCAAATTGCTCTGTCAATTTACCGCAAGCGCGATTGGAATGCCAGTATTTGCCGGCCCAATTGAAGCAACCGCACTAGGCAATATTATCATTCAGCTCAAAGCGCTAGAGGCATTGCCCGACATTGCAACCGGGCGAACGCTCATCGCACAGACTGAGGAAATCCTCCTCTATTCACCCTCTGACCAAGATGCTTGGACGCGAGCATTTGCATTTTATAAAACCATTTTAACAAAGGAGTAAGAGCATGATTTATCCTAAAATTGGCATTCGCCCTACCATCGATGGCCGTTGGGGCGGCGTTCGTGAAAGCCTAGAAGTGCAGACCATGGGCATGGCACAAAGCGCAGCAAAATTGATTTCTGAAACCCTAAAATATCCAGATGGCACCCCTGTACAGTGCGTGATTGCAAGCAGCACTATCGGTGGCGGTGCAGAAGCCGCTGCTTGTGCAGATGAATTTGCAACCCAGAACGTGATGGCAACCCTTTCGGTTACCCCATGCTGGTGCTACGGTAGCGAAACCTTTGACATGGATCCTAAAACCATCAAAGCGGTTTGGGGCTTCAATGGCACCGAGCGCCCCGGCGCAGTTGCACTTGCTGCAGTTATGGCTGCACATGCACAGAAAGGCATCCCTGCTTTCTCGATTTATGGTCATGACGTGCAGGACGCAACCGACACCTCTATCCCTGCGGATGTATCGGAAAAAATCATCCGTTTCGCACGTTGCGCCATCGCAGTGGGCTGGATGAAAAACAAAGCATACGTCAACCTTGGCGGTGTTTCGATGGGCATTGCAGGCAGCTACTGTGACGCAAGCGTATTCCAGAAATACCTCGGCATTCGCGCAGAATGGGTTGACCTTACCGAAATTCTCCGCCGTGTTACCCTTAGCATTTATGACCCAACTGAATACGAACTAGCACTTGCTTGGGTGAAAGCGAACTGCAAAGAAGGTATTGACTGCAATGCCGGCAAAGATTTGCCAGAAGTAATCACGAAATCTAAAGTGGTTGCCCCTGATAAAGACTGGGAATTCATCACCAAGATGACCATGGTCATGCGCGATATTCTGTATGGTAACCCAAAACTTTCTGAACTGGGTTGGCATGAAGAATCCCTCGGCAAAAATGCCGTGGCAGGCGGGTTCCAAGGGCAGCGTAACTGGACCGACTGGCTGCCAAACGCAGACTTCTCGGAAGCAATCCTTGCAAGTACCTTTGACTGGAATGGTCCTAAGGCACCTACCCCATTCGCAACTGAAAACGACACCTGCAACGGTGTTTCGATGATGTTCGGTACTCTTGTAGCTGACTGCGCACCTTGTTTCCATGATGTGCGCACCTACTGGAGCCCAGAAGCATGTGAACGCGTAACTGGTGTAAAACCAGACGGTCTTGCAGCAAACGGCTTTATTCATCTGATTAACTCTGGCGCAACTGCCCTTGATGGTACTGGCGCGGCAGTGGATGCCGATGGCACCCACAAAATGAAAGCATTCTGGGATATGACCCAGAAAGACATCGACGCTTGCCTAGAAGCAACCGATTGGTGCCGTGCGAACTACGAATACTTCCGTGGCGGCGGGTTCTCAAGCCATTTCCGTTGCCAAGCTGAAATGCCTGTTACCATGTTGCGTTTCAACATCGTGGATGGTGTAGGCCCTGTCTTGCAGATTGCAGAAGGTCACACCGTAAATCTACCAGATGAAATCCACAACGTAATCGACAAACGCACCGACCGCACCTGGCCTACCACTTGGTTCTGCCCAACGCTTACCGGCAAAGGTTCCTTTACCGATGTTTACAGTGTAATGGCAAACTGGGGCGCAAACCACGGTGTTACCGTTTACGGTCATGTTGGCGCTGAGCTTATCACCCTTGCATCGATGCTTCGCATTCCTGTCACCATGCATAACGTACCTGCTGAAAAGGTTTACCGCCCCCATGCATGGGCAAGTTTCGGCACCGAAACCCCAGAAGCAGCTGATTACAAAGCCTGCGCATTCTATGGTCCTATTTACAAATAATTTCTTTGTAACAGTTTCAGAGAAAACGGCTTAACTCTGTATAAAACAGCAACACGCGCCCCGAAGGCATAGCCTTCGGGGCGCGTGTTTTTGCGAGAGTTTAGGGTTTCGCATCAAATCCGTATTTTACGATGCACCTAGATTTTTCTTTTTCAGCAATAATAGCCCTACTAGTAACACCCCGCTTACTGTACACAGTACCCATGCACCGCATTGGGGCTTGTCAGCAGTTTTAGGTGATACCGTAGACTCCTCTTCGGTACTGCTTGTTTCTGTGCTCGTTATACTAACACTTTTTGGAGTCTTATAGGTATTGGTAAACACAAGTGCCTCCACTGCCTGCCCATCTGTTTCATACCGTGCGACAGCCTGCAAGGTACCATCGGCTTGATACGAAACGTCTACTACAATCGTATAAATCGTTTCGTCATAGATATAATTCGCATTATCCCCCACCTGCTCAACCAAGGTATAGGTGTGTATACCGACATCTGCATTGGTATATACAATACTAGTAAAACTTTCACTACCCGCACCATTTAGCGTAATTGTTGTAACAAAAGGCGTATCATCATTTTGCTCCGTTAATACAAATTCAAATGCACTAATCGCCTTCGGTACATCGCCTTCAATCACTTTTTCCAGGGAAATTGTCACACTTGCCTCGCTTGCGTTCTTTTCATTATCGAAATAAACCCAATTGGTGCCGTCCACAAGGGTACCCTCGGCATTGGTGGTAGTAGTAACATACCCTTCTTGACTGTAATCTGCTTCTACCACAGTATAGCTCATCCCCGTTGGTATTTCTTCAAAATAGATCCATTCGCCACCCGAAAGGGTAAATGTTTCAGTTGTGGTCATGTGTTCATGTTCTATTTGGTTAGAGCCATTGCGGTGGATGGTATACGCATAGGTTTCGTCTGCGCCATCACCCGAGAACGTCAGCGTGAAGCTAAACCCATCCGCTGTGTCGGCAAGGTCGCCCTCTAGCCGCTTCATGATGACTAAATTCGATGCTTGGTAGCCATTGCTAAAGGGCAAGACCTCGTCTGTGCTGAGGGGGGCGCCCGCTGCATTGGTGTATTTCACATCAGCTTGCAGCACTGCGCTATCATCATAGCTGACATTAACCGTAATGGTGTAAACTGTTTCGTCATAGGTATAACCCGTAATGCCGCCATCTAACTCGCTGAGGGTATAAACATGTGCGCCAACATCGGCATCGGTATAGCGCAGAGTAATGCTCTGTGTATCTTCGCCTGTGATGGTGACGGTTTGTTCACTGCCAGTCCCATTTTCATTTTGCTCGGTTAACACAAACTCGAAATCGCTGGCTGCACTAGGGAACGTACCACCTGTGATATCTTTGCTGAGCGAAATACTCGTGCTGACCGTTTGTTCCTCTTTTGTGTTGGTAAAGGTTGCTGTGTGGGCATCCCCCGTGATTGTGCCACTGATGACATTGCTAGTGGCAGTGCTGCTGTTTTCGTCCGTTGCGGTGGTGGTATACCCTTCGCTGGCATAATCAGCCTCGGTTACGGTATAGCTGGTACCAAGCAGCAGGTCAGTAAAGATGGCGGTATCATCTGCTTGTAATGTAATACTGTCGCTGCCTGTGATAAAGCCCGTTGCGCCGTCGCTGGTTGTATAGTGATAGGTTTCGGTGTTGTCACCCTCGCCAAAAGTCACGGTAAAGGTGAAATCGCGGTCAGTTTCGGCAAGGTCGCCCGCCACCGCTTTGGTAATTGCCAACGTGCCAGATTCGTATGCGTTCGAGAATAACATGCTATCTGCCGTACTGCTACCTTCGTCTGCATAGGTTGTTGTCGCGGTTAAAATCCCGCTCGCATCGATTGCCACCACGATGGTCACGATATATACTGTTTCGTCATAGGTATAGCCTGTTTCTGCGCCCTGTGTTTCACTTACAGTATAAGTATGGGTACCAATATCATCCTCGCTGTTAAACCTTAGTGTGGCAAAACTTGCAGTGCCATCACCCACAAGAGAAATTGTTTCGGGTGTTTCGAGCACAGAAGTATCGCCGTCCGTTGTTTCGGTGAGCACAAAGGAGAAGGTTGCATCGGCATTGGGGGTGTCGCCTATAATCTCCTTGCTTACCGCCAGGTGCACATCTACTGTGCTAGCGTAGTTTGTAAACTGCGCCGCTTCATCGCCCTCGATGACGCCATCGTGGTTTTCACTATAGGTCTGCACATACCCATCGCCATCAACCTCTTCTTGCAGCACCTCGTATTCTAGATCATAGGGCAGGTTTGCAAAGACGAGTACATCATCTTCGTCCAACTTAACGGTCACTTTGCCGTCTGTTGTAGTGCCCGTTTCCGTCGTGCCATCGTCATGCGTTAGGGTATAGGTATATTCTTGATCAGAGCCAGTAAAGATAATTTCAAAAACAAACTCATCATCGTCATCAGCCGCGTTGCCGTATACATCCTTGGTGACGGTCAACGAACCCGCCTTGTAAGTGTTGGTAAAATTCACACGGGTAAGGCTCGCAACCCCTAAACTGGTATTTGCCGTTGCACCTGTGGTGTGCGAAACACTGGTGGTATCCAGTGCAAGGGTATCCGTCAAGGTTGCCGAATAGGCGCTGGTGTAATAGAGTGCGTCAACATTGCTTAAGGTTTCTGTAACGGTGCAAGAGCCATTGGGAAGCCCGACAATAAGCATCGATTCCCCTGCTTTTAGGGTGACAGTTGCCATACTATCTTTAAAAGTAACAGTATCTTCTGCGTCAAACATCAACTCATCGCTATCTACATCATCGGTGTCAACAATTGCATACTGGTACTCACCATCAATGCCTGTCCCTGCAAGAGTAATCGTAAATGTAAATTCTTTGTCTGCTGCCGCATCTGGGGCATCAACCACCTCTTTGCTCAGTTGCAGCACGCCCTGCATGGAATTTGTAAAGATATACGATTCGTTTGCAACAGAGGTAAATGTGCTAGTATACCCTGGCACCGCTTGTTCTTCGACAGTATAAACATATTCTTCGCCGGCTGCATCATACTTCGCAAGCCCAGTAAAGATATACCCATAGTCATCTACACTGCTTGCAGTTGCCGTAGCATACAGTGCATTGTTTTGGTACAGCTGATATGTTACGCTATCGGGCTGAATCACGTCTAGCGAGTATTTCCAAATTTTGCTAACCGTAATATCAACGGTTGCCGCTTGGTTTGTAACCCCCCAACCACTTTGTGCACTCCCTGTAAATGCAACTGCGCCATCCTGCGCAGTTGGGTCTGTCACAGTGCCTGTATTGTGATTAACCGTAAAGCTCCAATAACCTGTTTCTATATCATAGGTATCATAAGGCAGCGCTGTTTCTTTCAGCGCGTACTCGCCTGACGCAAGTTCAGTAAAATTAACTAGACCATTTTCATCACTAACACTCGTCGCCACAAGGATGCCATAACAATCGCTTGTATGCGCATGCTCTGTGCCGCAATCGCATTGATAAAGTTGGAATGTAACACCCGACAGCTCAACATCATCGCTTTCTTCCATCGCACCATATTTGGTGAATGAGAAATCCTGCAAATCAACTATTTCTACTGTGACAAGCTGCCCTACATTATATGCTTCATTCCACACGGTGGTGCTGCCACTACCTTGGTAGGTGCTGAAATACGCAGGTTCGTTATAGGCATATACTGCATCTGAGGTTTCCGAAGGGGCTGTCATAAAGATTTCTACCATCAGCATAACATAACCATCAAAGATATAATCCGCACCATCCGTACCTTTGGATAAATCAAATGCCACCGCCGTTACGGTAGATAAATCGGTGGGACAAACCGTGCTCCAGATGGTGGTGTCGGTAATATCCATCTGGGTTTCATTTTCAATGTCTAAATTTCCCGCTGTTGCATAATAGACAACCGCATCAATGCCTAGCTTATCTGGCACGGTGGTATCCACCCCTGCAAAGGTACCCTGCCAATAATCCGTGCCCTCTCTACCATTATCTGGGTAAGCGGTTTCCAATACATCGTATAAAATAACATCTTTCGTAGAGCCATCCATTGTAGTACCAAGGGTGATGGCGTAGCTATAAGCGCCGTCCAGTTCTGCTTGCGCAGTTACGTCATACGAACCACCCTCGGCCTTCACTCTCTTTTTAATGCCGTTTTCTATGGTGGTTGCAACGTCTACGGTGACACTTGTGTAAGCGTAGTAGGTATTTGCAGCTCCGATTTCACCATCACCGTTAATGTCATAATAGGCAATATTGCCGTCTTCCCCCATTACGGATGAGAACACCGCACGGGTTGATACATTTTCACTTAAACCACTTGGTAAAGCCGCTGCGTCTGCTGTTTGGAACGCAACCATGTTATAGCTTGTGGTGTCGATGATATCCAGATACATATAGTCTACGCTTGCAGTATAGCTTAACTTAAAGCCAGTTGCCGCGTTTGTATACTTAATCAGATATTGCATCGTAGGATTAAACACATAAAAATTAAACCCACTCTCCGAATAGTTATTCTCGGTTTTTACACTAAAAATAACCATCTGGCGGCCTGTGCCGTCAAAGTTATCAATTAACTCAACCGTTACATCACAATCGTTCCAATTAGCATCCCTTACCGTAACCGAATCCGCATCGTAAACAAAACCATAGGGCAACAAATCATAAAAGACACCTTCATCAATGGCAATATCATCTAAGATGGAATCTGGCACACTAGAAGTATACTGAACCGCCGCAGCTATGGAAAACTCCGCTGTCACTTTGCCTTCTGCGGTATCGTTCTCTACATCGTCGCAATATTTCACAAGCGAACCCGCCGTACCGACAGGCGATAAGGTAACATAGCCATCATCATGAATGGCAGAATCGCCATAAATCGCTTGGTCTTGCGCATCCATCCCACTGCCTGTCATATACGAGGTGGGAGAAATCGACGGATTGTACCAAGTGTAGTCTGTGGTAGGGTCGTTGTCTTCATCGGTATAAATTTGTAACCCCGCGACATTGACGATAGAAAGGTTTGCATAAGGTGTTGTTTTCTCTTGGTTGGCATCAGATAACGCTTGATAACTATCCGTATTTGCGAACACCTCTACACCAAATATGATATATGCATACCATTCGTCAATTAGCCCTTGCGGAGAAGATAGTTTTAACTGGGTGTAGTCTTTCTCACTATCCCAAGTGACTGCGGTAGTACCCACCGCGGTAATTTTTGCAATTTCTTCCCAGTCATCATCATCGCCATCGCTTTTGCCATATAGTATAAATGGATTATCTTCGGTGATAACATCTGTTTGGCTGCTTTCCACGCCATTGGTGCGGTCTGTGGCATACCCTCTGATGGTAACCGATGCCGCCGACGCATTAGAAGAAGTGCACGCGATAAACCGATAATCGTCGCTATCCATGTCTACATATGCCGCACTTGCCGCAGAAAAATCCCAGTACATGGCATCATCTGTCACATCAAACTGATATTCTCCTAAATTATAGCCATTGATCGTGGCTGAAATAGTACCAATCAAGGTCACGCTTTCTTCCGCTTCTAACACGGTCAGGTTGTTAGAATTGCTCTGCAAGCTCTTGGACAGAGAATAAACGCTTCCCGTATAGCTAAACTCGTAGTCTTGCCATGTGGTGGTCAGGGCTTTTTCAGCCACATCAGTATCGTTATAATCCTCTGTCACACCGTCTACCACCGCGTTGCTTGCCGTTGCAGTGTAATCCACCGTTACGTTATATTCTGTATCTGTTTCTGTGCGTGGGTAGGCCACTGCAAAATAGATACCTTTTGAAAGGGTGGTGCTTGCCGTGTTTGTAACACTGGCGGCATAGACGTAAGTCGTCGTACCATCATCATTTTTCGTTTCACTTAACAACGTCCAAACGGCTACGGTTGACGCGTTTCCTGTATAAACAATCTCCCCCTCGCTATCCACTGTAATTGTTGCTTGCAGCCCATACGCTTGGTTATTCGTGACAGAAACGCCAGTATAATACGCCATATAGTTATACGCGCTTGTATCAAAACTTTCTGGTTCATTGCCATACAATTGGCTGGGCCATGCATAAATGCGCCCTTCTTCGGCATAGTTTGTATTGGCGTACAGAGAAACGCTGGTAATATCAATGCCTGTGTCAATGGTATAGGTAATGGGGTCAGTGGTGGCACTGCCGCCCGCTGGACTTTCCTCTGAAACCCAAGTAAGGTCTGCTTCGAGCGAATAGGTCTGCGTATCGTAGAAATAATAGGCGGGAATGCTATATGTTACCTGCAACACCTGATTCAATGTGCCTTCAATGGGTACAGCATTAGTAAAGACAATTTCTTTTGTTGTGGTATCGATATAATAGTTAAACGAATAACTCGAGTTGACGGAGGGTGCCTGTGGCACTGTGATGCTGCTTGGCTTCCAACTATACGAATAGCTCAGCCCCTCGAAATAATAAGGCAAGCGCACCTCGATATCGCCAACGGCAAAGTTATCGATTTGAGTGTTAATTTCCAGTGCATAGGTTAGAGTAATGTTATCGCGCGCAATGGTCACATCCGAGTCAGTATCTGAATAATAAGCCGTGCCATTTTCATTTACCAACACCCAATCGATATCTGTTTGCACACGCCACGCATCCGTTTCGTCATCAATTTCAGCAACGGCGGCAGGCAAAACGTCTTCGGAATCGACCGTCATAACATCTACAATGTCATTGTCCAACAACACACTATTTGAGCTGCGATTAAGAGCGGATCCTTCTATCGATTCTCCTTCGAGCAACTCTTCTGCGGGCACCGCTGCACTAAACATTTCTTCGCTGTACTCCGCTTCAATATTATCACCCATTTCCGCAACCCCAACAGCTGCCAGTGTAGGGCTAATCGCCGAAAGCATAACACATACCGAAAGTATGCTTGACAGGCATTTCTTTATCATTCTTTTTTTGTCTAACATGATAGCCTCCCTGTTTTATTAACACCACTCGCTTCAACTCCATTTCTTCCAAGATCAGTCCTTTTGCATTTTCCAAAAGCGCGTTTCTTCAAAAAAATGTATATACCTGAAGTATAACCGTGCCAAGGCTGTGGTGCGAGCAAAAAGCATGCTTTTTTACACTTTTTGACGAAAATATATTCATATTACGCGATTATTTCCACAAAAACGCAAACAACTCATAATTTCAAGGCCGTATTTTATTCGACGATTATAAATTCTTTCTCTAAAAGGTGCTACCGCACTTCTGGCATTCTAAAAAAACTGTACCAATTCCAGCGTTTTTCCAAGGCTATCTAACGCACTAAAACCCCTAAAGTTAGATTTTGGGTCTAACTTTAGGGGTTCAGATCAATCATTAGTAGTATTGATGCCATTCTCGTCGTTCAGAAGAGATTGCACCTGTTCAAGTGGCAAATGCGCTATTGATTCAGAAAGTTATTCCATCTCGATCGTAGAAGGCGGCTTCCCGGTGCAATCGTAGAACACACGGTTTACATGTTTCACTTCGTTCACAATACGAGTGGTAACGGTGCCAAGGACCTCCCAAGGCATGTTATAACTTTCTGCGGTCATGAAATCAGTGGTGGTAACAGCACGCAGGGCAACAGCATAATCATAGGTTCGTTCATCACCCATGACACCTACACTGCGCATGTTAGTAAGGGCTGCGTAATACTGGTTGATCTCTTTATCAAGCCCTGCTTTAGCGATTTCTTCGCGCCAGATTGCATCTGCATCTTGCACAATCGCCACCTTTTCAGCGGTGACATCGCCAATGATACGGATGCCAAGCCCAGGACCAGGGAACGGTTGGCGTGAAACCAAGAACTCAGGTAGACCAACTTCGCGACCCGCTTGACGTACTTCGTCTTTAAACAGGTTGCGTAGGGGTTCTACGAGATCTTTAAAGTCAACGGTATCAGGTAAGCCACCAACGTTGTGATGGCTCTTAATTACGGTAGATTCGCCGCCTACACCGCTTTCTACAACGTCTGGGTAGATGGTACCCTGTGCGAGATAATCCACCTTGCCGATTTTCTTTGCTTCTTCTTCAAAAACGCGAATAAACTCTTCGCCTATAATTTTGCGCTTGGCTTCTGGTTCGGTGACACCTGCTAGTTTTGCATAGTAACGTTCCCGTGCATCTACACAGATAAAGTTAATATCAAAGCGACCGTTGCCTTCGCCAAAGATGACGCAGACTTCTTCGCGTTCATTTTTACGCAACAAGCCGTGGTCTACAAAGACACAGGTAAGCTGTTTGCCGATGGCTTTTGCAAGCATGGCGGCTAATACAGACGAATCCACACCACCAGATAGGGCGCAGAGCACTTTGCCATCGCCAATCTTTTCACGTAGGGCAACAATGTTTTCTTCTACGAAGCTATCCATCTTCCAATCGCCTGCACAGCCACAGACATTATAAACAAAGTTGTGTAGCATTGTTTTGCCTTCGGCAGTGTGCAATACTTCTGGATGGAACTGCATAGCATACAAGCCTTTTTCTGCGTTCTCTAGCGCAGCATAGGGGCAGTTATCAGTATGGGCAACTGCCTTAAAGCCCGGAGCAAGCTGCGAAATAAAATCGTTGTGGCTCATCCAGCAGATGGTCGAGGGGCTAACGCCTTCAAACAATTTACTCGTGGTATCGACAAAGACCTCTGTCTTGCCATATTCGCGCTCAGGTGCGCGTTCTACCTTGCCACCAAGCTGCTGGCTCATCAACTGGCTACCATAGCAAATGCCAAGAATGGGCACACCCCAGTTATAAATTTCAGGGTCACAAGACGCTGCGTCATCTAAATACACACTGTTTGGACCACCCGTAAAGATAATTCCCTTTGGATTTTTTGCTTTGATAACCGACAAATCGGTTTTATAAGAATAGATTTCGCAATATACGTTGTTTTCACGTACACGGCGGGCAATCAATTGATTGTACTGACCGCCAAAATCTAATACGATAATGGTTTCTTGCTGCATGAAATTACCTCACATGATATTGGGTGGAAATAAAATAATATACACCTTATTATAACACACTGTATCACGGCTTGTCTTTATTTTTGACAATTTTTTCAAGATTTTTTTAGTGAAAACGCAAAAAGGCGCCCTACCTTGCAGTAGAGCGCCTTAGAAAGCATATTACGCTTAAATCCGGAACAATAAATTATTCGTGGATTTTGGAAACAACAC
>JAWXUQ010000059.1:0-16257 GCA_044426225.1 Faecalibacterium sp. | reverse complement strand
TTGATTATTCTTAAAATAGCACTATTTTTGTAATGCCCCGCACTTGCTCTGTTGAGAACACAGTGCCGTTTTTTCGATTGCGCGACACACAACAGCATACGCAACAAAAGAGGTGCAACCAAGCCGCGTGGCAAGGTTGCACCTCTTTTGTTGCAATATCTTATTGTAACTCTTGGTCTAATGTTTCAAACTCTATTGTGCTAAAAAATTCTGCCAAGGTAATACCTAGCCCATCACAAATTAATTTGATGGTCAGTATTTTAGGGTTTTGGCTTTTTCCATATAAAATGTTTTTGAGGGAAGATGGCGCGATGCCGCAAATGGTAGCAAGTTTGTTAATAGAGATGCTACGCTGCCCTGATAATTCTAAAATACGATTGCGGATTGCTGTAATTGTATTCATGTCATATCCTCCTTTAATATGTAGAAGAATACGATATTTCACTAGGCAATGTAGGCTACGCATGACACTATTAAGCTACCCATAGCCTATTTTTAGAATGTTTTATCAAAGATACTGGAGGTTGCTCAATGAACATTGGCTTACTTAGCATTGACGGACATATTCCACTTTCCTTAAAAGATGACTTGTTTCACAGCGCAACCGAATTCTTTCTCATCGAAAACCATGCATTAGAGACTACCGTGCTTTCTTATGCATTCCAACAAAAAATACCAGTCACCATTCTCCCCTTTGTATCAGCTTTTACAGAGCAAAGTTTTTACATCGCGCAAATAGATGCACTTGCAAAACGATGCGATACATTCGTTTGTTTTGCGCATAAAGATTGCGCCCAGTTGCAATGGTGCCTTGATTATGCTAAAAAAATCAATCTAGAAATTACCGTACACGAGCCTTAAATTGTTTTCGTGCTTTTATTTTCCACATCATGTCCGCCATGCCACAACCCATCACAATAAAACTACACAAAACCACACGACAAAATTCGGCAGTACCGCCAATCTTTCGCGAAAATAAAAACTTAACAGAATATACCTTGACTTTCCCCCTACTGGAAGGAATATAATAGCCTTAAAGAACCGAAAAAGGAGGTAACTTTTATGGAATTTTCCATCGCGTATGCTTGGCTCTGTCTGATTGCAGTCTTGCTGATTGCAGAGGCTATGACCGTCAATCTGGTGACCATCTGGTTTGCTCTTGGCGCACTGGCTGCTTTGCTTGTCAGCTTTATTGTGCCAAACCCCGCCGTGCAGGGTGCCGTCTTTATGATTGTAAGCACTATTTTGCTGCTTGCTACCCTGCCACTGGTCAAGAGAATGCGCCGCAAAAAGAACATTCCGCTTGGTGCTGATCGCAACATTGGCCGCACCGCACTGGTGGTGAGTGACATCACCCCCGGCGAACAAGGGCGAGTGCGTTTAGACGGTGTGGATTGGTCTGCTATCTGTGCACACCCCCTTACCAAGGGCGAGTCTTGCCGCGTATCTGCCATTGACAGTACCGTACTGACGGTAGAGCCAATTCCCGAAACCGCAGTACTCTAATGCTTTGTCCCCCAAAGGAAGGTCGCTTCCTTTTTTAGCAGGGCGGAGCCTTTCCCCTCTGCTTTTACAAGATATGCCTTGTCGCATATCACCCATGGATTGATAGGAGGATTTCATTATGGGCATTGTTGTATTACCACTGATTGTGATTTTGGCTGTGCTTGCCATTGCCAACATCGTCATTGTGCCACAGGCAAACGCATACGTTATCGAACGTCTTGGCACCTACACCTGCACATGGGAGGCAGGCATCCACCTGAAAATCCCATTCATTGAACGCATTGCCAAACGCGTAAACCTCAAAGAGCAGGTCGCGGATTTCCCCCCACAGCCTGTTATCACCCGCGATAACGTTACCATGCAGATTGATACCGTTGTGTTCTTCCAAGTCATGGACCCTAAACTATACAGCTATGGTGTGGATTACCCCATCTCTGCGATTGAAAGCCTTTCGGCAACCACCCTGCGTAACATCATTGGCGAGCTAGAACTTGATAACACCCTGACTAGCCGCGATACCATCAACCAGAAAATCACCGCCGTGCTTGACGAAGCGACTGATAAATGGGGCATCAAGGTAAGCCGTGTTGAGGTGAAGAACATCATCCCACCCCGCGAAATTCAGAACGCGATGGAAAAACAGATGAAGGCAGAACGTGAAAAACGCGCCGTTATCTTGACCGCAGAAGGCGAAAAGCAATCTGCCATCACCGCCGCAGAAGGCGAAAACGCAGCAGCGATTTTACGTGCAGAAGCCGTCAAACAGCAGCGCATCCTTGAGGCAGAGGGCGAAGCACTGGCTATTCTTGCCGTGCAAAAAGCAAATGCCGATGCTATCGTATTGCTCAACCAGTCTATGCCTACTGAAAAAGTGCTTGCCCTGCGCAGCCTAGAAGCCCTTGCAAAAGTGGCAGACGGTCAGGCAACCAAGCTGATTATCCCTTCCAACATCCAAGATTTGGCAGGCACCGTTGCCTCGGTAAAAGAACTCATGACTGATTAATTTAAAAATCACAGGTTACATTTTGGAGCTGTTGCAGATGGCTTCGCAAATAAAAAGTTGCACAAAATCAGACTAACAAAGAGCGCTCTAACGGCTTTTGGCACGTTAGATAGGCTCAAAAAGCTCTGAAATTTGTGCAACTTTTTTTTAGAATGAGAGAGGCGCAACCGCACCTTTTTTGTGGAAATTGCTTTGCTTTCGCGCCGCTTTTTCGGCAGGATGATTGGATTATTCACAGACTGGCAATTTCTTTTTGTCCGTTTTTGTGTTACAATATAAAAAAATCAATTTTAATTGGAGGATTACCATGATTTATGACACCCTTGATAACCTAGAACGATACCTTGAGCTTTCGGATAACGTTGCGACCGCCGTTGCGTTTATTCTGATGAATGACATCCACGATTTGCCCATAGGGCGCACCGTAATTGACGGCGAAAATGTATTTGTAAATGTGCTAGAAGCCAAAACTGAACCAAGCGAGGCTAAAGACTTTGAAGCGCACGAAAAATACATGGATTTGCAAATCCCACTCGAAGGCGCAGAGCTATTTGAAGTTGCCTATGGCGAAACAAAGGAAACCAAAGCCTATAACGCAGCAAGCGATTGCAAATTCATGAGCGGCACCGCAAGTGCAGCAGGCTCGCTAAGCGAAGGTCGCTTTGCACTCTTTATCACCGGCGAAGCACACAAGCCCGGCATCCGCGCACAGGGCAGCAAAAAAATCAAAAAAGCGGTCTTTAAAATCTTAGACGACACCCTACCCGATGAGAGCGCAGAAGAGGATGTAGCAGATGTTTGATTTATTTGGAACAAAAAAAGAAGGTCCCGGTGTCTATCTTGACACTCCCCGCAAAAAAGGTCCTGCCCGTTTTTTTGAAATTTTATTCCGCGATTTTTCCAGCTTTTATTTCTCTGCCTTTCTCTCGACCATCGTGCTGTTGCCCGCACTGTTCTCTCTTGTTTTTACAGTGCTGTCGGCCAATTTGTTCTGGTCGGTTCTGTTTGGCGCAATCAGCGGGATGATTGCCTCGCCCTGCCATGCAGTGCTAGTGGATACCATCCTGCGCGCGCAGCGCGATGAACCCGGCTATTGGTGGGTGCGCTATCGCAAAGCCTTCCGCAATAACTGGAAAGCCTCGCTGCTGCCCGGTGCAATCTTTGGGATGCTGATTAATATTCAAACGCTTTGCCTCTATGTCGTTTTACCAAATGATTTAAGTGTTATCACCCTTGCTTCTACCATCCTCAGTGCCTTTGTCACTGGGTTCTTGATGCTTTGGGTTTACCCTCAGATTGTATTGTTCGACATGCCCCTCATCAAAATCCTTCGCAATGCGGCAATTTTATCCTTTAGCCAGTTGCCCCGCACCTTTTGCGCTGTCCTGCTGACCCTTATTTACTGGGCAGCGGTTTACCTATTCTTCCCCATTTCCGTATTGGTATTGTTGCTGACCTTAACTTGGCTGCCAACCTTTATCGGACTGAGTGTGATTTATCTGCCACTTGATAAAACCTTTGAGGTAGAAAAACAGGTGGAAGAAAAACGCGAAGAAGAAGCCGCAAAGCAGCCCCGTTATTACAGCAAAGAAAATAATTTCTAACGCATTCCATAACGCAAAAAGCAAAAGAGGCTGTTGCCACTCCACAAATAAAAACTTACACAAATGAACCTGCCCCCCTAATGTTAGATTTTAGGTCTAACGTTAGGGGGGCAGGTCATTTTTATCTGTATTTATCTTTAGGAGGAAGATAACTTACATCGATTAAATTTCAGTTGCTGCGTCTGCGTCTAGCACAAGGGTGAAATCTGGGTGCATCTGCAAAATAGAAGCAGGAACCTGTGGGGTAACAGGGCCAAAGAAGGCATCTTTGACAACTTTTGCTTTGTTTGCACCGCTGACCACCATGACAACCTTACGTGCTTGCATGATGTTTTTGATGCCCATGGTATATGCCTGACGTGGCACTTCATCAATGTGGGCAAAATAGCGTTTGTTTGCGTTGATGGTGCTTTCACTGAGGTCTACACAGTGGGTTTCAAGCTCAAAGGCTGCATCAGGCTCGTTAAAGCCGATGTGACCATCCACACCAATGCCAAGCAACTGCAAATCAATGCCACCTGCATGGCGAATGACTTCGTTATGGGCTGCACAGGCTTCTTCTGCGTTCATGTTGCTGCCGTCTGGCACATGGATATTGTCAGGGTTTACGTTGACGTATTGGAAGAAATTTTCCTGCATGAAGTACCAATAGCTTTGGTCATTTTCACGCGCAATGCCGCGGTATTCATCTAGGTTAACGGTGGTGATTTCCGAGAAATCAACATCGTCTTTGTTATACCATTCTACAAGCTGTTTATAAATGCCAACGGGGGAACCGCCTGTTGCTAAACCAAGCACACAGTTTGGTTTCATGATAACCTGTGCCGAGATAATGTTTGCCGCCTTGCGGGACATATCCTGATAATCTTTTGCACGAATAATTTTCATTGTTATTCTCCTTACTGACAAAACCTTATTTCTTTCACTGGGCAGAGGGCAGATTGCCTTTGCCACTTTGCGTTTCAAAAGGCAAAACAAGAAAAAATGATGATAGTTTTCATATTCTGCCTCTTATGAAAATAATATAACATTTTTTGCGCAAAATTGAAATAGCTATTTTTGCGCTTTCTTATCTAGTTTCTCTATTTTTTCGCTTATTGTACCCGACTGTGCGCATTTTACCCGCAGAAAAATTTTCACACAACGTGTTTTTCTTTTTTGTCATTCTCAAGTGGCAAAATAGAAAAACAATCAAAAACACTCAAACTCACCAAAAATGCAGAAAGAAAGTTGCGATGTTTGTTATTTTTTTATCAGCTAAAATCTTGCTTTACGGACGCTTTTTGTTTATAATAGAAGTATTGAAGCGTTGGCTTCAAATGTATGAAGCAAATTGATTTGATTTTTTTGAACACTGAGAGGAGTTCCACACTATGGGTTTAGGTAAAAAAACAGTAGACGACGCAAACTATTGCGGCAAAAAAGTATTGGTACGTTGCGATTTTAACGTGCCAATGAAAGAAGGCGTAATCACCAACGAGAACCGCATTAACGCTGCATTACCCACCATCCAGAAATTAGTAAATGACGGCGCAAAGGTTATCCTGTGCAGCCATCTTGGCAAACCCAAAAATGGTCCTGAGGCTAAATTCTCAATCGAACCAGTGGCAACTGCCCTCAGCGCAAAGCTCGGCAAAGCAGTTGTATTCGCAAATGACGATACCGTTGTAGGCGAAAACGCAAAAGCTGCTGTTGCAGCAATGGAAAACGGCGATGTTGTATTGCTTCAGAACACCCGTTTCCGCAAAGAAGAAACCAAAAACATCGCAGCATTTAGCGAAGAACTCGCTAGCCTTGCAGATGCTTATGTAGATGACGCATTCGGCTCTAGCCATCGCGCACACTGCTCTACCGCAGGTGTCACCGAATACATCGCCGACACCGCTGTTGGCTATTTGATGGAAAAAGAAATCAAATATCTTGGCAACGCAGTGAGCGACCCTGAGCGCCCCTTCACCGCTATTCTTGGCGGCGCAAAAGTTGCGGATAAACTAAACGTTATCGACAACCTACTTGAAAAAGTAGACACCCTCATCATCGGCGGCGGCATGGCTTACACCTTCCTAAAGGCACAGGGCTACGAAATCGGCACCTCGCTTTGCGATGACACCAAATTTGAATACTGCCTAGAAATGGCTGCAAAAGCAAAAGAAAAAGGTGTGAGCCTGCTTCTTCCTGTTGACCACATGTGCATCAAGAGCTTCCCAAATCCAATTGATGCAGAAGTTGACGCAACTGTTTATGCAGCAGACGCAATGCCTGCTGACGTAATGGGCGGCGATATTGGTCCTGCAACCCGCAAACTATTTGCTGATGCTGTTGCAGCAAGCAAGACTGTTGTATGGAATGGCCCCATGGGTGTATTTGAAAACCCAACCCTCGCAGCTGGTACTCTGAGCGTTGCTGAAACCATGGCAAACTCTGGTGCAACCACCGTAATCGGCGGCGGCGATAGCGCAGCAGCTGTACAGCAGATGGGTCTTGGCGACAAGATGACCCATATCTCTACTGGCGGCGGCGCAAGCCTTGAATATCTGGAAGGCAAAGAACTCCCCGGCATTGCTGTAATCCAGAAAGCATAATTGCAACCCAATGGGCAAGTGCACCTTGCCCTCTATGCGGTGCGGCGGCATCCACGCTGTTGCACCGTTTTTTTGCGGGGCGCACCCATGCAACCTACATCAACAAAACGGACGAGCAAAGCTCGCCCCTACGATTTGAAAAAAAGGAGATTAACCATGGATAAACTAAACCGTAAAGCCGTAATCGCTGGCAACTGGAAAATGAACAAAACCGCAACCGAAGCAAAGGCTTTGATTGCTGATTTAATCCCTGCTGTGAAAGATGCAACCTGCGATGTTGTAATCTGCACCCCTTACACCACCCTTGCAACTGCTGTGGAGCTAACCAAAGGCACCAACATTAAAGTGGGCGCTGAAAACGTACACTTTGCAGCAAACGGCGCATACACTGGCGAAATCTCGGCAGACATGCTGCTTGACCTTGGTGTGGAATATGTAGTGCTTGGGCACAGCGAACGTCGCCAGTACTTTGGCGAAACCGACCAGACCGTAAACCTTCGCACCGTAGCTGCCCTAAACGCAGGCTTAAAAGTAATCCTTTGCGTAGGCGAAAGCCTTGGTCAGCGTGAAGAAGGCGTGACCGAAGAACTCGTTCGCATGCAGACCAAAATCGCACTAAAAGGTGTGAGCGCAGAGCAGATGGCAAACATCATCATCGCTTACGAACCCATCTGGGCAATCGGCACTGGTGTGACTGCTACCTCCGACCAAGCACAAGAAGTTTGCGCACAAATCCGCAAAGTGCTCAGCGAAATGTACGGCGCTGACGTTGCAAAAGCAACCACCATCCAGTACGGCGGCAGCATGAACGCAGCAAACGCAGACGAGCTACTTGGCAAAGCTGACGTAGACGGCGGCCTCATCGGCGGCGCTTCCCTAAAAGCTGCTGATTTCGCAGTGATTGTAAGCGCAGCAACCAACGGCTAATTCAAAGTAAGAAGTGATAGTGAAAAGTGAATAAGTGATGTGTCGCTATCGCGATGGATTTAAAATCGTGGGGGCGGATTTCTATCGGGTCGCCCGCATGGTTTACACGGCGCTTACCGTTCGTTTTGCACTATGTAATGGCGCAGCCTAACATTGGGTTGCGCTATTTTTAAAGAACAAGGAGTTTTCTTATGTCTAAAAAACCAGTTATGCTTTGCATCCTAGATGGCTTTGGCTGGACACCAGAAGTGAGCTATGGCAATGCCATTGCCGCTGCCAACACCCCAAACCTTGATAAGTTATTTGCTACCTGCCCTTACACCAGCATTGGTGCTTCGGGCATGTCGGTTGGCTTGCCCGATGGGCAGATGGGCAACAGCGAAGTTGGGCACACCAATATCGGCGCAGGTCGCCGTGTGTATCAGCAGCTTACCCTCATCACCAAATCGATTTTAGATGGCGAAATGGTCAAAAACGATGTGCTCGTGCGCAACATGAAGGCTGCCATTGATGCCGACAAAGCCCTACATTTTATGGGATTGATGGGCGATGGCGGTGTGCACAGCCACGTTGAGCACCTATTTGGTCTGCTTGATATGGCAAAGGCACTGGGCGCTACCAAGGTTTACATCCATGCCATCATGGACGGGCGCGACACTGACCCACGTGACGGCAAACGCTTCCTCACTGACATTCAGGCAAAGCTAGATGAAATCGGGCTTGGTGTGATTGCCAGTGTAACCGGGCGCTACTATGCAATGGATCGCGATAACAACTGGGATCGCGTAGAAAAAGCGTATGCTACCTTTGTATATGGCGAAGGCGATAAAGCAGCGAACTGGCAGGCATGCATTGAAAAGAACTATGCCGATGGCAAAACCGATGAATTCATCGACCCATGCGTTACCTGTGAAGGCGGGCGCGTTGCTGCGGGCGATACCGTGGTATTCCTAAACTTCCGCCCTGACCGCGCACGTCAGATGGCACGCGTATTCACCGATGATGCGTTCACTGGCTTTACCCGCCGCAACGGTCGCTTCCCTGTGCAGTTTGTCTGCATGGCACAATATGATGCCACCATGCCAAACTGCGAGGTTGCCTACCCACCCGTTGATTTAAGCAATGTTATGGGCGAGTACCTAGCAGCCAATGGCAAGACCCAACTGCGCATTGCAGAAACCGAAAAATATGCACATGTAACCTTCTTCTTTAATGGCGGCGAAGAAACCCCATTTGAAGGCGAAGATCGTGTGGTAATCCCAAGCCCCAAGGTTGCTACCTATGACCTAAAGCCAGAGATGAGCGCCTTTGAAGTGGCAGATGAATGCGTTGCCCGCATTGAAAGCGGCAAATATGACGTCATCATCCTAAACTTTGCAAACTGCGACATGGTTGGGCATACTGGTGTGTTTGACGCAGCAGTACAAGCAGTCGAATCAGTGGATGCTTGCACCGGTAAAGTCATTGATGCCGTGCTTGCCGCAGGTGGTGCAGCCTTGCTGACCGCTGACCATGGCAACGCAGACAAGATGATGAACGAGGACGGCAGCCCCTTCACCGCACATACCACCAACGTGGTCCCCTGCCTCATTGCAGGCTGTGGCGATTTGAAACTGCGCCAAGATGGTGTGCTTTCTGACCTAGTGCCTACCATGTTTGAAATCATGGAACTAGCACAGCCCAGTGAAATGACTGGCGAAAGTTTGATTGTCAAGTAAACAAAAAGTTCTCACGCATTTTTGTTGAAAAAATCAGCGTTTCATGCTATAATTTGAAATAAGAGCAAAGAGGCTTTGAGCTCTGGGGGAAACCCATGTGCTCAGAGCTTTTTTGTTGTGTAATATGACTGTGGCATTTTGCCCATCCTATTGCATGACAAAGAAAACCCAATATCCTATACGAACCCTTGTCGTGTAGCAGAAAATGAGGAAACTACTATGGAAAAATTACCACGTCATGTTGAGATTGACTATGCAAAATTTGCACCAGAAATCCCTGCAAATCAGCGCGAGGCATATTATGGCTTGCCCCAAGACGTGCAGTTCTGCAAAGAATGTGTTATGTCAAACCAAAAGCCAAATAGCTGCTTTGAGTTTGAACACACCATTGATTCCATCAAAAAATCAATGCGCATTCAAGAAGATGGTGTTTGCGATGCTTGCCACGCTTGCCACGATAAAGAAACTGGCGCAATTGATTGGGATTTGCGCGAAAAAGAGCTATGGGAACTATGCGACAAGTACCGCAAAAATGACGGTAGCTATGACTGCCTCGTGCCCGGCTCTGGTGGCAAAGACAGCTTTTATGCCGCACATATCTTAAAATACAAATACAACATGCACCCCCTCACCGTTACTTGGGCACCCCATATCTATACCGAATGGGGTTGGGAGAACATGCAGGCTTGGATCCACGCAGGGTTTGATAACTATCTATGCACCCCCAATGGGCAGACCCATCGCCTACTCACCCGCCTTGCAACGGAGAACTTGTTCCACCCATTCCAGCCATTTATCCTAGGGCAAAAACAGCTTGCCCCTAAAATGGCAGCAAAGTTTGGTATTCCACTGGTGTTCTACGGCGAAAACGAAGCAGAATTTGGCAACCCCATTGCTGACAACGAATCCGCACTGCGTGATGAGAGCTTCTTTGCAGTAAACGATTATGACCACATCTATTTAGGTGGTGTCAGCCTGCGTCAGCTAGAAGAGGATTACAAGGTAGATAAATCTGACCTTGCCATTTACTTGCCAGGCGAAACCAGTGACATCAAAAAGAACAACATTCAGGTACGCTACCTTGGCTATTACGAAAAATGGCATCCACAGGGCGCTTACTATTACAGTGTAGAGCACGGCGGTTTCCGCCCCTCGCCAGAGCGCACCCAAGGCACCTATTCCAAATACAATTCCATCGATGATAAAGTGGACGATTTCTTCTATTACACCACCTATATCAAATATGGTATCGGTCGCACCACCTATGATGCTGCACAGGAAATCCGCAATGACGAGATTACCCTAGAGGAAGCAAAGGCACTCTGCAAGAAGTTCGACGGCGAATACACCGACCGTTTTGACCGCGAAGTTATGGATTACCTATCCATTGACCCCAAGATGAACCCAGGCGCGGCCGCTTGCTTTGAACAGCCTAAGATGGACAGAGAATACTTTATGCATCTGGCAGACCGTTTCCGCAGCCCACATATCTGGAACTATGAAAACGGTGTATGGAAACTGCGCTACACCCCATTTGAGGGCGACAGCGAAGTGCTTTGGGGCGATCCCAAAGGCGCAAAACAGTGCTAAACCACCCCACATACCACCCCACCAAACAACAGATTGGACAACCTATCTATGAACAAAAAGAAAATCCGCCTTGTGGCGCGTCTTGATGTCAAAGCGCCCAACCTTGTAAAGGGCATTCAGCTAGAGGGCTTGCGCAAAATTGGTGATCCCAACAGCTTTGCCAAAAAATATTACGAGGCAGGCATTGACGAAATCCTGTATATCGATATTGTGGCGAGCCTGTATAACCGCAACAGCCTATCGGACATTGTGCACAAAACCAGTGACGATGTGTTTATCCCAGTAACGGTTGGCGGTGGCTTGCGCAGTGTAGAGGATGTGCGCCATATCTTATCGCAGGGCGCAGACAAAGCAGCCATCAACACCGCAGCCATCAAGCGCCCAGAACTGATTACCGAAGTGGCAAATGCCTTTGGCAGCCAGTGCATGGTACTGAGCATCCATGCCAAGAAAAACCGCAACGGTGACGGCAAATGGGAAGCCTATTATGATAACGGGCGCCAACATTCTGGCAAAGACGTGGTTGAGTGGGCAAAAGAAGCGGTTGCACTGGGTGCGGGCGAAATCTTGCTGACCAGTGTTGACTGCGAAGGCTTACAGCGCGGCATGGATTTAGACCTGATCGAAGCGGTATCTGCGGCGGTCAACGTGCCTGTCATTTTTGGTGGCGGGGTTGGCTGTGCAGCGGATATCATTGATGGCGCAAACCACGGTGCAGATGCCATTGCCACCGCAGCGGTGTTGCACTATAACAAAGCAACCGTGCAGGAGCTGAAAGCGGAAATCCGCGCAGGCGGAATTGAGGTGCGGGTATGAAAATCACCATCATCAACTATGGTTTGAGCAACCTGCTGAGCGTGGAACGCGCCTTCTTGCATTTTGGCGCAGATGTTGAAATCACCAGTGACCCTGCTGTGGTTGCTGCTGCTTGTGCCCTTGTACTGCCTGGTGTTGGCGCGTTTGAGGACGGCATGAAAGGGCTAGATAGCCTTGGGCTGACCGACGCAATCAAAGCCGCCGCCGCAAAAGGTGTGCCATTGCTTGGCATCTGTCTTGGCATGCAAATGCTCTTTGATGAAAGCGATGAGTTTGGGCTGCATACTGGGCTTGGGCTAATCCCCGGGCGGGTAGAGAAAATCTTGCCACAAACAGTAGACGGCGCGCCACAGCGTGTACCGAATATTGGTTGGAACGCACTGACCCCTGCGGGCAATGCAATCGCAGCTGTTGCTGGCTTTGATGCTGCCCCCATCAGTTTTGATGGCACCGCACTTGCTAATGTGCCAGAAGGCGGCGAATGCTACTTTGTCCATTCGTTTGAGGCAAAACCCACCAGTAACGCTGACCGCCTTGCGGATACCCTGTATGGCGGGCGCCGCGTGTGTGCTGCCGCCCAAAAGGGCAATGTGCTTGGCACTCAGTTCCACCCAGAGAAGAGCGGGCCTGTGGGGCTTTCTATCATTAAAAAATATCTCGCGCTTTGTGAAGGGTAATGCCCGTTTGCACTGCTAAATTTTATGAAATACTTTATCCCACCAGATTTCTGGTGGGATTTTTTGTTTTGCTTTTTGTTTTTTGCGTGCCGTAACATGCTGACTACTGGAAAGGCAGTTCTTTTTTTGCTTTTTCTGGGTGGCGACTGCCGGACGTTTTTGCCTTTTGTTTCTGCTGTTGGTCGTTGCCTCTCTTGTTTTATACTGCTCTTTTCTGCGGCGAAGCACTGAAAAATTTGTGCAATTATCGGTAATTCCCGAAATCGTTCAATGCAATGCAACACTATGACGATAGCACTCTGGTGCAATTGTTGAAAACGCACATAACTTTTCTCAATTCCGTTACAAAATTATGTAAATTCGTAATTTCCTCTTGATTTCTCACAGAAACATCATATAATAGATTTATCGGTAACGTTACCGATACCGATACCGCAAACGTTACCGATACACAAGAAAGGAGCATTGCCGATTGACCATTAAAGACATTGCTCGCTTGAGCGGGTGTTCCATCAGCACCATCTCCCGCGTGATTAACAACCGCCCTGACGTAAACCCCGAAACCAAAGAAAAGGTTTTGCGGATTATGAAAGAAGTCGGCTTTACCCCCAACAACAACGCACGGCAGCTCAAAATCCAACAGTCGCGCAACATCGTGTTTGCTGTAAAGGGCACGCGCAACCTATTCTTGGCAGAGCTTTTGGTGCTACTGCAAGCCTATACCGAAGAATATGGCTATAACGGAGTTATCTCTTATTTAGATGAAAACGCAACTGATTTCGATTCAGTAGAGCGGATTGTCCGAGAGTTAAAGCCCAAGGGCATCATCTTCTTGGGTGGCAACGTGGATCATTTCGCGGATATCTTTGCCGGGGTGGGGATTCCCTCTGTGCTTGCCACTGTGACAAGCGACCGTCTGACCTTTGAAAACCTATCCATGGTCGGGGTGGACGATAGTAAGGCAAGCGCCCTTGCGATTGAGTACTTATTGGCAAACGGACACAAAAAAATCGCTATCATGGGCGGACCTGTGTCGAGCTTCACCTCAAAAACCCGCCTTGCGGGCGCAAAACAAGCGATGGCACGGCATGGGCTGACCTTTGATGAAGATTTATATAGTCTTTCCAATTACGATTTTGAATCTGCCTATAATGCCATGAATGCCATGCTTGCCAAACGCAAAAAGTTCACCGCACTCTTTGCCATGAGCGACTCGATTGCCATTGGTGCCATGCGCGCCCTTGTCAGTGCAGGGTATAAGGTGCCAGAGGATGTTTCGGTGATGGGCTTTGATGGGATGGCGCTTTCGCGATTTACCATCCCGGTGCTGACCACCGTAAAACAGCCCGCAGAGCGCATTTGCAAAAAGAGCGTTTCGTTACTGGTAGACCAGATTGAACGGCACAAAAAGGGCGAAACCCTTGTACTAGACGCAACCATTTTAGAAGGCGAAAGCGTTCGCCGCATTTAATTTGTCTTTCATGGCAGACCTGTCGCACAGGCTGTCTGAAAATATTTTACACCTGGCTATCGCTAAAATAGCAGTTCGGCATTTTGGCAATACCAAACATTTTTAGGAGGACTCCACCATGAAAAAACTTATTTCGCGCCGTAATTTCTTAAAAGCTACCGCAGTTGCAGGTATCGCAGCCGCAACCAGCAGCACCCTAACCGGTTGCAGCAGTGGCGATGGCAAAGTTTATTACCTCCAGTTCAAACCAGAACAAGACGGCCAGTGGCAAGACCTTGCTGCTGCTTATACCGCTGAAACTGGCGTGGAAGTAACCGTTGTTACCTCTGCTTCGGGCGAATATGAAACCACCCTGATGAGCGAAATCGAAAAAACCGAAGCACCTACCCTGTTCCAGGTAAATGGTCCTGTTGGTCTTGCTAGTTGGAAAGATTACTGCTATGACCTTTCGAGCAGCGATGTATACGGTCAGCTGACCAGTGAGGACTTCGCACTATACGATGGCGCTTCCCTTGCAGGTATTGCATGGGTTATCGAAACCTACGGCATCATCTATAACAAAGCATTGCTTGGCTACGCAGGCTATTCTGAAAGCGACATCACCAACTTTGCAAGCCTCAAAGACGTGGTAGAGGACATTCAGTCCCGCTGTGGCGAGCTTGGTATTTCTGGTGCATTTAGCTCCTCTGGTATGGACGGCTCCTCTGACTGGCGCTTTAAGACCCATCTTGCAAACCTTCCTATCTACTATGAATATCAGGCAGATGGCATTGGCTCTACCGCAGCAATCAAAGGCACTTACCTAGATGGCTACAAAGACATCTTTGACCTTTACATCAACAATGGCACCATCGACCCATCCATGCTAGCAGCCGCTACTGGCGATGACGCTGTGGCTGAAATGGTTGGCGAACAGGCTATCTTCTATCAGAATGGTACTTGGGCTTACGGCGACCTTGCAGGACTTGGCGATGATAACCTTGGCATGCTGCCCATCTACATTGGCGCAGACGGCGAAGAAAATCAGGGTCTATGCACTGGTTCTGAGAACTACTGGTGTGTCAACAAAAACGCATCGGATGCTGACATCGAAGCAACCCTTGCCTTCCTAAACTGGGTTGTTACCAGTGAAACTGGCACCGCTTGCCTTGCAGATGATATGGGCTTTGTAGTACCTTTCAAAGCAGCAAAAGCAAGCAGCAACCCACTGGTTACCATCGCGGATGAATATGTTGCAGCAGGCAAAACCTCTGTTACATGGTGCTTCACCTCGATGCCTTCGGAAGAGTGGAAAAATGGTCTTGGCTCTGCACTGACCGCTTATGCCGCAGGCACTGGCGACTGGGCAGGTGTTGAAACTGCATTCATCGATGGTTGGGCATCGGAATACGCACTCGCAAACGCTTAATCATTACAAATACCAAGCGTTGCATTTCGCATTTGCGTGCGGGTGCTAACCTTCGTGCAATTAAGAACCACCAGACAGGGGCGGGCAAAAACCTGCCCCTGTTTTTTTCTTATAGCAACATCAGAGAGAGGAATTGCCATGGCACAATCTATCAAAAAATATTGGCCGATTTTTGTGCTTCCCACATTTGTCGCCTTTTGCATTGGCTTTATCTGGCCATTTTTATGGGGTGTTTACCTATCCTTCCATGAATTCACCACCGTGAGCAACGCTAGCTTTAACGGAATTAAAAACTATGTGCTTGCGTTCCAAGATGCGACCTTCTTGAATGCCTTTGTATTCACTGCGGCATTCACCGTGGTTTCCACCACCTTAATTAACGTGTTTGCATTCTTGATTGCCCTAGTGCTAACCCGTAACATTCGCGGCACAAATATTTTCCGCACCGTTTACTTTATGCCAAACCTGATTGGCGGCATTATTCTTGGTTACATTTGGCAAATTTTGCTGAATGGTATTTTTACAAACCTTGGCTTGCCTCTGATTGCACTGGATGCAAAGCTAGGCTTCTTAGGTTTAGTGATCCTCATGTGCTGGCAGCAAATCGGCTATATGATGATTATTTATATCGCCGGTTTACAGGGTGTCCCCCGCGATTTGATTGAGGCTGCCCAGATTGATGGCGCGACCAACAGCGAAATCGTTACCAAAATCAAGCTGCCCTGCATTATGCCTAGCATCACCATCTGCACCTTCTTAACCCTGACAAACTCGTTTAAACTGTTTGACCAGAACCTTTCCCTTACCTCTGGCGAGCCCGCAAACGCAAGCCAGATGCTTGCACTGAACATCTACGAAACCTTCTATGGGCGCAGTGGCGCACAGTGGAAGGGTGTCGGGCAGGCAAAGGCAGTTATCTTCTTCTTGTTTAGATAAATCGTATTAACTTCCGTTG
>JAWXUQ010000058.1:0-16300 GCA_044426225.1 Faecalibacterium sp. | reverse complement strand
GCGCTAGTTGACCCGCAATGGGCAAACCCAAGGCTTTTTATGATCTATAATATTGGCGCAAGTGGCGCTTCTGGCGGTCGGTGTGGTGTTTTTAGTGAAAACAACTGCACAAAACAATACAAAAAGGAGAATTTCGACATGAAAATACTAATTGTAGGGCTTGGCAGCATGGGCAAGCGCCGTGCGCGCCTTGTTAAGGGGATGCGCCCCGAAATAGAAATCTGTGGGGTAGACCGCACCGAAGCCCGCCGCGCCGAAGCAGAGGGGCTTGGCATTGCCGCCTATGATAGCATTGCCGCAGCAGTTGCCGCGCAGCAACCAGACGCAGCCCTTGTCTGCACTGCGCCCATCACCCATGCAGGGATTATCACTGCGCTATTACAGGCGGGCTTGCCCGTGTTCACTGAACTAAATCTGGTCGATGATGGCTATGCCGAAAATACCGCCCTTGCCGCCCAAAAAAACCTTCCCTTGTTCCTTTCCTCTACTATGTTATACCGTGGCGAAACCCAATTTATCAAGGGGCAGGTCGAAAAGTTCTGGCAAGAAACCGGCAAACCTGTCCGCTATATTTATCACATTGGGCAGTATTTACCCGATTGGCATCCATGGGAAAACTATAAAAACTTTTTTGTTGGGGATAAACGCACCGGTGGTGTGCGCGAAATTTTCGGCATTGACCTGCCGTGGCTTGTCGATGCCTTTGGCGAAGTGGAAAGTGTGCAGGTGCAAAAGGATAAAATCAGTGCGTTAGAGCTTGATTATCCAGACAGTTATCTTGTTACCCTTTGCCACAAAAATGGCACCAAAGGGGTGCTTGCAGTCGATATTGTCAGCCCCAAGGCGGTGCGTAATTTTGAATGCTACGGCGAAGGGCTGCATCTCTTTTGGGAGGGCAACCCCAAGGCATTGTATCAGTTTGACACAGCGACAGGGGAGAAAACCCCGGTCAACACCTATGAAGCAGTAGAGCACGATAGCCGTTATAGCGATAATATTGTCGAAAATGCCTATGTGGACGAGCTTGCGAATTTCTTTGCCATGCTAGAGCAGGGTGAGGCACCGCGTTGGAGCTTTGCCCAAGACCAAGCGGTGATTGATTTAATCGAGCAGATTGAGGCATAAAGTACTTGTGTAATAAATTGCGCATTATGCATACCGATAACACAAGGGAACAAGCCAAATAGAAACAGATAGGCATAAAAGGAGAACTATGAAACAGCTATACCTAGAGGCCTGTGTGGGTAGCGTGGCATGTGGGCAGGCGGTCAGTGCCCTTGGGGTCAATCGCCTTGAATTTTGCGCAAACCTTGAAATTGGTGGCACTACCCCTAGCCTTGCGAGTTTTCCACTGCTGCGGGCGGGGTGTGATTGCGCGATTAATGTCCTTATTCGCCCGCGTTCTGGTGATTTTTTGTATTCGGATGCAGAGTTTTCCACCATGCTTGCCGAAATAGAGCAGTTCCGCGCCATGGGTGCGGATGGCTTTGTGGTTGGTGTTCTTACCAAGGATGGCATCTTAGATGTACCTCGCATGGCGCAGGCGATTACGGCGGCGGGCGGTTTACCGGTCACGCTACACCGTGCCTTTGACATGACGCAGGATATCTTTGCCACCCTTGACCTTGCTGCACAGTTGGGGATTGCTACCGTCCTTACCTCAGGGCAGGCGCCCGATGGCTTGCAGGGGATTGCGATGCTGAAACAATTGCAAGCATACAGTGCCGGGCGGGTGGAAATCATGGCATGTGGTGGCATTAATGCCGATAAAATCGCGCCCATTTATCACGAAACAGGGGTAAAGACCTTCCACATGGCGGGGTTGCAACTTTGTGAAAGCGAGATGGCATACCGCAATCCCAACCTTTCGATGGGCAGCAAGGATTTTGATGAATATACCCTGCGCAAGGCATCGCCCGCATTATTTGCGGCGGCGGTGCAGGTGCGAGATACTTTAAATAGAGGATAATAGCGGGGCATTGTGCCACCGCAGTGTGTGAGGGATAGGATAATGGAAGTAAGATTGATGTTGCCAACCCCGGCGGAAAAAGAACAAATTCTTGCCTATAAGGCTGCCTTTTTGCAGCAGGGCGACAGCATGGATGGCACGGCAGGGCTAAAGGATGCCCCTAGCTTTGCCGCATGGTTTACCGCATGGCAAAACAACGGTAAAGAGGAAACGGTGCAGCCGGGGCTTGTGCCATCCACCACCTACTTGGCAATAGATGGTGCGGGCAATTTACTTGGGATGGTTGACATTCGCCACCGCCTAAACGACCATCTGTTGCAGTTTGGCGGGCATATTGGATATAGCGTCCTGCCCGCGCAGCGCAAAAAAGGCATTGCAACCCAAATGCTAGCCCTTGCCCTTGTGAAATGTAAGGCGCTTGGCATTACACGTGCACTAATTACCTGCGATAAGACAAATATCGCCTCGGCAAAAACGATTTTAGCCAATGGCGGAGTGCTTGAAAACGAAGTGACAGCGGGTGAGCGGATCACCCAGCGCTATTGGATTGAGATAGCATAAGTGTTAGGGGCTAAGAGGGCACAATTTAAGTGATTGTATGCGTATCACGCGGCGATCATAGTTGCTGTGATTTGCTCTTGTTATCTTGTGATTTGACCGCCAACAAAAGGAGAAAACCAATGCAAACCAAAACCATCACCGCGCTGTTTGTGGGCTTAGGCTCTATCGGCACACGGCATTTGAAAAACCTCACCGCCCTGTGTGCGCAGCGTGGCATTGCCTTGCGGGTGGATGCCCTGCGCAGTGATCTATCGCGCCCCTTGCGCGATGGGGTGGCGCAGCAGCTGACAGCGCAATTCACCAGTTTGTCGCAGGCAAATACAGAAGGGCAATGTAATCTTAGTGGCGCTCGCCCTACTGGCACGCAAGGCGGGTTATCGCCCGAAGTGCAAGTGGCGCAGCTGCCTTTTTATGACATTGCATTCATCACCAACCCTACCGCCTATCATGCGGATGTGCTCGCTCAGTTACAGGGGAGGGTAGGTGCACTTTTTATCGAAAAACCAATTTTCGATGCCACCCAAACCGATTTGGTGCTAGCAGAAATCATTCCTCCCGCCCAAAAAGCATACGTCGCAGCCCCTATGCGGTGGTGTGGTGCCATGCTTGCGCTCAAAGAATACCTTGCCAATCATCCAGAGGCAGCGCCCTATTCGGCACGGGCAATCTGCTCGAGCTATCTGCCCGATTGGCGCCCTGGGGTGGATTATCGCACTGTCTATTCTGCCCACCGCGCCCTTGGTGGCGGGGTAACGATTGATTTAATCCACGAATGGGATTATCTGGTTGATTTGTTTGGCAAGCCTCTTGCCATGCATCATTTTAAGGGCACTTATTCCGCCCTAGAGATTGATAGCGATGATTTGAGCATTTATATCGCGCAGTACCCAACCCTGTTGTGTGAGTTGCATCTTGACTATTTCGGGCGCACCTATCGCCGCAATATTGAGCTGTTCACCAAAGAGGGGACATTGGTTGCTGATTTTGGCGCAGGCACCCTAACCCTACCCGATGGCAGGGTAGAAAACTACGCAGAGGACGTGAATAAGCGCTATCTGCGAGAGCTCGATTATTTCCTTGATTACGCATTAGATGCTACCGCCATCCAAAGCAAAAATCCACCTGCTGAGGGGTTAGACGTATTGCGGCTGACACTGGGGCAATAAGCAGCGCAAGGTGTTTTGCACCCTTTGCTACGCGGAGCAACGGCAAAGTATAATGTGCGGATCAAAAGTTGTATCATCATTTGATGTGAAAATAGCAGAAAGGCAATTCCTATGAAACAATGTTTAATCACCATCTGCGGCCGTGCGGGCAGCAAGGGCTTTCAAAACAAAAACCTCAAAACCTTTTGTGACAAACCCCTTGTTTATTACACCCTTTCCGCCGCAGAATTATTCATCAAGGCAAACCCAGAGGTCGCAGTCAGCATTTGTTTAAACACGGACAGCGATGCCCTTGCCGCCCTTGTGGCGGAGCAATATCCAGAGGTAACCTTTTTGCCTCGTGGGGCTGCACTGGCGGGCGATACCGTCCCCAAAATGGATGTGTTCAAAGATAGCCTCATGCGGATGGAAGAAAAGCAGGGTGCGCCCTATGATGTGGTGATTGACCTTGATATCACTAGCCCACTGCGCACCGCACAGGACATTGCAAATTCCTACCACGCATACGCAACGCGTGAGGATTTAGATTTGATTTTCAGTGTGACCCCATCCCGTCGCAACCCTTATTTTAATATGGTGAGAGAAGAGGGCGACCATTTCGTCAAGGTGATGGATAACGTCCCCTTTACCGCCCGCCAACAAGCGCCTGCAATTTACGATTTGAATGCGAGCATTTATGTGTTATCGCGCGATTTTCTGGCAAACAATACCACCGGCATTTTATGGGATGGCAAAATTGGCACATCCGTTATGCTAGACACCGGTATTTTAGACATTGATTCCGAAGAAGATTTCCTGATGATGGAAATTATCGCACAGCACCTATATACAAATTACCCCGATTTCATTGCGGTAAGGGAGAACATTCGTGGTTGAAGAACATCGCATAGATTGCCCGGCGGCAGCGCATGCTCCTGTGGCAGAGGATAACGCTGTGGCAATCAGCGCTGCCCAGGCAGAGCATCGCCGTATCTTGGCATTTATCATCGAGGCAGGCAAAACTCTGCTTGAAAACGGTGCAGAGGTCTTTCGGGTAGAGCAAACCATGCAGCACATTGCAAAAAGCTATGATTTGCCCTCTTTTCAGGTATATGTCATCACCAACGGCATTTTCGTCAGCGCGGGTGGGGCACAGCTTGCAGAGCTGCGCAACGTGGCAAGCCGTGGGGTGCACCTTGGTAGGGTTGCTGCCATCAATGCCCTTTCGCGCCAAATTGCCGCCGGTGATTTGACGATTGAACAGGCGGATCTTGCCCTCGCGCAGGCGATTGCAATGCCCTCTATCACCGCCAAAACGCGGGTGCTTGCCAGTGCCTTTGGCTCGTTTAGCTTCTGCTTTTTGTTTGGCGGGGGCTTTCTCGATGCGCTTGTTTCGCTTTGTGCGGGCGCGGCACTCGGCGGGTATCTTTATTGGTGCGAGACGCGCAAGGTAGAGAATTTGTTTCAGCGCCTAAGTGGCGCGGCATTGGTTGCTGCCTTTTGTGTGGCGGCGGTGCTGATGTTTGCCACTCTTTCGATTGATACCAGTGCTGCCATCATTGGCGCATTTATGATTTTAACCCCTGGTGTAGCCTTTACCATGGCAATCCGTGATTTTGTGCGGGCAGATTATCTATCGGGCACTATCCGTATGATTGACGCGGTTCTAGTCGCGACAAGCATTGCCATCGGCGCGGGTCTGGTGCTCTGGCTTGGGCAATTGTTGACAGGGGGTGCGATATGAACCTGTTACTCATGTTACGCGATATCTTTATGGCGGGTCTGGGCACGTTCTGTTTTGCCATTTTGTTTGGCACGCCACGGCAGCATCACCTTGCCTGTGCGCTAAATGGTGCGCTTGCGTGGGCAGTTTACCTGTTTGCATTGCAGTTGCAGCCGAGTGTTGTCATTGCAACTCTTTTGGCCAGTGTGCCCCTTACCATTTTTGCGCGGTTTTTTGCCATGCGCCAAAAAGCGCCTGTGACCGTGTTTTTGTTTAGCGGGATTTTCCCGCTGGTGCCGGGCGCAACGCTATACTATACCGCCTATTACTTTATGCAGGGCGATCTCACCCTTTGTATGACGAAGGGAATTGAAACCTTAAAAATCGCGGTGGCGCTTGCCATTGGTATCTCGATTGTATTGGGGATACCTCTACCCAAAGGGCGCAAGGCTGCGCAGAAAGAGGCATGATGTTTTGGTATATGGCAATGGCCGTCTTTGCGGCTTTTTGGATCAAAGGGATTTCTGGCTTTGCGAATTCCCTCATTTTTGGCTCGATTATGAGTTTTCGTACCAACACGGTTAACATCACCCCGATGGATTTGCTGCTCAATATCCCGGCTAATCTTTATTTTGTTTGGAAAGAGCGCAAAAGCGTCTCCCTTAAAGTCGTTGTGCCGCTTTCACTGCTCATGCTTGCAGGCAGCATTCCGGGTGTACTTTGGCTTTCGGTGGGGGATGCTACCACCATCAAGGTGCTGTTTGGCTTTGTTGTCATCGGCATTGCCATTGAGATGTATCTGCGTGAGCGCAACCCTCAAAAGCAAAAGGCATCGCCGGTGCTTCTGTTTTTCATCGGGTTAATCGCGGGGCTTTGCGCCGGACTATTTGGCATCAGCGCCATGCTTGCCGCTTACATCACCCGCACCACCGAAAACATGGAGGCATTCCGTGGTAACATTTGTGCGGTCTTTTTTGTCGATAATATCTTTCGGCTTTTCTTATACTTAGCCACTGGCATCATGACCTTTGAAAGTTTGCGCCTTGCTGTTACCCTTGCTCCCTTTATGATTGCGGGCATTGCGTCAGGTGTTTTCTTTTCGCGGTTTGTATCAGAAAAAACGGTCAAGAACATTGTGGTATGTGTCCTGTTTTTATCGGGGATATTGCTTGTGCTGACCAATTTAGGCATCCTATAAAGTTGTTTTGTTAGGGTAATTTGCGTATCGTCATGCAAAATGATACGCAAGGGGTTATCCTGTGATTTATAAAGTGATGTAGTTTATTAAAAAAGGAGAAGTATCATGGCAACGAAAAAGCAACCCAATGTCATCTTTGTGCTGACGGATGACCAAGGCTATGGTGAGCTTGGCTGTACAGGCAACCCATGGATTCAAACCCCCTGTATTGACGCATTCCATGCCGAAAGCGCCCACTTTACCGATTATCATGTCTCACCTCTGTGTGCGCCAAGCCGTGGCGGCTTAATGAGCGGACGCAGCCCCTTGCGCAATGGTGTCTGGGCAACCTGTTGGGGTCGCTCCATTTTAAGCCGTGCAGAATACACCCTTGCCAATTTGTTTGAGGATAATGGTTATGCCACTGGTATGTTTGGCAAATGGCACCTTGGCGACAACTACCCCTACCGCCCACAAGACCGTGGCTTTCAGCGTGTGGTCGCGCACAAGGGCGGCGGTGTAGGGCAAACCCCTGATTTCTGGGGTAACAACTATTTTGATGATACCTATTTTGCAAATGGTGAGCCCACCAAATACGATGGTTATTGCACCGATGTCTGGTTCGATTGCGCAAAGCAGTTTATCCGTGAGCAGCATGCCGCAGGGGATAAGCCTTTCTTCGCTTACATTGCCACCAATGCGCCCCATTCGCCTTACTTAGTTGAGGAAAAATATTCTAAAAAATACGAGGGCAACCCCGATATTGTCGAACCCGCCTTTTATGGGATGATTGAAAACATTGATGAAAACTTTGGTGCATTGCGCACCATGCTGCAAACGCTTGGGATTGAGGATGATACCATCCTGATTTTCATGACGGATAATGGCAGCAGTGGCTGCGGCACCTTTGATGAAAATGAGCACCTTGTCCGTGGGTATAACGCAGGGATGCGTGGCAAAAAGGTTTCAAACTATGAGGGTGGACACCGCGTGCCTTTCTTTATCCGCTATGCAAATGGCAACCTAACACAGGGCGATATCGATGGGCTTGCCATTCACCTTGATTTCATTCCCACCCTTGCGGAGGTTTGCGGCTTACCCCTGCCTGAGCGTTTTCATGGCGATGGCATTTCACTTGGCGGCGCGTTGCTGCGGGGCGAGGCAATCCCAACAGACCGCGTTGCTTTCCAGCAATTGCACCAGTGGACGCACACCCCACCAAAATGGGAAAATGCCGTCATGAAAAATCGTTGGCGCCTCATTAACGGGGTAGAGCTTTACGATTTAAGTACTGACCCCTCGCAAAAGCAGGATGTCAGCGCGGATTACCCCGCAGTAGTGGCAGAGCTACGCGCCGCACATGAGGCATGGTGGGCAGAGGTAGACCCCGAAATGCATAAGTATAATGCGCTGTTGCTTGGCGATCTGCACGAAAATCCCACCCGCCTTGACTCAATGGATGTGCTTGGCGATGTGGCCTGGAATCAAAACCACGTGGCAGCCGCTGTGCAATCCTGTGGCATTTGGGCGGTGGAATATGCCGCGGCAGGCAAATACCGCTTTACCATCAGTCGCTGGCCAGAAGAGTTAGAAGGCTTTATTGCGCAGGGCTTACCCGACGAGCGCGTGAAAGAGCCCGCACCCTATCAGCACCTTGCCAAAAAAGCAATTGAGGTGGCTTCGGTGCAATTGATGGTGAACGGCAAATTGTATACCGCCTCGGCAGATGGCATGCAGGGCAGCGTTGTGGTGGATATCCCCGGTAGCGGTGAGGATACCCTAAAGGCAAAGCTGATTTGCAGCGATGGGACGGTTTATGGTGCGTTTTATGTTTATGTAGAGCGCCTAAACGCACAAGTGTAACAGTTTAAATAAAACTACTTAAAAAGGCACCCGCCACAAGTTTGTGCATGGTACGCAAACTGTGGCAGGTGTCTTTTGGTTTTCAGTGTCTTTGATTTTTGTGGGTGTGTGTTCCGTTGCTGCGCCGAACAGCAAGAGATTGCAAGCCTCTTTTTTGCGCAAATGAACGGTATACTTGCTGCCATGGATTACAAGGCGTTTGCAAAACAGAGATTAAGTGTTATACCCAAAGGTCATGATTTGTTGGAACACACTTGCGGCGGCAATTACATTGCTGATTGCCAAAATTAAAACCAGTTGCCGCGCAAGGTTTTGTTGCAATATCATCACCTTTGATTGGAAAATCAGCAGCACCATGGGCAGTAGTGGTACAAAATAGCGCCCTTGGATGCCCCAAATGGTGCTATCACGCAGTGATGTCCAAGACAGGCATACCACAAACAGCCCCGCAACCGTCACAAGGGCAAGCAGCGCACTCCAACATTTTTGGGGCAGGCTTAGTAGCGGTTCGCCTTCGCCTTTGACCGGTACAGTAGAGAGGAACAGCGTGCCATACAGCACCCCAATCAGCGGTGTCCAGATGGGCAAATCAAGCAGAATGTATTCGCCCGCTTTGCCGCCAACCATCTGCACAAGGTATAGTCCAGTGTTTTCCTGGATGGTGCGTAAAAGCATCTTGATTGCGCCGGGGATATGCGTTAAGATATAAGGCGCAAACCACATATAATATTCATTGTAATCAATGTTGAGTGGGTTCACCTCAGGGAGGACAAAATTTGCCATCATTTGCAGATAGGTGGGTGTGATAAACAGCACCTTACAGATAAAGGGAATGGCACAGAGCACTAGAACGAAGCAAAACGCAACAGCTTTCCAGAAATGCTTTTGCACAAAGGCGGGGCATTTTTTCAGCGGTAAAATACAGCAGAATAAGCACAGGAAAACATAGAGCTTTTTCATCGGTGCAAGTAACAAGCCGAGCACCGCAACCAAGATGAGCTGTTTCCAAGAGAATTTGTCTTGCGTTTGTAAGGTCTTTAGGATGATTGCAGTGTAAAGCAGCGCAGTCGCAATCACGATGGCATCGTAGTTTACCGCAGAGGCAAGCATCAGCGGCATGGGCAGCAATGCAACGGTGCACAAAATGCGTTTAAAGCGGGGCATCTGGTAAATGGCCAGTGCCACAATGGCAGTATAGGCAAGCAAGTTCATTACCCGCGCAAAATAAATCGCAGTCAGATAATTGAAGTTGAATAGCCGTGCGATGGTAATGCCAATAGTGCTTGCGAGGTACAGATAAAAAGGCTCGGTGTATACGGTGGTGTAGTCAGTCGCGATGATGGTGCTATCCGCGCACTTGCCAAACAGCTCTTGTGCGATGGTCTGATAGCTGAAAACATCCAGGGCATCGGCGGTGTCAAACGAAATGGCATCGCTCACGCGCATGCTGACCCATGTTTCATTTTCAATTCCCAAAATGGTATTAGAAACGGCATAGGCAGTGTGGATGTGGGTTTCTTCATCGGGCGCCACATACGGGGGGATAAGCATCATATACATAAGCCCTAGCGTGATGGCAAAATAAACGAAAATCCAGTGCAATTTTGCCTTGCGGATAAAGAGCAGCCAATACCCCGCTGCAAGGGCAAGGGCAACGAAAATAGCACAGGCAAAAAATGCGCCGATGATAAAGGTGCCTGCATAGTTTGTCACAATTGCAAAACTTGCGCAGGTTTCGGCGGTTTCGCCGTTGAGTGTGTATGGAGCAATGCCATCAAATGTCTCTTCGCTCACCCATACCCCAAGATTATTGGTACTGCCCGCATCGGGGGCAAAGGTAATCACATAGGTATAGGTGGTTTCGCCATCGGGGTATACCCCACTAGGAAAGGCGATTTGCTGAAAGGTGTTATCATATAAATCAATGCCGAGCATACTGGTGCTTGCGAGGGTTTGCCCGCTTTCATCCTCAAGGGAGAGGGTGACGGTGCCATAGCAAATTTCATCGTAAATAGTAAAGATAAAACCACCGCCAAATACGGGATCAGATGTGGTAAAGCTCTGGCGGAACGAGCCATCTGCGGCAATCGGTTCACTGACGGCTTGGGCATTATCCACCACCCATGCATAGGTGGTATTGGTGGTAACTGCGCGGATGTTATCCATATAAATCCAACCCGCCATTACCAGAACACCACAAATGAGCGCGCAGATAATGAGAAAGTGGCGCCACTTTTTGGCAAGATTGACGCATTGATCAAATAATTTCATTCAAAAAAACTCCATTCTACTGTGGTATCATGATAGGAATTGCTTATGTAGAAATAAGCATGTTGTTATTATACCGTTTTTAGCGGCAAAAGGCAAACTAGCGCGGATTTTTTTATCGACAATCTGGCAAAAAAATGTAAGTTTTTTTTGAAAATAGCATCAGAATATCACCTGTGTTTGATTGCTAATACACGCTAAAGTGTGCTATACTAAGGAATAAGAAAATGGGTGAATAGCCCCTAAAAGAAATGGAAAAAAGCGGCAGCAATCAATCTGCCTTCGCCTTTGGAAATAGGCGCACGAAAAGGAGTTCTGTATGGCACTAGGCATGCTCGAAATAGGCTTACTTGTCTGCATTGTGGCAATTTTGTTTGGCCCCGCAGTCATCAAGAAATTTAAGAAATATCAAAATATGTACTTAAAGCGGAATAAGCGCTTGCAAAAGGTGGTCGCGCAACGCCGAGCAGAGCGCCTCGCACAGGAAAAAATCCGCAATGCAAAAATTAAGATGGTGGTGTTTAGTGTGCTAGGCGCTATATTGCTGTCTAGCGTGTTATACTTGGCGGTTTGGCCGCTGCCCATGCAGGTCAATGCCTATGCGCAAGGCACGCAAGGCGCAGTGGATGCAGAGGTTTATAGCGTGGCATCGGTATCCAGTACAGACCAAACCTTATCGATAGAAGGGTATCAAAACATTACCCAAATTCGTTATTATAATGACTGGATTTATGCGGCGGCAGAGGGCGGAAAAATCATCCGCATTCGTGAAAACGGCACTGGCTTAACGGAGCTAGTTTCCACTGGTGGCGAAATCATGAGCTTTGATTTTGACGCAGAAAATAATATCATTTTTACCGATGCACTGTATGATGATACAGGTGGCGCATTGCTGATGGCCTCTTTTGATGGCTTTGCTGTCACCGTTGAGCCACTGCTTTCGTATAGCGCGGGGGATGGCCTATCTTACCCGACAGGGGTGGCAGTTGCCGCAGACGGTATGATTTATATTTTAAATGCAACAGATATTTCGGCAGTGGAATGTGGGGGTACATTAGCGGCCTTGCGCACCGCCCAAACCGCGCACAGCCAAGACGGTGTGCTATATGCCTATGACCCTACAACAGGTAGCTGTGAGGTAATGGTCAGCGGGCTTTGTTTTGGGGCAGGGCTTGCCCTTTGTGCGCAGGAGGATGTACTGTACATCAGCCAGTTTACCGATAGCAGCGTTTGGTCGGTTTCGGTCGATACGCGTGCACAGACGCTTGGCGCAGTGGGTACGGTGCTAATCTGCGAGGGCTTAGCGGGTTATCCTGCGGGGCTTTCTGTGGCGGAGGATGGCACTTTGTGGGTGGCGCTTTCTGCCACGCAAATGTCTTGGTTTGAGTCGCTTAGTGCGTTGCCGGCATGGCGAGAGGTGTTGCTGCGCTTGCCACAGGGCACCCGCGATGCCTTGCTGCAATATAATGGCAAAGGGCTTGCGGTTGCGCTAGATGCTGAGGGGAACTTTGTAGCAAGCTATGCGGGCGATGGCTCAAAAGGGCTAAACATGTTGACTAGTGTATCCCAAATTGGCGATTGCTTATACTTTGCGCAGGCGAATAAAAACGAAACCATCGGCTTTTTTGTGTTAGAGTAGCTTGTGGTAAAGCGCGCTCCTCACACATGCTCCTGCATTTGCGTGCAGGGCATTTGGCGCAATTGGTTAAATTAAACGGGTTTGAACCATCCCGATAAAGATTGTGGATTATTTTATTCGGAATACAATGACTTGAAATAGTGTGACTTGGAACGTTAGAAATAGAGAGGGAACTATGGCAAAACAACAAACAAACGCGGCGGCGCAGCCCGCTGCAAATGGGCAAAGCACTGCCCACCACATGAGCAGCACCACCTTAATGCGACGCTTTTGGCCGTATGAGGCAAAATACTGGAAAATCATGGTGTTCGATTTGCTCTGTGCGGCGCTGACTTGCATTTGCGATATGGTGTTGCCGCTGATTTTGCGCTATATCACCAATGCCGCAACCACCGATATTGCCATGCTGACCATGGGCATTGTCTTAAAGCTGACCTTAATTTATTTTGTGCTGCGTATCATTGATGCCGCCGCCCAGTATTATATGGCGAGCGTGGGGCATATCATGGGTGTCTATATCGAAACCGATATGCGCCGCGATGCCTTTGCTCATCTGCAAAAGCTAGGGCAGACCTATTATTCCAACACCAAAATTGGGCAAATCATGGGGCGCATCACAAACGATTTGTTTGATGTAACGGAGTTTGCGCACCATTGCCCTGAGGAGTTTTTCATTGCGAGCATCAAAATTGTGGTCAGCTTTGGTATTTTGTGTACATACAGTGTGCCGCTCACATTGGTGCTCTTCCTTTGCATTCCGCTGATGATGCTTGTTTCGATGCATTTAAACCATCGCCTTAAAGAGGTGTTCCGTGCCCAACGCGTGCAAATTGGTGAGCTAAATGCGCAAATTGAAGATAGCCTGTTGGGCGAGCGTGTGGTCAAAGCCTTTGGTGCAGAAGCCCTAGAAAACGAAAAGTTTGAGCAGGGTAATGGGTTGTTTGGCGCAATCAAAAAGAAAAGCTATCACTATATGGCGATGTTCCAGTGCTCCACCCGCCTGTTTGATGGGCTGATGTATATTGTGGTGATTTTGTGCGGCAGCTTGTTCCTAATTTACGGGAAAATCCAGCCAGGTGATTTGGTGGCCTACGTGCTCTATGTGGCAACGTTGATTGCAACCATCCGCCGTATTGTTGAATTTGCAGAGCAGTTCCAGCGCGGGATGACGGGCATTGAGCGCTTTTATGAAATCCTCGATACACCCATTGAAATCACTGACGCGCCAGATGCAACCGAACTAAACCTCACCGATGGGGTGATTGCGTTTGAGCAGGTATCGTTTGAATACCCAGATGACCATAATTCCGTGTTGCGTGATGTCAACATTACCATTCGTCCGGGCGAGCATATCGCACTGGTAGGACCCTCTGGTGGCGGCAAGACAACACTTTGCAATTTAATCCCACGTTTTTATGATGTCACCAGTGGCAGCATTACCATCGATGGGCAGGATATCAAGAAAGTCACCATGAAAAGCCTGCGTGATGCCATTGGTGTGGTGCAGCAGGATGTGTATTTATTTAGCGGTTCCGTGGCAGAGAACATTGCTTATGGCAAACCAGATGCCACTCGTGCAGAGGTAGAAAAAGCTGCCAAGATGGCAGGTGCAGACCGCTTTATTGAGGCACTGATTAAGGGATATGATACCTATGTAGGTGAGCGCGGGGTCAAACTTTCGGGCGGGCAAAAGCAGCGCATTGCCATTGCACGCGTGTTCCTAAAAGACCCATCTATCCTGATTTTGGACGAAGCGACCAGTGCACTAGATAACGAAAGCGAAATCATTGTAGGGCGCAGCCTAGATGCCCTTGCCGTAGGGCGCACCACCCTGACCATTGCGCACCGCCTAACCACCATCAAAAACGCAGACCGCATTTTGGTGCTTGGCGAAGAAGGCATTGCAGAAGAGGGCAATCACCAAGAATTGCTCGCTCAAGAGGGCATTTATTATCGCCTGTGGAACCAAATCCCAAGCGGAAAAAGTTTGTAAAAAACAAAATGATATCTGAAATCGGAGTGGCGGATGCTACTCCGATTTTTTGCTTTTTTAGTGGGGTGGCGCGTTCGGTTCGCGTTGCTGTGGTACGGGTGCGTGATTGCATGCGGGTGTCGCTGCAGTCTGCGCGCATATTCACGCGTTGTTTTTTCTGAAAATAAGCGAACCCCCTAGCGTTTGCATTGCAGCAAATCGTTAGAGGGTTCGGTTAGGGAAATATTATTCGGGTAAAATCAGTTTTACTGCGCCGTAAATACCGGCATCGTTGCCAAGGGTTGCGATTTTGATGGGGGTTTCGCGGCAGGCAGAAAAGACGCATTTCTTAAAGTGCTTGGTCACCGCTTCGGTCAAGATATCGCCGGCTTTTGAAACACCGCCACCGAGTAGGAAAATTTCGGGGTCAATCGTTTCGGCAATGGTCGAGAGTGCATGTCCAAGGTGGGCAGACATTTCATCAATGCTCAGCTGTGCAAGGGCATCTCCTTGACGCGCTGCGTCAAACACATCCTTGGCGGCAAAGTCTTTGTCACGCAGCATGCTTGGATCAGAAAATTCTGCCAAAATGCGTTTCATACCGCGCACCACACCAGTCGCGCTAGAATATTGCTCTAGGCAGCCTTTTTTGCCGCAGCCGCAAATGGCGCGCTCTGAGCGGTTTACTGTGATATGCCCAATTTCGCCGCCTGCGCCGTGCCCGCCTGTCATGATTTTACCGTTTACAATCACACCGCCGCCCACACCGGTGCCAAGGGTGGTCAGCACAACGCTTTGGTATTCCTTTGCGCCGCCCATCCAGTATTCACCAAGGGCTGCGATGTTGGCATCGTTGGCGGTTTTTACAAAAATGCCGTCCAACAAACTGGAAAGCGCTTCGGATACATTGCAATCACCAAATCCATTGAGGTTGGCGCAGACTGGCACATAGCCATTTTCACGCACCGCGCCCGGCACACCAATGCCAACCCCTGCAAGAGCATCAAAGCCGATTTCACGTTCTGCCATTTTGGCACGGACTGCGGCGGCAAGGTTTGGCAAAATATTTGCGCCATCATTTGTTTTGTTGGTGGGCACTTCCCATTTTTCAAGCAGGGTGCCATCTGTGGTGAAAAATCCAAGTTTTGCGGTGGTGCCGCCAAGGTCAATGCCGAATGCATAAGGTTTCATAGAATTCATCCTTTTTGTATGTGTGGGTGTTAAGTTCGGAAAAACAAATTAAAAGCGCAACAGCAGATATCGCTATTTTATATAGCTATTATATCATACAATTGCGCCTCGAAAAACGAATTTTAATGTGTTTTACGGATTTTGTTTGGCATCTTTCTTACTGGTTCAGTTCTTGCACACTGATAAACCCGTCCAATGCCGCTGCTGCCGCTGCTCCACGCGCCACCGCCTTTGCCATCACATAGGCGGCAAGGGTACCAATCGCGTTGATATCGGCAGTCTGGTTGCCAGTCGAAAGGGCATAGATTGAGTCGCCGTCTGCGGTGGTGTGCACGGGGCGAATGCTGCGCGCATAGCCATTGTGCGCCATGGCGGCAATTTTATTCAGTTCTGCCTTGCTAAAGGCTGCGTTGGTTATCACTGCGCCGATGGTGGTGTTCCCCGTGAAAATATTATGAGGGGTTGCCATGTCGGCATATAGTTCTGCTTCGGTGCTGCGCAGGCCTTTGCCATCTGCGGTCAACATGCCGGCAATCTGTGCACCGGTGTCTGGGTCAAAAATATCACCCAGTGCATTTACGGCGACCATCGCGCCAACCTTTATCTCGCCCACCTGCACCGCATAAGTGCCAAAGCCGCTCTTCATTGCGGTTTCCTTGCCACGGTATTTGCCCACGGTGCAGCCCATGCCCGCGCCTACATTACCGTTTTTTGTGGGGGCGGTGCCATTTGTGTCAGCATCTTGGCAGGCGGCAATCGCCATGGCGGCATCGGGGCGGGTGTGGCAATCGC
>JAWXUQ010000057.1:0-16484 GCA_044426225.1 Faecalibacterium sp. | reverse complement strand
ATAAAGCGGGCACTGATGAAACTTGTGCCATGGTCGATATGCGCTGTTTTAAAAACGCTGAATATCAAGACAATGAGAATTTTACAGAGGCTGCACTTGCTATGCTTAGTAAAGAGCTTGAAGCGGATCCATCGCGGATTTATCTTAATTTGATGGAGCTTGATACGTGGGGTACAGGTGGTGACCTTAAACGGTAAATAGATTGTTTTCTGCTAAAGCGGAATAAAATATCACTGAAAAACGATAAACTTCGAATAGAGGTTTATCGTTTTTGTTTTTCGTGGTATAATAATTACAAAGTGATTATTATAGGCTTTATTTAAAAGCCGTTTTGCTTGTCACTCGTAAACTTTGTGGCAACCGCAAAGGATGGCAATGATACCATAACGTTTACGCTATTAAAGTGATTATGCATAGCAAATAAAAGAGGGATACATGCGAGAAGGAAAATTAAAAACAGTATACGTCTGCACAAGCTGTGGGGAAACGAGCTTGCGTTGGCTTGGGCGCTGCCCAAGCTGTGGTGCGTGGAACACCATGACGGAGGATGTCGTGGCAGAACCAGCAAAAACATCAAGCGGGAAAACCATTGCGCCGCCGCGCCAAGAAGGTGTGACAAGCCTTACGGCAAAACGGTTGTGTGAGATTAGCATGACTGAAGAAAAAAGCCGTATTGTCACGGGCATTAGTGAATTTGATCGTGTGCTAGGTGGCGGTATTGTCTTGGGTGGTGTTGTGCTGCTTTCGGGTGAACCTGGGGTTGGCAAATCAACAATTTTACTGCAACTATGTGGTGCTATTTCGCGTAATCATACGGTGCTATATATCACAGGGGAAGAATCAGTGCGACAGGTAAAATTGCGTGCGACTCGCCTTGCAGTGCCACAAGAAAATATCTACCTTGTGGCGGAAAATGACGTGGATGAAATCTGTGGGTTAATTGAAAAAACGAAACCTGATTTGGTGGTGGTCGATTCGGTGCAAACGATGCGCTGTGCCGATATTTCTTCCTCTTCTGGTACTGTCAGTCAAGTAAAGGAAAGCACTGCGCGATTACTTGCTGTGGCAAAAAGCAAAGAGATACCCACCTTTATTGTGGGGCATGTCAACAAAGATGGTGGCATAGCGGGTCCGAAGGTGATGGAGCACATTGTCGATACCGTGCTCTATTTTGAGGGTGATAAAATGCTGCCATATCGCATTTTGCGTGCGGTGAAAAACCGATACGGTTCTACCAATGAAATTGGAATGTTTGATATGACAGGTAAGGGTTTAACTGAGATTGCAAATCCTTCACAGCAGCTATTAGAAGGCCGCCCTATGGGGGTTTCAGGCAATTGTGTTGCTTGCACTATGGAAGGCACGCGACCCATTTTGAGTGAATTACAAGCACTTGCGGCAAAAAGTAATTTCCCGAGTCCGCGTCGTGCATGCAGTGGTTATGATTATAACCGCATGAATTTACTAATTGCAGTACTTGAAAAAAGAGCGGGATTTTTCTTTGGCAATTTGGATGTTTATGTCAATATTGTCGGGGGTTTAGACTTAAAAGATACTGCGTGTGATTTGCCACTCTGCCTGAGCATGGTTTCTTCGCTTTTGGACATTCCGATTGCGGATAAAATGATTGCGATTGGTGAAGTAGGTCTTGGGGGTGAGTTGCGCAGTGTCCCCAATTTAGAGTTGCGTCTGCGTGAGGCGCAGCGCATTGGGTTTGAACGCGCGATTATCCCAAACCAAAGTTTAAATCACCTGGATAAAAAAGATTTTGCAGGCATACAGTTGTTAGGTGCAACGTATTTGAAGGACGCGCTTGCGTATTTGAAAGGTTAAGAAATGCAATCGCCATCTTTAAATTGATGTGATGTAGAGGGTATTGACCGATGGTGAAAAAAGAGGACGGAGTTAAGGACATGGAATATCATTTTATTGTAAATCCAACTGCGGGTAAAAAGGATCAAAGTCAAGTTATCCCTGCCCAGATTATGGCGGTGTCTGAAAAAGTGGGTGTCGCAGCGGAACATTGCCATATTGTAACGACACAATACAAAGGACATGCGCGGGTACTTGCAAAAGAAATCGCGCAACAGGGTGTGCCGTGTGCGATTTTTTCGGTGGGTGGAGATGGCACTTTTAACGAAGTGCTGAATGGTGCATATCTATACGAAAATGCAATAGTAGGTTGCATTCCACATGGTAGCGGAAATGATTTTTTGCGTAGCTTTGGTGAGAGAGACGCGTTTTTAGATCTAGAGGCGCAGTTTTTGGGGCAGGCATTAGAAATTGATTTAATTCAAAGTGAAAACGGTGTTTCTGCTGCGATTTGTTCTGTGGGATTAGACGCTAAAATCGCCTATGGTATTCCCAAATTCCGCCGGTTGCCATTGTGCGGTGGATCGATGGCATATAATCTTTCGATTGCACAATGCTTGCTTGGGAAATTAGGGCAAAAACTAACCATTACATTAGATGGCGAAGTGGTACATAAAAATTGCTTGATGGTTGCTGTTTGTAATGGAAAAGCCTATGGCGGCGGTTTTTATGCAGCGCCAGAGGCAAATTTGACCGACGGATTTTTGGACGTAATGATTATTGCGAAAATGCCACTGCTGCGTGTTGCGAAAGTGATTTCTGTTTACAAAAAAGGCAATCACTTAAAAAATGGCGAAATTGTGCCGGAAATGGCGGATGTCATTACTTTTTGCCGTGCGAAAACGGTTAGCATTACACCGCAGCAAGTAGGGGAAAGCATGCTTTTAAATGAGGACGGCGAATGTGCGCCGAGCACCTTGCTTCAGGCGACGATTTTGCCTAAGGCTGCAAAGATTATCTTACCAAGGGGTGTGTCATAATTTTTTTACAAATAAATTTAAGTCGAAGTATTGATTTTTTGTACTTTGGTGATAGAATACTATTAGCACTCTAAGAACAAGAGTGCTAAAAACAAGTTTTTGAAAGTTATTTTTTAATAGGAGGCATTTACCATGAAAATTATCCCTCTTGCAGACCGTGTTGTTTTAAAAGCGGTTGAAGCAGAAGAAACCACCAAAAGCGGCATTATCCTTGCGGGCAGTGCAAAAGAAAAACCACAGGTGTCCGAAGTAGTTGCTGTGGGTCCTGGTGGGCTAGTGGATGGCAACCAAGTAGAAATGATTGTAAAAGTTGGCGATAAAGTTCTTACTGCAAAATATTCTGGCACTGAGGTAAAGGTAGATGATACTGAGTGCACCATCGTGCGCCAGAGTGACATCCTTGCAATCGTAGAAGCATAAGATTGCAGAGATTGTTTTTTAGCGTTATAATTTTAAGATAAAAGGAGAATATAGAAATGGCAAAACAGCTAAAACAGGGCGAAGAAGCCCGCAAAGCACTTTGTGCGGGGATTGATACCCTTGCAGATACCGTAAAAATCACCCTTGGTCCCAAAGGGCGCAATGTGGTAATCGGTAAAAAATTTGGTGCACCAATGATTACCAATGATGGTGTAACCATTGCAAAAGAAATTGAATTGCAGGATGCATTTGAAGATATGGGCGCACAGCTTGTACGTGAAGTTGCCACCCGTACCAACGATGCAGCGGGCGATGGCACTACTACCGCAACCGTGCTCGCACAGGCGATGGTAACAGAGGGTATGAAAAATGTAGCTGCAGGTGCAAACCCAATGGACGTAAAACGTGGCATGCAAAAGGCTGTCAATGCAGCGATTGATGCGGTAAAAGAGAACAGTCAGAAGATAAAAGACAGCAACGATATTGCTCGTGTTGGCACCATCTCTGCGGGTGATCCTACCATTGGCGCGTTGATTGCACAAGCAATGGAAAAGGTAACTGCAGACGGTGTTATCACCATTGAAGAAAACAAAATGACCGCAGATACCTACAATGAAATCGTAGAAGGGATGCAGTTTGATCGCGGCTACTTGACCCCTTATATGGTTACCGATACCGAAAAAATGGAAGCAGTGCTAGACGAAGCAGTTGTGCTGATTACCGATAAAAAGATTGCTGTTATTCAGGATTTGCTTCCTTTGTTAGAGCAGATTGTACAGGCGGGCAAAAAACTGCTTGTCATCGCAGAAGATATTGAGGGCGAAGCGCTTTCGACCTTGATTGTGAACCGTTTACGTGGTACCTTTACCGTTGTTGCAGTCAAAGCACCTGGCTTTGGTGATCGTCGTAAAGAAATGCTTGTTGATATCGCAACCTTGACCGGTGGTGCAGTGATTTCGAGCGACCTTGGCTATGAGTTAAAAGATGTAACCCTTGATATGCTTGGCCGAGTTCATCAGGCGAAAATTTCGAAAGAAAATACTACCTTGGTCGGCGGCTATGGCGATAGTGATGCGATTGCAGCACGTGTGGCGCAAATTCGCGCACAGATTGAAGTCACTACAAGTGATTTTGACCGTGAAAAACTACAAGAACGTCTTGCAAAACTTGCAGGTGGTGTAGCCGTCATCAAAGTTGGCGCAGCAACTGAAGTAGAAATGAAAGACAAAAAACTGCGCTTAGAGGATGCATTGAACGCAACCAAGGCAGCAGTAGAAGAAGGTATTGTTGCAGGTGGTGGTACCGCACCAATCAATGCAATTCCTGCGGTAAATGCCGTAGTAGATGCACTAGATGGCGATGAACGTACCGGCGCAAAAATCATTCTAAAAGCACTCGAAGCACCTTTGCGTCAGATTGCAACCAATGCAGGGCTTGAAGGTAGCGTCATCATCAATAATATTCTTGCTGCAAACAAAGCAAACTATGGCTTTGATGCACAGAGCGAAGTTTATGTAGAAGATATGATTGCAGCTGGTATTGTTGACCCAATGAAGGTCACTCGTTCTGCGCTTGAAAATGCAGCTTCCGTTGCAATGATGGTGCTCACCACCGAAAGTCTGATTGCAGACATTCCAGAGCCTCCAGTTGCTGCACCAGGCGGTGATATGGGCGGCATGGGCGGTATGTACTAAACCGCACCTTCGCGCATAAAGATTAAATTAGCAAAGCCCCTAAAAACGTTGTGTGAACAATGTTTTTAGGGGCTTTTTATTGTTGTGGTTTTTTAAGATGTCATTTTATGATTTGCAAATAGCTTCAATTTTAGCAAGCTCTTCTGCGGTAAAGGTGGTGTTGCCTACGATTTTACAGTTGTCTAAAATCTGGCTCGATTTTGACGCTCCAATTAGTACGCTTGTTACATCACCATCGCGCAACACCCAAGATAGTGCCATCTGTGCAAGGCTTTGTCCGCGTTCTTTTGCCATTTCGTTGAGCGCAATTACTTTACCATGGGTATCGGCAACCTGCTGTTTGCCCAAAAAGCGACCGTCAGTCATAATGCGGCTATCGGCGGGAATTCCGTCCAGATAGCGGTCAGTCAGCAAGCCTTGCGCGAGGGGGCTGAATGCGATAATGCCTTTGCCTTCGGCAGCGCATGCGGCTTTTAGTCCGTTTGTTTCGATGGTGCGGTCTAAAATGGAATATTTATTTTGATTAATCACAAAGGGGCAACGCATTTCTTTTAAGATTTGCATTGCCTCTAGCATGGTTTCACCGTCATAGTTTGAGAGTCCTGCATATAAAGCCTTGCCGCTCTTGACTGCAGTATCAAGGGCAGACATGGTTTCTTCTAGGGGGGTGTCTTTATCCATGCGATGATGATAGAAGATGTCTACATATTCTAGTCCCATGCGCGCTAGGCTTTGGTCAAGGCTTGCAAGCAAGTATTTACGGCTGCCCCAATCACCATAAGGACCATCCCACATGTGATAGCCGGCTTTGGTGCTAATGATGAGCTCATCGCGATAGGCGCTCAGCTCATCTCGTAGGATTTTACCTACATTTTCCTCAGCACTGCCCGCAACAGGTCCATAGTTGTTGGCGAGGTCAAAATGCGTGATGCCGCAATCAAATGCGGTGAAACATAATTTTTTCATGGTTTCATATACGGCGGTGCTGCCGAAATTGTGCCAACAACCAAGGGAAACAAGTGGAAGTTTCAGCCCACTTTTACCGCTTGGAATATAGTTCATTTTTCCATCGTAACGATTTGCATCTGCTAAATATGGCATAAAAATCTCCTTCTTTATGGTGTGGTGGTTTTCTCTTTTTGTGTTTTCGCTTTATACAGTATACCATGATTTATGCAACACAACAATCAAGAAAAGTTGTTTTTTTTCGTACTAAATGAATGGTTTATTTAAGATGTGTATAAAATATTGTCTGGTGCCCATTCTCTAAAAGAAGAAAGGGGGCAATTTAATGACGTATCGAAGATTGCTTGTGCTATATATTGTCTGTCTGTTTGTATACTTTGTTTTAGCTGCGCGTATTTTTTTGATTGCGAGCAATACAGAATATGCCGCCGCAGCAGAGGGACAAACTATTACCACTTTGTTATTAGCGCAAGAGCGTGGGAATTTTTATGATTGTAATGGGGTAGCGCTTACAGGGCTATACGACAGCTGGAATGCACTGTGTATCCCAGGCGAAGAAAGCTATGCAAATTTATATGATTATGTTAGCGAAAGCGCACAGTCTGTTTTGTATCAAAATCGCAATAGTGCAGTGCCGTTTTTAATCGCCGTAGAACAAGATTTAACGGCGCAAGGTATCTATACCACCTATTCGATTAATCGCTATGCTACGTTGCCGATCGCGGCGAACTTAATCGGATATATCAATCAAGAAAGTGAAGGGGTCAGTGGATTAGAAGCGGCCTTTGATATAGAACTTTCGGGAACAGGGGAACAGGGTTATTTACAATGTATTACCACCGCAGAAGGGGCGCTGATGGATGGCACTGAGCCAATTTTATATGAAGCAGATGCGGAATGCACGGATGTGCAGCTTACGCTAGAAAAAGAAACACAGCGTATCGCAGAGGGTGTTGCAAGCGTTATGATGGAGCAGGGTGCGATTGTGGTGCTAGAAACGCAAACGGCAAAAGTGCGCGCGAGCGTTAGCGTGCCGAGCTATGACCCCAACAATGTGGCAGATAGTTTAAGCTCAGAAAACGGTGCGTTGCTCAATCGTGTGTTTTATGCGTACAGCGTGGGTTCTGTTTTTAAGCCAGTGCTTGCTGCTGCGGCTGTCGAAGAGGGGCTTGGCTGGTATAGTATGACCTGTGAAGGTTATGTTGATATTAACGGGCAAATTTATCGTTGTGCAAATGGGGTTGCACATGGTGAGGTGAATTTGAATACCGCGCTAGAGCAAAGTTGCAACTGTTACTTTATCGAACTTGGGCAGATATTGGGGGGCGAAACGATTGCAGATTATGCGCAATCATTCGGTTTTGGGCAGGCAACTGCAATTGCAAACTCGCTTAATACGGTCAGTGGAAATATGCCAGATGCAGAGCGATTAGAAGATGTTGGTCAATTGGCAAATGTGTCTTTTGGTCAGGGCGAATTACTTGCCACCCCATTGCAAATTGCAGCTATGATGAACACTATCGCGAATGATGGGGTGTATCTAACACCATCTTACGTTGAGGGATATTGTAGCGTATCCGAAGATGGAGTGTTGACCTTGACGGAATCACTTTATCAACCCCAAACACGTATTGTATTAGAGGAAGATACCGCGCTTTATTTACAAAAAATATTAGTGGATGTAGTAGAAGAAGGAATTGGTGGTGCAGCGCAGCCAGAGGATGGCACAGCCGGTGGCAAAACAGGTACCGCTCAAACAGGGCGCTATAATACAGACGGAGAAGAATACAAAGATTTGTGGTTTGCGGGTTTTTATCCTGCGGATGATCCACAATACACCATTGTGGTGATGCAGGATGATCAGATTAGCGCGGAATATAGTAGCGCAGAGATTTTTGCGAAAATATGCGAAGAAATCGCCTTGCTTTCGTTAGAAACAGAACAAAAAATGGAAATAGAAAGCGCAGGTGATACAATCCAAGCAGAAAGTGAAGAAACCTCTTGACATTTTTGACAGGAATGTTATAATTTATCTGTTGAATATGATATGGCGATGATAGGATTACGCACAGATGAAAATCACGAGAGAAAAAACCCTTGGCTGAAAGGTTTTGATTTTAAGCTGTGCATGCCACCCTTGAGCCTTCGGTGAAATAAGCCGAACGTACTGCGGCGTTAACGCAATACAAAGTGGCAGAGTTTTCTGCAATTTGGGTGGTACCACGGATGCATTTTTATGATAGCGTTCGTCCCTTTTTAGGGGCGAGGGCTATTTTTTTATGCTTTTGCTACCAATTTATGTTTTTTGTAATAATATCTGTTCACCTAAATTTAGTGAAGTTTCAGGCAGGATTGCTTGGTACTGATAAATAGTTTATAAAATGACACACATATAAAGGAGAAATCATCATGAAATGGACCGGTTTAAATGATCTGCGCAAGCAGTATCTCGCATTCTTTGAAAGCAAAGAACATCTTGCACTCGAAAGTTTTCCGCTTGTGCCTAAGAATGACCCTAGCCTGTTGCTGATTAACAGTGGCATGGCGCCAATGAAAAAATGGTTCTTAGGGCAAGAAGCACCACCTTCTCCTCGCGTTACCACCTGTCAAAAATGTATCCGCACCCCTGATATTGAGCGCGTAGGTATCACTGCGCGTCATGGTACTTTTTTTGAAATGCTAGGCAACTTCTCGTTTCAAGATTACTTCAAAGAAGAGATTATTCCATGGGCATGGGAGTTTTTAACAAGTGAGGAATGGATGGCAATTCCAAAGGATTTGCTCTATATTTCGGTGTATCTGGATGATGATGAAGCCTATGATATCTGGACGCAGAAAGTAGGCATTGCGCCTGACCACATGGTTCGCTTTGGCAAAGAAGATAACTTTTGGGAACATGGCTCTGGTCCTTGTGGCCCATGTTCAGAGATTTATTTTGACCGTGGTGAAGCATACGGCTGCGGCAGCTCAGAGTGCAAAGTTGGTTGTGAGTGCGACCGCTATATGGAAATCTGGAATTTAGTATTCACCCAATTTGATTCTGATGGCAAAGGCACTTATAACTTACTGGATAAACCCAACATTGATACTGGCATGGGCTTGGAGCGACTTGCATGTGTATTGCAAAACGTCGGGAACTTGTTTGAAGTTGATACCGTACAATCCGTATTAAAGCATGTCGAAAAACTTTCTGGTAAAGTGTATAAGACAGATGCAAAGGTTGATGTCTCTGTTCGCGTCATTACCGATCATATTCGTTCTTGCACAATGATGGTATCAGATGGTGTGCTACCTTCTAACGAAGGGCGCGGTTATGTGCTACGCCGTTTGTTGCGCCGTGCTGCGCGTCATGGTCGCATGCTTGGTATCAGTGATGCTTTCCTTGTGGAACTTTGTGAAACCGTAATGCTTTCGAGCGAAAGTGCATATCCTGAACTCCGTGAGCATGCAGATTACATCAAAAAGGTAATTGGTACTGAGGAAGAGCGTTTTTACAAGACAATTGATGCAGGCATGAATATCTTGGGCACTTTGCTTGATGAATGCAAAGCAGAAGGCAAAACCAAGCTAAGCGGTGAGGATGTCTTTAAGCTGAACGATACCTTCGGTTTCCCAATGGATTTAACCAAGGAAATCGCGGAAGAAGCAGGCATTTCCATTGATGAAGATGGTTTCCACGCAGAAATGAAAAAGCAGAAGGATCGCGCACGTAGCGAGCGCCTTGCAAAAGATATTTCTGGTTGGAGTGCAGATTTGTTTGGTGAACTCACCGCAGAGCCTACTGTTTTCACGGGCTATGATGATTTAGTTGACCAAGGTACCGTTCTTGCACTAGCTGATCAAGATGTATTGACCGAGGCCATCACTACTGATATCGATGCAAAAGCTGGTGTTTATGTCATTCTCGATAAAACCCCCTTCTATGCAGAAATGGGCGGTCAGGTCGCTGACCACGGTGTTTTGACTACGGCAGATGCAACCTTACGTGTAGAAGCAGTGAAAAAGACCCCCAAAGGTTACTTTGTGCACACCTGTGTGCTAGAAAGCGGCTTAATCAAAGTTGGTGACCTTGTTACGGCAAGTGTTGATACGGGCTATCGCATGGCGATTGCACGCAATCATACTGCAGCCCATTTACTACAAGCTGCCTTGCGCGAAGTACTAGGTGAGCATGTACATCAGGCGGGCTCTTACCAAGATGCAAAGGTCACACGCTTTGACTTTACTCACTTTAGTGCGGTAAGCGCAGAGGAGCTAGTGAAGGTAGAGGAAATCGTAAACGACAAAATCCTTGCAGCAATGGATGTTAAGGTGCAGAATATGACCATCGCCGAAGCAAAACAGCTAGGCGCTATGGCATTGTTTGGCGAAAAATATGGTGAAGTGGTACGTGTTGTTGATGTAGCAGGTTGGTCAACAGAATTTTGTGGCGGCACTCATATCAAGAACACCGCGCAAATTGGTTGTTTTAAAATTACCAGTGAAGCATCCGTTGCGGCGGGTATTCGCCGTATCGAGGCAGTCACTGGCAAGAACTTGCTCAAACTATTCGCAGAGGAAGAAGCTGTGCTTAAGGCAACTGCGGTGGCACTCAAAGCAACGAACGTTCATGATGTGCCTGCACGTGTAGAAAATGTGTTGAACGAAAACAAGGCAATGAGTCGCGAACTAGAAAGCCTAAATGCGAAAATGGCAGCAAGCAAAATTGATGGCTTGTTCGCAGATGCAGCTGATGTTGGTGGTGCACGTATCATCTCTGGATTTTTCTCTGGCACAAGTGGTGATGCGTTGCGCACTATGTGTGACAAAGTATTGGCCGAGGCACCCAATGCGGTTGCTGTGTTAGTGGGTTCTCACCAAGAGAAAATCACTATGGCAGTTTGTGTGTCAGAAAATTCTCGTGCACGAGGCTTGAAAGCTGGTGTGCTTGTCAAAGAAATTTCTGCAATTGCAGGCGGTAAAGGCGGCGGTAAACCAGACTTTGCAATGGCAGGGTTAAAGGATGCTACCAAGATTGATGAAGCACTTGCAGCAGTGCCAGGTATTGTAGAAAAATATTTAGCAAAATGATGCTAATATAATGGATTGATAGTGACTCGCAGCATAAAATTGTGAATACTAAGCTGTTAAATACTATTTTATACGAATAAAAAGCTCGCATTGTGCAGAGGATTGTTACTATCCCTGCGCAATGCGAGCTTTTGGTTTATATATTGATTAATAGATCGGATAATGGGTCGGAATTTTATGAGGATAATTGATGTGTAAGAGGATACATTTCATTAGTTGTTGCTTTTTTGCAATGCGTTAGCAAGCTCTTTGAGCAGAATTGCAAAACTCAGATATGCAAAGGGGAGAATACAAATCATAGTGCGTAGGTATTCGCCACAACCCGCAATTAGGGTGGAAAGCAAAATTAATAGCATAAAGATAAACAGCCCAAGGTTTATCCAAGGCAGCTTTTTGCTGCGAATCCAGTTGACAATCAAAAAGATAAACTGTACAAGTGTTAGCAAATAAATATGCAAGGCATTAAAGATTGTGAATAGGTGCTCCAAGATTTTAATGGTTTTATAATAACTTGTATTAAAATCGGTGAGGATGTTTTGATAATACCCTTCGCCAGAAAAATCAGCCCATGCAAGCTCATACATAAGCATGGTAGTGTCGATGGTGTAAGTGCCAAGGTGGGTCATGATATAGCGCTTTGCGATGTCCATACATTCCACTGCGCCAAAGGTGTAATAAGCGGCGCCCATTGCGGTCCAAGTGTCGTTATCGCTGTCGGCAAGTGCTTCGTCAATGACATCGATAAATTCTTGATTTTCACTTTCTTTGTAATATCCACGGTCAATGCTGACGATTAATAGCTGCCTTGGCATAGGGTCTGAAATAGAAAAATATCCGTGTGCCTGCATAAAAATTGCGCCGTATCCTAAAATCACTAAAATAGTGCCACAAGAGCAAAGTAAAAGTTTACGTGCGAGCGGGATTTCTTCTTTGTTGAAAAGCATCCGCAACACCCAAAAACCTGTAAGCAAAGCGACAATGATTAAAGATGTGGGGCGTAAAAAGGTTAAGAAAAGCGCAAGTAGGATATTGATGAAACCATAGGAGAATTTAGGGTTTTTGATATATGCAATGATATAGTAAATGAAAACAACGGTGCCAGAAAGTGCAAAAGACTCTGTTAAGATGCATTTGTCCCATGCAGTAATTGCTGGACATAGCGCGTATAGCACTGTGATAAAACACGCGAATTTTTCGCTTTCAAATAACAGTTTGCACGCTTTACAAAAATAAATGACACTAATAAACGAAGCGATGATTTGTAGCGCAACAACACCGTGTAAAAAGAATTGATCGGTGAACAGAACATAGCAAATACGGATGATGATTGGGTAAATTGGGGTTCTGCCGTTGCTAAAATCAAGCTGAAAAAATGCTTCAAACGAAAAGTTAATATAGCCAGAAGAATCGTTTGTAATGTTATACACTGAGGTGATAGAATAAATGAAACACCTAGCAATTGCAATCAAAAGAATCGTCTTTTGTGTAATGTTAGGTTTTGATAATTTTGCAAGAGAAGGTAATGGTTTTGTCATATCGGTTTCCTATCGTTTTTGTTTTGTTAAAGAGGAAAATATCTATTTTATAAAGTAGCATGTAAAATGCATGTTGTCAATCGTTATATCTTACCTGTGTGGATCATTCTCTATGGAATAGCGCAAAAGGTGTTATTTTTTCTTTCTTTTGCATATAGTGCAAAGAAAGGCGGGTTGTGATTTGAAACAAGAAAAAGATAGCTGGCATCTCAGGAAAATGATTTTTGAGAGCAAAGAAAGAACGCTAAAACAACATCGCAGACAATTTCATCCAATCTTAAAAGTGCAAGCAATTGTTTGTTTGGCGATGCTTGCATTGGTGTTGGTGTGTCGCAGTTTTTATCCAGCTCATTATCTATTATTTCAAGAGCGATATTGGGCGCTGTTTGAAGGGGCAGATTATACACAATCCTTTGTGCGCTTTGCACAGCAAGCGGTAGAAGCCTTTGCGATACCGGTGCAGGCGATAGATGCACCAGTTGGTTCTTCTTTGGTACAGTATGTAGCAGAAGAAAATATGATGTTGCCAGTAGAAAATTATTATATTTCATCTGGCTATGGTTGGCGCGATGACCCTTTTACAGGCACAACCAGTTTTCACAGTGGCATCGATTTTGCTTGTGTAGAGGGAGAGGCTGTATATGCGGTGTTGGATGGTGTGGTTGAGCGAAACTATTTGAGTGATAGCTATGGGAATTGTATTTGTATTCGCCACGCAGATGGCAGTGTATCTCTGTATGCGCATTTGCAATATGCTTTTGTGCGCACAGGTGAAACGGTTGTGGCAGGGGCGAAAATTGGCACCGTAGGGCAAACAGGTGCTGCGACTGGTGCGCATTTGCATTTTGAAATTATCGTCAATAACGAAAAGCAAGACCCTAGCGATGCGTTGTTTCTCTGAAATGGTCAGGAGGAGATACTATTAAAAAATATTTGGTAGCATCTGAAAAGAAACCCTTTCGATTGGGTGTTTTAGAATTTCAAGATCCAATTTTACTCTGTTTTTTGCTTTATTTGTTATTGACGAGAGATTATAGTGGCTTTTTGCGCATTAGTTTGCTTGCTAGCGTTGTGCATGAATGCGGGCATATTTTGATTTATTGCTTGTTTGCGCGGCATCTGCCCAATATTCGGATTTCAGCAACAGGTTTTTGCATGAAAATGGAAGAAGGTTGCTTTTCGCAGAAGAAATTATGTTTGCTGGCTTTTGCAGGTCCCTGCACCAATTTTTTGTTCGCGGGAATTTGCTTTTGGCGGCTAGAATATCATTTCACATTAAATGGCGCTGCTTTTCTTTCTGCCAACATATTGTTGGGATTATTTAATCTATTACCAATCCCGCCGCTAGATGGCGCGGTTGTGCTAGAATTTATGAAATATGTTACAGAAGAAAAATTGCATTTTTTGCGAAAATAAGGTACAATAGTATGTATCAAAAAATCTGACAGTGGTAATTTTCATAGAATGTACGATAGCTATGAATGGAAACTTTATCATGGTAGGATAGAAAATGAATTTGTAGTTTAGGGATAAGAAAAAGAGTAGATAGAAAATACTCGCGGGAGATTTGAATGTTTGATCCAAAGTTAAAAGAAGCGCTTGCGCATGTGCAAAAGCCAGGGCGATATACTGGTGGTGAGCCAGGGAGTGTTTATAAAGATAAGGAAAAGGTAGATGTGCGATTTGCCTTTTGTTTCCCAGATACCTACGAAGTAGGCATGTCTTTTTTAGGCGAGAAAATTTTATATGAATTGTTGAACCAAAGGGAAAATTGGTGGTGCGAACGTGCATTCATGCCATGGATTGACATGAAAGAAGCGATGGAGCGACTAAACTTACCTTTGTATACTATGGAAAGCAAGGATGAATTGCGTTCGTTTGACGCGGTTGGGTTTACTTTGCAATATGAATTATCGTACACAAATATTATTGCAATGCTTGATCTTGCTAACATTCCATACTATTCTAAGGACCGCGATGCGTCCTATCCATTGATTGTAGCAGGCGGACCTTGCGCTTGTAACTGTGAGCCAATTGCTGACTTTTTCGATATTGTACAGCTTGGTGAGGGTGAGCAGCAGTTGCCATGGATTTGTGCTGAAATTGAAAAAGCGAAAAAGGAGAATATCAGCAAGGAAGAATTGTTGCTGCGCATGGCAAAAATCCAAGGTGTGTATATTCCTGCTTTTTACGATGTGAGCTATCACCAAGATGGTAAAATCAAAGCAATTGTGCCAAACCGAGAAGGTGTGCCTAGTGTGGTGACTAAAGCAATCATCAAGGATATGAATGAATTTGCGCCGCCAACAAACTTTGTTGTGCCAATGGTTGGTGCCATTCAAGACCGTGCAAGCGTTGAAGTTTTGCGGGGTTGCGTGCGTGGCTGCCGTTTTTGCCAGGCGGGCTTTTTATATCGCCCCATGCGCCAACGCGATACAGAGCTATTAAATCGTGCTGCGCGTGATTTGTGCGCGAATACTGGGTATGAAGAGATTAGTCTTTCCAGTCTATCGACCTCTGACCACGATAATCTAGAGCAAATCTTAGACGATATCAATGAGTGGGCACCACAAAAGCATATCAGTCTTTCACTGCCTAGCTTGCGCATGGATAATTTTTCAAAAACGTTGATTGAAAAAACAAACCGCGTGCGCAAAAGTGGGTTGACCTTTGCAGCAGAGGCGGGGACACAGCGCTTACGTGATGTTATTAATAAAAACGTTACGTGGGAAGAAATTGAAAAAACCTGCACCATTGCCTTTAGTGAGGGGTACACTTCGGTAAAACTTTATTTTATGATGGGCTTGCCAACTGAAACAATGGAAGATATCGCAGGTATTGCCGAAACAGCACAAAAAGTAGTCGATTTATATTATGGATTACAGGATAAACCAAAGGGCAAGGGTGTACAAGTATCAGTAAGTTGCGCTTGTTTTGTGCCAAAGCCACATACCCCATTCCAGTTTGTACCACAGGATGATGAAGAAACCTTGCGTGCGAAACAAAAGCATCTGCTTGATAACGTGCATAGCAAAAAAATCCGTGTGAGTTACCATGATAGCAAGACGAGTTACCTAGAAGCTGTTTTTGCAAAAGGTGACCGCCGTCTTGCACCTGCTATTATCGAAGCCTATGAACAAGGTTGCTTCTTTGATGGTTGGGATGAATGTTTCCAGTATGATACATGGATGAAGGCATTTGAAATAGTTGGGATTGATCCACACTTTTATGCCAATCGCACCATTGCGCTTGATGAAATAACTCCTTGGGCGCACATGGATTATGGTGTAACACAGGAATATTTAGTGCGCGAATATCAAAAAGCGCTTGCTGAAACTACGACCCCACCGTGTAATCGTCAGTGTCATGGGTGTGGTGCAAACCATTTGTTAGGAGGTGCATGCTTTGATTACAGTAAGAATTTGGTTTAAGAAGCAAAACGAAGCCTCTTATATCTCGCTGCTTGATTTGCAGCGTGTGATGCAGCGCGTCTTAACGCGCAGTGCCTTGCCTGTCTGGCACACGCTAGGGTATAACCCACATATTTACATGACATTTACCTGCCCACTGCCTTTAGGGCAAGAGAGCTTGTGCGAAAGTGTAGACGTAAAAACTGAGATAGAAAGCCCAGATTTTGCCCAGTGGCAAGATGCACTCAATGCGATCATGCCTGCGGGGATTGAGGTGTTTCGGGTAGAACCCGTCATTATGAAGGCGGATAAAATCGGCTTTGCGGATTATACGGTGCGCTATCCCGCGATTGCCTTGCGTGCACTAGAGCAATACAACACGCTTGACAGTGCGCTTGTGCGCAAGAAAACCAAGCGTGGATTTAAAGATTTAGAGCTAAAAGAATATATTCCGCAGGTTGTACCCACAATAGATGGTGATATGGTGGAATATCAGGTGCGTTTGCCAGCGGGCGGACAGCTAAACTTAAACCCTTC
>JAWXUQ010000056.1:0-16970 GCA_044426225.1 Faecalibacterium sp. | reverse complement strand
CAACCAATTGACCACAGCCTGCAAATAACTGCCCGCCGCTTCAATTTCCGCATCGCTTGCGCTAATGAGCTGCATGTTGCCGTTTTCATCATAATAATATGCCATGGCGACCGTTGCGACAGTCTCCTCTGCGCTATCTGAACTAGCTACATCTTCCGTGCCATCTGTTTCGTCTTGGGGCGGCTCCTGTGCAATCACTACGCTACTCACACTGAGCACGTTGCCGTTTTCATCTGTCACCACTGTAATCTCGGTTGTGACATCATCTTCTGTTACGGTGGTCACAGTTGTGGTGGTGGCAACCTCAACTTGGCCATCAGAAGAATTTTCTGTAACCTCAATTTTTGTATCTGGTGTTGTTTGTGACGAATCAGTAAGGGAAAGGGTATCGTCCCCCTCATCGCCCGAAACGCTCACATCAGTGGACGGTTCACTGCTTGCTGCATCGCCCTCTGTTGGCGATTGGCTCGGCACAGCTACGGTGATTTCATCATCACCCTCGCCGCCCGTTACTGCAACGCTGCCTTGCTGCGCAGTGCTTACCTCAACAGTATCATCGCCCGCACCTGCATCCACCGACAAGCTGCCGGCTTGCGCAGTGGCATCTGATTCCACCGTCACACTATCCGCAAATGCTGTCACACCACCAAGTGTGAGCAACAGACAAGAAACCGTTAGCGCACTAACAGCCTTTCTCATCCGATTGCGTTTCCTTTCGCTGATTTTACATCTCATAAAGCCACGCTCCTTTTTATGATTGTATTTTTTATCGAAACATATACTTTGTTTGTTTTTCGTTAAGATATGCCGTTTGGAAACACTATGTCCAAAATAACGATACCTACACTTAATATCATTATAACACCACCATCACTAAAAGCAACACTTTTTCCTTCCTATTTACGCACTTTTACGTAACTTTCACATCTTTTTTTCTTCACAGAAAAAAAGCATTGTCTGCTTTGTCTGTTTTTTCAAAAAAAAGCAGACAACTTCCACAAAAAGAAGTTGTCTGCTTTTCACATATATAAAAAGGGAATGGGACACGCGATGCTTAAATCTTTTTTTCGGCGAGGCACACCGCAGAGAATGGCGCGGGTTTTGAGAAATGATATCCTTGCGAATATAAGATACCATGCTGTTCAATGACCTTTTGAATATCCGCATTCTCTACAAATTCAGCCACCAAATCAATGCTGAGCTTTTGCCCCATATTTGAAACGGTTTCTACGATTACTTCATTCTCAAAACAGGTGTGCACGTCTTTGATGATTTTTCCATCTATTTTCAGATAATCTGGGCGCAGTTTTAAAATAGCCAACAGATTAGAATACCCTGCGCCAAAATCATCAACGGCAATTTTGGCACCATAGCCACGCGCTTTTTCAACAAACGGTTCAAATACATCAATATCAATCGCGCATTCATCCTCTAATATTTCTAGCACCACATTCGACGGTTTATGAAATGACTCCAAATAGGAAAACACCATGTCGCAAAAACTTTCACTGCGCAAATGATAAGGCGAAAGGTTCAAACTAAACGGACAATCAAGCGAGCTGAAATCATGAAATACCTGCGCGTACATTGCTAAATTCAACTCTAAATATAGCCCATTTCTTTTGGCAGTCGGCATGAAAAAGCCAGGGGAATAAATGGTACCATCTGGCCCGCAAATACGCATCAGCGCCTCGTATTTATCAATACTGCTAGTATGATTATTATAAAGACCCTGATAGTATGGAACCACCTGATTTTGCGCCAATGCATACTCAACAATCGCCAGACGATGCGCCTCTTCTTCTGGTGTGATGGAAGGGTCTAGCGACGTTATCATTGGCTTAACTTTTTGAAACGAATTCATGACAGTATCCCTTTCTGATTACAAACGAAAACCGGACATTGAGAAAGCACTATTCCTTTTTAATGCTCCAGTTTTCAAAATCGATATCACATTTATACCAAGTGTTCCCAAAGGTGCAATCACTCGGTAAATGTACGCGTTCCTCATTGACGTAAACCACCTGACTAAGGGTAAACAATGGAATTTTATAGAGGGCTTCTTGTTCTAGCACTTGAAACTCTTGTAGCAAAGCATCTACTTGCTCTGCATCTGCTGCTGCACTCAATTCCGCTACTAGTGCATCGAATTCCTCGCTCTCTCCAAGCAACCGCGAGATGTTTACATTTTCGCTGCTATATTCATAATACCATTCGCTGACATCAAAGGCAGATAATCCTTTGAGCAGCAAATCATATTCGCACGCTTCGTATAACTGGGCGCTAGTAGTCAATTGAGATAGCTCCACTGTAAAGCCAATTTCTTCTAACTCCTTTGCCACTGCCTCCATAAAGGCAAGCGAAGTCGCATCGGTATAATAATATGCTAATCGCAATGGGCGGGATAAATCATACTCTGATTGCGCAAGCAATGCCGCCGCCGCTTCTGGGTCATAGGTAAGCTGCTGGCCATTATAAGATTCGTGCGTGGTGGGCACACCAGACTCTATCAGTGTGCCAGAATTCAAATAAATCTCATTCAACAACCCTTCGCGGTCAATTGCCATGGTAATCGCCTGCCGCACAGTGTCATCTTGCATGGCGGTGTCCGTACCGTCGGCAGAACCTTCTAAATTAAAGACAAAGTAGCGGTAAAATAGTAAATCGACCTTATATTCATTCATGCTACGCATGGAACGATAATTGATAATTTCGGTAATGTTGTTGGTCGAGTAATAATCTAAATTGACAAACTTATAATTCACATACAGCATGATTTCATCAATCTTGGGCGCCGTTCCAACATAATACTCGTTACGCACAAGCTGCACCGATTCATAAGAAACCACCTCACCTACTTTATACATCCCACTTACCACAGGGTCTTTCCAGTACACATCTGTGTCTATATGGGCAAGGTCAGTCTCTTGGAAGCAATGCGCTGGCAAGATAACAAACTGCGCAAGCACCTGTATCATGGTCGGGTGGGCACTGGTGAGATGTAACACAATGGTATCATCACCCACCACCTCTATGCCAGATAAGCCAATTTCCGGGTTTTCTTTAAAGGCATCATCGCCTTCAATCTTGGAAAACGCAGTGGTATAAATCCCATTTGCCGTTTGCGTTTGTAGCACTGCTTCTATACTAAACACAACATCGTCAATTGTCAATGCCTCACCATCTGACCAATACAGACCATCTTTGAGGGTAATGGAATATGTTAGCCCATCCGAAGAAACGGTATAGCTTTGTGCTAAGTCGCATTCTACGGTTGTAAAGGAACTGTCTGCCAAGAACAAATTGCGATACATCACCCCAACATAAAACTGCGATGTTTTCCACGGGTTATCCAGTAAATCATCCTCGTTCCATGTGTTGACATAAGGCAGGTTTAAAACATTTCCGCCAATATACTCTAACTGCGCGATATAATGCCACAAGGCCGCGATAGAAAAAAGCACCGCCGACACTAGCACAACAGCAAAAACAGCCCATCTTGAAACAATTTTCGTACTATTTTCTTCTTTCACAATCTCGCCTACCTTTCTACCACAGTTTGCCCTGTGGAAGGTGTGTTCATCTGCGCTTGCTTTCTCTTCATTTCTGCTTTGTTACGATACATATCTTTATCCGCAATATCAAAAAGCTGCCGCAGGGTAATCCCAGGCTTTTCACGGATGGATATTGCATAGCCCGCCGCATAAGAAACTTGAAAACGTGTTTCATTATTATTAAACGATTGTGTTAAGAACGCGACTTCTTGCAAATACAAGCGCAGCTCATCGGCGTTGATGTTATTATAATATACCATGAATTCATCGCCACCGTAACGTCCGATGAACACATCTTTATTATGAACTTTCGCGCCTTCCTTGATTAATCGTGCAAATGTTTGAATTAATTCATCGCCCACACGATGCCCATAAAGGTCATTGGTTTTTTTCAAATCATTCAAATCGAAAACAATCATCACACGTGGATGCTGACCGCCTGTAATCGTGCGCAAAATTTCATGACATTTCGAGCGATTATACAGCCCTGTTGCCGTATCGATGGCCAGTGATTCTGACAAGGCTTGATTTTTCTTGAGTTCCACAAGGGTTAAAAACAAGCGATGCACGATGATAAGCGCGACCGCAACAATCTGTGCAACGAGTAGCAACTGCAAGCGCAAAATAGCCGCCGATAATGTGCTGACGTAATCTGTCGCCAAAATACTTAGGCTTGCCGCATGATAAAATAGCCGTTCACTTGCCGCAAGTAGTGCCGCTGAATCTCCATCCTCACGATACTGCTCTATCGTTTCCTTCGTTAGCGTCCAGTCATCTGACACATTGAATATTTCTTGTAAAATTTCAGTCTGCTCCCCAAAATATTTTGAGGTTTCCCCTGCGGCTGGCTCTAACTCTGCAATGGTGTTATCCAAATTGAATATGAGCTCATCACTAGCGGTGCTCATCAGTTCTAATTTGACAAGACGCTGGATGCTCGCATTCAGATAATCAGCCAAACTATGCCCTTGTGTAACCGCTTCTAATTGCGCAACATAAGAGGAAAACGAAACCCAAGAAAAACAAAATGTAAGAAGGAATAAACCTAGCACAACAAAAACAGCAAGTTGAGAATTCATCTTTTTAACGCGTTCAATCTGTGATTTCATTGCTGCCTCCTATTCTCTAATACAAAAGACGCGTCGCGCGTTTTTCATAATTTAATTGGTGTATTTTTGCCTTACAGAGCTGCAAAATCTCTGTAAGGTACGGAATGCATTCCCCTTGGAATGTCGCAATATCCGTTTCACAAAGCAACATCATCTGTGCATCGCCCACCTGCTTTATCTCGGACAAATCTTGTGTCAATCGCCCTAAAAACACGGTGTGACTGGTATAAGTGCGGTAATCCTCTGCAAATTTCGTGAGCGACACTACCAGTGGAATTCTCGCACGGTAATGGACATCGTTTTCAATGGCAATCTCTAGCCCAAAGTTATCATAATATGCTTTTTCTGTTTGCGCTACAAATTGATGATTATAAAAAAACGTTGCCGCGCCAAAGCCCCACAGCCCCGTGCAAGGGTCTTTCAAAAGGGCAAACTGTATCGTATCCTCTTGCATGGTATAGCAAACGGCTGTATAACACACCCGACTTAATTCTTTGACATCTTGACTGGAAACACGCCCTGTGCGCTCCATCAAATCCATCAAACGTTGAATTTTCCCATCAAGCTGCATGGTGTGGCACAGCTGCGTTAACATCTGCGCCTGATGGCAGCAATACTGCGGTAACAGCGATTGTTGACGCGTTTCCTGCTCCGCTAGATATTCTTGTATCGTGATCACTTTTTCCCGCTCTGCCTGGGTAATCGACTCAACAAACGATACGTGAGCATCCCCATGATACAACAAAATCGGATATGGCTGCCCATCCCAAACCCCTTTTAGTGCTTTACATGACAGCAAATGCACCCGCTCAGAAAAATCAAAGGTTGCAAGCCCACCTTGCTCTTGCAATACATCTTGGTATTGCAAGAGCAAGCAGGCAATATCAAACGAAATGACCATACGGTTGGACATGCTAAAATGTGCCGCACGAAAACCAGTATCAATATCATGCCCGATATAATCCGCCTGGCGCCGCTTATCATTAATCTGATAATAGGTCAACACATTGTTGGTGCGCGCCTGGGAAGAGGATAAATCCGCAAGCCAAGTCGCCGCTTTGACGGACAGCATTTCCTGCGCTATGCCGTCAAATAATTCACCATGCGCAATCTTTTGGTTTAGCAAAATCAAGGTGCTATAAATTTCTTCTAGCGCGTCTAGTAAATCCTGCACGGTGCCAATTTTACGAGTGTAAATAATTTCATCGCCTAATGTTTTCCAGAAATCGTATCCACCCGATGGACTGTTTGAAAAGATGCTGATAATGCGTCTAATGATTTTACTAACCGCCACAGACCACTGATCTTTATCCATCGATTTATACTGAGTAGAATTGACAATATCGAACGAGAGAAATAGGCTAATCATCTCATTGCTATGCTCACCCAAGGACATGTGCGTGCGATTCATCTCGGTGACGAGTTCTTTTAATGCGGGGATTTGATTGTTTTGTGTCATGCCCATTTGATTGCACCGATCAACTTTCCTCGGATGGTTGCCATGCTTTCCGATACCCCAAAATGTTGGGCGATGATGCAAGCCTCAATCCGATTATTTTCTGTCTGTTGCGAAACAAATTCCATATATTCTTTTTGTGGCATTAAGAAATTAGAGGCGAACTCATGCGCTTGGAATTCCTTTTCCGTATAATTGCGCAGACCCCCCACGTAATCAAAGGATTCCCATAGCGCCCAATCGCTCATGTAACCCATGTGCAAGAACAAATGCCCAATCTCTTGCGCAATGGCAAAGGTGCGCCGCACAGTAGGTTGGCAAGAAGATACCGTAATCACAAAAGCTACATCCTCACCATCTAGGCGTGTGACACTAGAATCTACCAACGCATCATCTACCGAATGAATGCGCCCATTCAGGCGAGAAACAACCTCATCAATATCAGTAATGGGTGAAGGTATCTCAAATTCTTTGAGGACAAACTCTGCTATTTTTGCAATATAATTGCGTGCTCGTTGATCCATAAAAACACTCCCTTCTATCTCGCCACGCGCGAAGCACAAATTTTGTAGACACAAAATCGCTCGCTAACGAGCGCACCAAAAGAAATCGCTCGAACCTTGCGGGTATGCGCAAACACTTATCTGCATAAAGCGCCCGCATACCACTGCGTTCATTTCAAATATTTTACCACACATCAATGATTTTTCCGTTCAAAAAGCGAGCATTCTGCCAATCCAGAAGCTACGCACCATCATTTACGAAAAAACACAACCGTTTTTAGGAATGCAAGCCAACCATGTCGCCCAGATCCCCCCTGCAAATGCCTCACCTTTTTATTGCGTTCTCAAGCAATTCTGACAAAACAGGGCATGCGCTTGTCGTACTAGCCCATTGCTTACACGCACGGGATAACATCAAGTTTTGAAAAAAATCGCCTACACGCTAAAAAACACCGCTTCAAAAACGAAATTGACATCGATTTCTCTCCCCCACAAAAACAACACCTATTCACGCACTATTTCTCTTTATTTATTGCGAATATTATGCTATAATAAAAACGTTAAAGACATTGTACCAACCAATGGATGAAGAAAGGGATTCACAATGACACAACAAGAAATTCTTGCACTGAAAAAAGAGGCCTGTAAAGTACGTATGGGCATCATCGAATCAACACACAGTGCAAAATGCGGGCATCCCGGCGGCAGCTTATCTGCAACCGAGCTGTTTACTTATTTGTACCACAAAGAGTTAAACATCGACCCAACACAGCCTAAGATGGCAGATCGCGACCGCTTTGTTTTATCAAAGGGGCACACTGCACCTGGGCTTTACGCAACGCTTGCCAATCGCGGGTTCTTCCCAGTGGAAGATTTAAAAACCTTGCGCAAATGTGGCAGCTATTTGCAAGGGCACCCCAACATGAATACCGTACCTGGGGTTGACATGTCTACGGGCAGCTTAGGGCAGGGTGTTTCTACCGCTGTTGGCATGGCAAAAGCCGCAAAATATATGGGCAAAACCGATATGCGCGTTTACACCTTACTTGGCGATGGTGAAATTGCCGAGGGTGAAGTTTGGGAAGCATTTATGTTTGCCGCACATTACAAACTAGATAATTTTTGTGCCATCATCGATTTAAACGGTCTGCAAATTGACGGCGCAACCAAAGACGTAATGAACAGTGCGCCTGTTGATGACAAAATGCGTGCATTTGGTTTTGAAGTTGTGGTAATCGATGGGCACGATTTTGAGGCAATGGAAGCAGCATTTGCCACCTTCCATGCAACTGCCGGCAAACCCACCGTTATTTTGATGAACACCCTCAAAGGCAAAGATGTGCCTTTTATGGAGGGCGATGCTGAGTGGCACGGTAAAGCACCAAACGATGCAGAATATGCGATTGCGATGGAACACCTAACTACTATCATGCAAGAATTGGAGGCAAGCAAATGAGTGCAGTAAAGAAAGTTGCAACCCGTGATAGCTACGGCAACGCATTAAAAGAATTGGCACAAGAAGGGCACGAAAACCTGATTGTACTAGATGCAGATTTAGCTGCAGCCACCAAAACTGGTGTGTTTAAAAAAGCATTCCCTGACCGTCATTTTGATTGCGGCATTGCAGAATGTAACATGATGGCAGCCGCTGCTGGCATGGCAAGCATGGGGCTTGTTCCCTTTGTTTCGACCTTTGCCATGTTTGCTGCAGGTCGCGCCTTTGAGCAGGTACGCAACAGCATTGGCTACCCCCACCTAAACGTAAAAATCGGCGCAACCCATGGCGGCATTTCCGTTGGCGAGGACGGCGCAAGCCACCAATGCTGTGAAGATTTCGCCCTTATGCGCGCTATCCCTGGCATGGTTGTGCTTTCCCCCGCAGACGATGTAGAAGCGCGCGCTGCGGTAAAAGCAGCCTACGCACACGAAGGGCCTGTCTACCTACGCTTTGGTCGTTTGGCTGTGCCCGTCATCCATGACGAAGAAACCTTTACCTTTGAAATTGGCAAAGGCGAACAGCTCACCGACGGCAATGATATTGCCATCATCGCAACTGGCCTAATGGTAGAGCAAGCAATGGTCGCTGCACAAACCCTAAAAGAAGAGGGTGTAAATGCACGTGTTATCAACATTGCAACCATCAAACCACTTGACGAAGAAATCGTTCTAAAAGCAGCAAAAGAATGCGGCAAGGTTGTGACCTGTGAAGAGCATTCCATCATCGGCGGGCTTGGCGAAGCCGTTGCCGGTGTTCTGAGCGAACAATGCCCCACCGTTATGCGCCGTGTTGGTGTGCAAGACGTATTCGGGCATTCTGGTCCTGCGCTAGAAGTGCTAAAGGAATTCGGTCTATGCGCTGAAAACATTGTGGCAACTGCAAAAGAACTGCTGTAATCACACGCAGTTCAAACAGCAATTTCTGCAAGGCGTAAAAAATCAAAGTGCTGCCGCACTTTTCTCATTCTAAAAAAAGTTGCAACAAATTTCAGAGCGTTCTGAGCCTAGCTAACGGATTAAAAAACGTTAGTGTGCTCTTTGCTCGTTTGATTTTTGTTGCAACTTTTTTATTTGTGAAGCGATTGCGGGCAAGCCCCTTTTATTTTAAAAACTTATTTAAAGGTAGAGGACAACCAAGCCATGCTAGACACTGCCGAAAGCATCAGGCAATACGGCGTGCTTGTGCCAGCGATTGCAAGGCCGCGCACAGAGGGTGGCTATGCGCTAATCTCTGGACATCGCCGCCGTGTGATTTTCATCAACCTGCTAACGAGTGGGCAGCTCCCTGCGCACCTACTCGAAATCGACACCACTGCGCAGCAGCAGATTGAAGCTATTTTGTACTATCAAGCACTGGATTTGTCCCCCCACAAATCCGCTTGTTAGGGGCTGCCCCCTAAAACCCCACTTTCACACGATTGTTTTTTATTCGATTTCATGAATACACAACTAATTATTTACAATCAATCAATTTTGTGTTATATTGTAAATATATTTCGTTACATTGCAAGAAAGGAGTGCCTCATGAAAGAAGTTTTGCAGTATCTACAAGAATATTTCGACGACAACGCAAGCGTTGTGCCCATCGCAGCGCCTGCATCGCTTTCGTTTGCGCTACGTGGGAACTACAACTTTTTCGAGGCGCATCTCTTATCCGAGCACTTCCTCATCACCATGCCAACGCAAGAGATTAGCACCAGAAATCTAATCGCACAAATAGCACGTATTCAGGCTGCAACAGGCACCAATGTTGCCGTTTTACTCAAACAAACAACACGCTATCAGCTAAAAAAGATGCTTGCAGAAGGTGTTCCGTTTATCGCGGAAAGCAAGCAGCTTTATCTGCCTTTTATGGCATTGCATTTGCAAAATGCGCCGTGCCAAACACCGCCTGCCCCTACAAAAGCAACTTTTTCTGCGATGGCGCAGCTGCTCTTTTTAGCCATTCTCTATGCCGACCATGACCGTTTCACTGCGCAAGAACTCGCCCAAATGCTGAACGTATCGCCCATGACAATCTCGCGTGCAGCGAATGAATTGCAGCAACTCGGATTGCTCCAAAGCGAAACGAGCGGACAAACTGGCAGAAAGAAAATCCTTGTTCGGGGTGCGCAAAACGAATATTATCGGCAAGGCAAAGCGTATTTGCAAATGCCCATTCGCGAAACTATTTTTTTGCGCACGCTGCCAAGCGACCTAACCGTTTGCAAAAGCGGCTTAACTGCGCTGAGCGAGCAAACTATGCTAGCAGAACCAAACCCCACCGTATGTGCAACTTATCTGCCTGCCGCTGCGCTGCCCACTATTCGCACGCAGTCCATTGCGCAAGAAGAAGCGCAAGCAACCGAGGGGTTCGCGCTGCAAATCCTCAAATACAACCCCACCGCACTACTACAAAAGCAAAACACCTACCTTGACCCTATCAGCACCTTGCTTAGCCTAACCGAAACCGACGAACGCATAGAACAAGCGATTGAAACGCTGATGGAGGACTACGCATGGTACGAGGCATGAGCAAATTCAAAGAATACTTCGCAGATTATACCGGACAATATGTTTTTATTGGCGGCACCGCCTGCGATATTATTCTTGGCGCATTGGGCGAAGATTTCCGCGCCACAAAAGATTTCGACATTGTGCTTTTAATGGAAGCCGTCAGCAGCGAATTTGTAGAAACATTTATTCGCTTTATTCGGGAAGGCGGTTACACCCACCTAAACAAAGGCACGGGCGAAAATCAATTTTATCGCTTTGAAAAGCCAACGAACTCAGCCTTCCCCCACATGATTGAGCTATTCAGCCGAAAGCCCGATTTCTTGAAAACACTGGATACCACCTTGGCACCGATCCATGTAAGCGATGAAGTCATTAGCCTGTCTGCCATTTTGCTAGACGATGCCTATTACAACGTTTTGCAGACTGGCGTTGTCACCGCAGAGCAAGTGTCCGTGCTTGATTTAGAATATATCGTTTTATTTAAAATCAAGGCATGGCTCGATTTAAGCGCGCGCAAAGCCGCAGGCGAAGTAATCGACAGCAAAATATCAGAAAACACAAAAACGATGTGTTCCGCCTACTTGCCAATCAGCAAGACAATCACACCATCACCATCCCCGATGCCATCCAACAAGACGTGCGCCAGTTCATCGCAGAAATGGCGAGCGAACCCACCGATTTAAAACAACTTGGCATTAAAAATGCAAGCGTAGAGGACTTACTTTCGCTTTTGATAGAAAGCTATGGCATGGTGTGACGACGATTGCTGCATAAAGCAACTTTAATCGTGTGCAATTCGAGGCGGTAATACGTACAAAAAAAATCACCCTGTTCAGTATCGGCAACAACATATCGTTATTGCCGATACTGAATAGAATTCGCGCATACCATTACAAATAGCAAAAGCCTGCACCGTAAGCAAAACGCTTTGGTACAGGCTTTTTTAGCACCCCCGACCAGAATCGAACTGATAACTAACCCTTAGGAGCTGCTCCGCACGCATATAATCTGTGTCAATGCAGTACAAAGAAATGCAGGCAAACAGCCACTTTTCAGACACTCTACTGTCAACGCAGTACAAGCAAATTATTGCTAATTTAACCCAATACAAACGGCTCAAATTAGCATGAAATTAGCAAGGCACTTATCAGATGGGAAATGGTATGCGTACAAAATCATGGTTTGTTTTACAATATCGTATACGTTACATACAACCAATATAAAAGGCAAGACCCACAGCGAATGCCGTCCATCTTGCCCTCTTATCACAGTGTTTGTGCCAATGTTTTCAACAACGTCACCATTTCTGGTGACTTATTCAGCAACGCCAACAAAATCTCTTGGTCGCTCTTTGGTGGTTCTTCTACCACTGGTGTCGCTTTGTTACCCGAATAAAAGGTTTCCTCAAACAGCTCTGCATTAATTCGCCTATCTTCATCTATGATATGCGAATACACATCAGCAACCATCTTAACCTGCGCATGACCAGAATCGCCCTGTACTGCCTTCATATCGCCGCCATTGAGCTTTAGCTTATAGGTAATGCTAGAATGCCTTAAACTATGAAATACAACCTTTGGCAAGTTATGTTTCTTAATTAGTTCCCCCAATGCCCTGTTGATGATTTGCCCCTCAATGGGTGTTCCCATCGTACTGGCAAAGACTAAATTATAATCTCTATACTCATCCCCCAAAAGGTCTTTCAGTTCCTCTTGCTGATTTTTGCGTTCTTGTAGCATTGCTGCCACTGTTTTTGGCAAGAAAATCTTACGCACACTGCTTTTTGTTTTAGGCGTTTTCAAGACTAGCCTTGTATGCTTTCCGGGGAAAATTGGTGGAAACACCTTAATTACATCTTTGTCGCCCAACTCTTCCATCGCATCTAGCGACACACGTTGCAATTCCTTGTCAACATAAATACTAGTTCGCCCGTTCGCAATGCTTGCAGGCGATATATCAATGCCATCCCATGTCAGTGCCAACATCTCGCCTATTCTAAGCGAACAGGAAAACGCTAGATTTAACGCAAGCGATAAATTATCATCCTCGCAAACCTCTAATGCGTGAAACAACGTTTCCGCTGTCCAGATGTCTCTTTTTGCTGCTTCCGTTTTCGGCAGGGTTGCATTTAACACGGGGTTTCTTGCAATCAATTCCCATTTTACACCTTGATTAAATGCGCTTCGCAAAAGTTTATGGATTTCTCGAACTGTCCGCGCAGACACACATTCGTGCATATACCGATTAGATTGATTATGATGTGCTTTTATTTGCATCAAGTCTTTATAAAACTGATCCATCACGCGTGGCGAAATATCCTCTAACTTCATTTCCCCAATGCTAGGGTTTATATAGTTATCAATCAAACTTTTTCTCGCTTGATAGGTCGATAACGCCCATGTACTGATGCCATAAATCGAAACATATTCTTCTAACAAGTCACGAACCGTTTTCGCATTGGGTGGAATAAAGGCACCTGTCGCTTGTTCATATTCTACTTGCGCCTTGCGTTTTTTTGCTTCTGCGTTGCTTACAAACGATTCCCAACGCTGTTTTTTGTTTCCTTGTTCATCCAGATATGTGTAGACAACTGAATACTTGCTTTTGCGCTTGACGATTGATGCCATGATTACCCCTCCCTCTCATTTATTTTTTTGTAATGCGTTTGTTGCCCATACCACCGTTCAAAACTATCTACGGGTATCCGAATATGCTTACCCACGATAATGGAATCAAAATAGCCTTTTTTCACAAGCCAATATGATGCCGTTTTGTGCAGCCCAAGCATCCGCCCCATGTTCATAACCGACATGGTTTTCTTTTTGTTTTGCATTGTTTGCGCCATAGTAAAACCTCCATATTATTGTTTTGTTTGCGTCTTATACGCATATTGTATATGGGGTTCACTCTTAGTGCAAAGGTGTCAAATTTCAATTCGTATCCTTGACAGTGTCATTCAGTTTCTGCGCTACATTTGATTATCTAGCCATTGGTCAAAACTCTTTTTTGATACGCGAATATGCCCACCTACACGGATACAGTGAAATAGATTTTGTTTCACCAAATCATACGCTGTTGGTCGGCTTACTCCTAGCATATCTTGAATTTCTGCTACTGTATAGGTGCGTTTTTCTGGCACTTTCTCAGTAGCAGTCATCGCGCCATCAAATGATGTTATTTTTGTTTCTAGCATATTCTTTCATCCTTTCTTGTTTTTATACCAAATGCAACACCATGTGCCACAAATCAAATAACTTGTGGCAACAAGTCTTGCATTTCGCAAAAGAGTTTGTCGTATTTGCCACGCCCCCCGACACAAGGGATATTTTGAGCTACCTTTTCGCACGCCGCACAAGTCGGCAAGGTATCATAGCCCCACAGGTACCGTGCTTGTCCTTTTCACAAACTCGCATATCGCAGGCACTCCCCCTTCTTCTCTCGTATTGGGGGCAGCAACGTTTAGAAGTATCATTCTCTTTGTATGGCATCTTCGCGTATAGGTGTGCGTTCACTTACTATTACAGGCAGGTTATCGCTCATATCGCAATCCGTTTTCTATGTTGGCTCTATCTTATATTAGTTCGTTCCCCCAGAATACACGGTCGCTATCTTCATCGCGCTGCTTGCAAATCGCTCCGCACATACAAAGTTTGTACTCAAAATATCGTCTATTCAGTTGTCAAGGAACGAGCGTTGCTCAATTTTGCTTTAGCAAGCTGAACAACCCTTTCATATACCGTTAGAAAAAAGAGCATTTTTCGAGGGGGGAGATTTCAAACTTTTTTGTAAAATTATTTTATTTTTTTCAAAATTCATCATTCAAAAAGTTATTTTGCAGAAATATCGCAAAATAAATACATTTTATTGACTAAAGCATTTAAAAAGCATATAATATGATTATGATTTTGCAAAAAATTCGCAGAATGGAGAAAAAAACTATGTTACTTTCATTTTCCACCAAGAACTATAAATCTTTCGTAGGTGAAACCACCTTTTCTATGACGAAAGCACCCAAGCAAAAAGGCTTAGATTACAGTGTAATCCAAAAAAAGATTAACAAAAAGCGCATCGAGGGACTATGCAGCTCTGTTATATACGGACCGAACGCCGCAGGCAAAACGAACATCATCGGGGCGATGGATGTTTTGCGCGCAATCGTTTTGCGCGGCAACATTCGCAATGGCGAAGACACCTCTACACCTAACTCTGCTGCATCTTCGCTAGAGCTAATCCCCAACAACAAGGCAACCGTTCGCACGCCTGTTGATTTTTCCATTTCTTTTGTGGAAGATGATATGCTTGTTGAATATGCGTTGTCGTTAGACTTGGGTTTCTTCCTAGAAGAAGATTACGATAGAAAAATTATCAGTGAATCACTTACGATTAACAATGAGCCAATTTTCACACGTAGTGATCGTTTAACAATACACAACTTACCTTTTCTTTTATCTAAATCTAGTAATACCCAAACGATGTTTAATGACCTGCTTCCAGACATTGCGCAAAACTCTCTAAACCCCGAAGAATTATTCTTAACCAATGGCTTTAAGTTGCTTTTCCCATCTAAAGCGACAAAGACAATCTTCGATTGGTTCAGTGATAAATTCATGGTGATTTACCGCGCAGACTCCTTGCAGCTTATCAAACGCTTTTCCGAGCCACAGCGCAAGATGGTCTATGTGGAGCAGCTTACCAACAAAGCCGCCCATGTATTCGGGGTAAACTCTAACGCAATCGGCTATGCAACTGGTGAAGATGAAACCGAAGCCAAGTTATACTCCATCTTTGAAAACCTGTTCAGCAGCAAGAACACAGCGTCGCCGCCGAACTGTTTGAATCGTATGGTACAATTCGTTTCATCAACATTTTCCCTCTCATCGTGCGTGCTATCCAAACGGGCAGCATTTTAATCGTAGATGAATTTGATGCGTCTGTTCACCCGATGGCACTCATGAGTATCATCAATATCTTCCACAACGATGAAATCAATTTGCATGGGGCGCAGCTCGTCTTCAACACCCACAATCCCATTTTCCTAAACTCGAATCTACTACGCCGTGACGAAATCAAATTTGTCGAGCGTGACGATAACAGCGACAGCAGCGAACTATACTCTTTGGCAGACTTTGGCACAACTGGCGACAAGGGCGTGCGCAAAAACGAAGATTATCTCAAAAACTACTTTGTGAGCCGCTATGGCGCGATTAAAGACATTGACTTCACTCCCATTTTTGAGGAACTCATTGCAAGCGAAACCGAGGTGGAGTAAATGAAAAATCGAAAACAAATTAAAAAATATTATTTTTCCGTAGAGGGTGAAACCGAACAGTGGTACCTAAAACATCTGCAACAGCTTATCAACAGCGCAGAAGAATCCGCTTACACCGTTTCTTTCGACTGCCCCATCTACAAAAACCCTACCAAACGAGTAAAATCTCTTGTGGTGACTGGTAAAACCGAAATTCATCATCTATCAGATTATGAAAGCGATGACCCAAACCATGTAAAAGAATTTACCGACACAATGGACAACCTAAAGAAAGCACAAACACTAGGAAAACAAATTTCCTATAAGTTTGGTTACAGCAATCTCACGTTCGATTTATGGATTCTGCTGCACAAAGCAGCTGCCTATGGTAGCATCTCTCATCGAAAAAATCTTGAAAGATTGCGACCTACTCTAATCGCTATACTTGCGCAAGCTATTCCATATTCTCTAAATATTATAAAACAACAAAAGCCTGCACCACAAGCAAAACTGCTTTGGTACAGGCTTTTTTAGCACCCCCGACCAGAATCGAACTGATAACTAACCCTTAGGAGGGGCTTGTTATATCCATTTAACTACGGGGGCATATATTCATTTCCTTAAAATTCCCTGCGCTGCGCACAAACTTCGACTTCCTTGATGCGCGTTCTGCCATCGTTCGCGTTCCTGGATTTTTACTTTTCTAGTATAGCAAAAAACACCTGCGCATTCAAGCCTAACGAAGCGACATGCTTCGCCTATGCCGTTGCCCATCATCTTGGAAACGCGCCGTCTGTGCCGCGCTAAAACAGTTTGTTTGTCCGCAGTAAAAAGACATCTTTGCGGGTTTTGCCCTATTTTTATAGTATATCGCACAAAAATCGCAAAATCAAGTTGAAGCGCAGGCAAATTTGGTGTATGCTAAGAAGGATAATAATGATTTCATCATCTGTGGAGGATTTTTTAATGGCACTACCGCAATCTCATGATAAACTGAATAAAAAACGCGCCCGTATAAACCCCCTGCAAGCTGTTTGCCTGAGCTTTGTTTTAGTCATTAGCGCCGGAGCGCTTGCGCTTATGCTGCCCTTTGCCACATACGAGGGC
>JAWXUQ010000144.1:0-2565 GCA_044426225.1 Faecalibacterium sp. | reverse complement strand
TAGATCCGCGCTATAATATATAGGTTCCGCGCCCCCACCTTTCGCCATAAAATGTATGATGGCTATAAGGCAACCCGCCACGGTATGCCCGCTGAGCTTGCCGAGCAGATGCCAATTTTAAAAGAATTACTAGCAGACCTTGGCATTGCCATGCTTGCGGTCGAAGGCTGGGAAGCAGATGACCTGCTTGGCACCCTTGCCGCTGCCTGCACTGCGCGCAAGGATGATTGCTACTTGGCAACAGGTGACCGCGATAGCCTGCAACTGGTCAGCGAGAGCACCACGGTTTTGCTATCCTCCACCGTGATGGGGCGCAGCCAAGTGCTGAGCATGGACACCGATGCCATTTTTGAAAAATACGGTGTCACCCCCACTCAGCTGATAGACATCAAAAGCCTGATGGGTGACAGCTCTGATAACATTCCCGGGGTAAAAGGGATTGGCGAAAAAACAGCGCTCAAACTAATCCAGACCTTTGGCAATTTAGATACCGTTTATCAAAATCTTGACGATGCCATCATCAAACCCAAGCAGCGCGAAAATCTGATTGCCTGCAAGGATGCTGCCTATTTAAGCTATGAGCTCGGCACCATCCGTACCGATGCGCCGATTGAAACCGCAGAAGGCGCTTATCGCCGCACAGCAGGCGATGCCCCTGCCGCGGTGCGCCTGTTACAAGACCTCGAAATTCACAAATTAATCCCCCGCCTTGGGCTAGATGGGGTGCAGGCTGCCACAGACGCGACTGCCGAAGTGACTCCTGCCAAAGAAATCCCCACCATTGACGCGACCTTTATGCCCGAAGTGCCCACAGGCGAATTTTTATTGGCACAGCGCCCCGCCGCCTTTGAAAAGCAAGGCAATAAACAGGTAGAAATTACCCCCGCGGAATGGTATGCCGTACAGGGCGACGAAGTATATATTCTGCCGGAAAATGAGTTACTTGCATTACTAGATAACCCTGCGGTGCAACTTGCAGTGTTCCAAAGCGCGCCCCTCTATGCCAAGGCAATGGCGGCGGGCGGCATGGGCAATAGCATTGTCTGGGATGGAAAACTTGCCGCCTATCTGCTGAATGCTTCGGCGAGCAAATACCAAATCAGTGAGCTGATTGCCGATTATCACGCACAGCCCACCTTTGCCTGCGAGGCATACCCCGATGCAGGTTCCCTTGCCGATTTATTCGCCAAGATGAAGGCGGAAATCACCGAAAAAGGCGAGGATGCGCTATACAATGAGATTGAATTTCCCCTTGCGCAAGTGCTTGCTGATATCACCCGTCTTGGCATTTTAGTAGACCGTGAAGGCATCACCGAATTCGGGGTGCACATTAAACAGGAATTAGAATCCGCTTTACAGCGCATTTACCTTGAAGTCGGCTTTGAATTTAACGTGAATAGCCCCAAGCAGCTTGGGGAAGCGCTATTTGATAAACTCGGCTTACCACACGGTAAAAAGACCAAGACAGGTTGGTCAACCGATGCAGCTACCCTTGAAAATTTACGCGCCGAAGCACCCGTAGTCGAGGATATTTTAGAATATCGAACCTATCAAAAACTAAACAGCACCTATGTCGAAGGCCTACTCAAAGTGATTGGGGCTGACGAGCGCATTCACTCTACCTTTAACCAGACCGAAGCACGGACAGGGCGCCTCAGCTCTGGTGAGCCCAACTTACAAAATATTCCCATCCGCACCGAACTTGGCAGCAAATTGCGCGCCTATTTTATCGCAAAGCCAGGGCATGTATTACTAGATGCCGATTATAGCCAGATTGAATTGCGCATTTTGGCACATATCACGGGCGACACCCACATGCAAGAAGCATTTTTAGCAGGGGAAGATATTCACGCAAGCACCGCCGCCAAGATTTATGATCTCCCACTAGATGCTGTCACCCCACGCTTGCGCTCCTCCGCCAAGGCAATTAACTTTGGTATTATGTATGGCAAAGGTGCGTTTAGCCTTGCCAAGGATATTGGTGTGAGTGTAAAAGAAGCAGATGTTTTCTTGAAGAGCTATCTGGCAACCTTCCCCAGTGTAGATGGCTACATGCAGCAAGTGATTGCCGAGGGCAAAGAAAAGGGCTATGTCAGCACTCTATTTGGGCGCAGACGCAGCCTGCCAGAACTGGCGAGCAGTAATTTTCAAGTGCGTTCGAGCGGCGAGCGAATGGCGCGCAACACCCCTATCCAAGGCACAGCAGCGGATATCATCAAACTTGCCATGGTGCGCGTTTGGCGCCGCCTAGCCGCTGAAGGGCTAGAAAGCAAACTGATTTTAACGGTGCACGATGAACTGATTGTTGAGGCACCAGAGCACGAAGCCGCCGCTGCAAGCAAGATTTTAAGCGAAGAAATGATGGGCTGTGCCCAGTATGCCGTCCCCCTAACCGCAGAAGTGCAGCAGGGCCAAAACTGGCTAGAAGCACATTAATCGCCCTACTCTTGCATGCTTTCCCACAAAATCAAATACTATTCGCTATGTTGCAGTTAAAATATACAAATAGTATTTCAAAGTACGGTGTCACACCCACCTACCACGCAATCAATAAGACGGACAGTG
>JAWXUQ010000055.1:0-17105 GCA_044426225.1 Faecalibacterium sp. | reverse complement strand
GCGTGAAGTTTTCCACAAAAACGTCAAAAGGGACGGTGAATGGAATGTTTTCAACATTTTCTTGCCCTTCGGACGCGAAAAAACGCTGCTACAGATATTTCTATCTGCAACAGCGCCTTTGAACGGAATGCTTTTTGCACATAAAAGTTGCAGCAGCATTGTTTTATTTTTTATTTGCTACTACAAATAGCGTTTACAGCAATGCGCGGTAAAGCACTGCGATTTCCTCAACGCTGGTGTCGCGCGGGTTACCCGGGCAGCAAGCGTCTGCAAATGCGCTTTCAGATAAGAACTGTACGTCCTCTTCTTTTAGGATTTCTTTTAAGTCAGCAGGGATACCAACATCTGCGCCGAGGGTCTGCACTGCGTCACATGCTGCTTTGCGTGCTTCTTCTAGGCTCATTGCATCTACGCCAGCAACGCCCATTGCCTTTGCGACATCGCGGTATTTTTCGCCAGTGCTTTCTGCGTTATAAGCCATAATGGAAGGTAGTAGAATCGCGTTTGCAACACCGTGTGGGGTGTCGTAGAGTGCGCCAAGGCCGTGTGCCATCGAGTGCACAATGCCAAGGCCAACATTCGAGAAGCCCATGCCTGCGATATACTGTGCAAGTGCCATGCCCTCGCGGCCTTCTGCGGTGTTTGCAACGGCACCACGTAGGTTTGCCGAGATAAGCTCGATTGCTTTTAGATGGAACATATCGGTCATTTCCCATGCGCCTTTGGTGATGTAGCCTTCAATCGCGTGGGTCAGTGCGTCCATGCCAGTGGCAGCGGTAAGGCCTGCTGGCATGCTGGACATCATGACGGGATCAACCACGGCAACCTCTGGGATATCGTTGGTGTCGACACAAACGAATTTGCGTTTTTTCTCTACGTCGGTGATAACATAGTTAATGGTAACTTCTGCTGCGGTGCCTGCGGTGGTGGGCACTGCGATAGTGAAAACTGCGTGGTTTTTGGTGGGTGCTACGCCCTCAAGGCTGCGCACGTCCGCATATTCTGGGTTGTTGTGGATGATACCAATTGCTTTTGCAGTATCCATGGCAGAACCACCGCCGATAGCAACGACGCAATCTGCGCCGCTGGCATCAAAAGCAGCCACGCCAACCTGTACGTTTTCGATGGTTGGGTTTGCCTTGATGTCACTGAACATCACATAAGGATAGGCGGCAGCGTCCATCAAATTGGTTACTTTTTGGGCAACGTTAAATTTGATAAGGTCTGGGTCGGTACAGACAAAAGCTTTTTTGTAACCACGCGCTTGCAACTCTGGCACAATGTTCTGGATGGCGTCTTTGCCGTGGTGGGAAACGGTGTTCAGTACGATACGATTGGACATAATGATTACCTCTTTCTTTTTTCTCAAACTAATATTTTATTGCAGTGCAAGCAGGAACACGCCGCACTGTAAAACAAAGGAAAATTTGCAAAGGGTGCTTATGCCTGATGCTCGGTGCCAAAAGCTTCGAGCTGCATCAGCGCTGGGAAGGGCGATGGGTCAGTTTCGTCTTTTAGCATCTCGCACATGGTAATGCTGTTGATGCCGTTTTTTATCATGGGGAAATATTGTGCATCCCCTGTTTTTTGTAGGGCGATTGTTTCGCGGCTGCCGTCAGAGAATTGCAGGCAAACCCGATGCCACCAGTTGTCATGCGGGAAATCAGAACGCAGGGTAATCGCGATGGCATCGATATCCACCGCACGCCCAAAATCAACCGTGATTTGCGCATCTGCCTGTTGATTGATTCCCCAACTTTGGTAGGGGTAAGGGCCATGCCCACCAGAAGTCGACACCCCATCAATGGCATTGCGCGCCGCAAAGATTGCCTCGTTGCGCGTTTCTACATTGGCGAACGCATGGGGGTATGCCCCCGTGTTTTTATGGTGGTCGTAACAGTTGCGGCAAAGAGTTTTGTGCAGTGCGATCTCTTGCGCACTGGCAAGACGTGCCGACAACACGTGGCTATTGAAAGTAAAGCAGATGGGCGAATAGCTAATGCGGTCTGCCCCAAATGGGATAGGAAACTGATATTCACCTACAAGGTACACATACGTCTCATCTAGGCTTTTTTCTAGCGATAATACTGCAAAACAAGGTTCACTGGGTGTAAGCACGATGGTATCGCCTTGCGTGTACTCGCCTTGATAGCACAGCTGCACGGCGGTTTCGCCCTGCGCCCGTGCCTTAATAACACCTTGGTTTTGGATGCTTAAAGTAAATGCCATTGAAGTGCCCCCCTGCTTATAGTTCTAAGAATGCTTCGTTGATGGTCACACCAAATTCATCAGCAATTGCTTTTAAATCCGCATCTTCAATGGTCTGGCGTAGCTTACCGCCACTTGCTGCCATGGCAAGATTAAAGATTTGCGCCGCTTTTTCGATGGTGTGCATCAAACCAAAGGTAATGTCGAAATCGGGTCCCGAGCAAAACAAACCATGCTGCGCCCAAACAGCGGCATCGTAATCTTTCATAATTTTACTGGTGGCAAGGGCAATGTCTGCCCCGCCGGGTACCATCCAAGGCACAACGCCAACACCGCTTGGAAACACAACCACACACTCGGTCGCACTTTTCCAAAGAGCGCGGCTGAAATCTTTGGCGGTAAGCGGAAGCACGTAGGTCATGGCGATTAAATTCGCAGGGTGCGCGTGGTAAATAACGCGGCATGCACCATCCGTTGCTGCGATGCGCACGGCATGGTTCATTAAATGGCTTGGGAACTCACTGGTTGATTTCGCACCGTTTTCTAACCCCCAAACAATGCGCCAAGCATCACCTGCTGCATTAATTTCTACAATCCCGAAGTTATCCATTGGAGCAAGCGCTATATTACGAAAGAATTTGCCGCTGCCCGTGGTAATGAAATACTCGCCGCCCAGATGCGCTGCAGTGACCCCCATGTTTACCCAAGGGCGATCAGTTTTAAAATAAAATGCACACTCCGCAACTTCTTCTGGTTTCATGCGGTACGTTAAGTTGCCGCCATTGCGTTCGTGCCAGCCTTGCGCCCAACCATCTGCACACACGCGCATAAAATCATTTACGATGGTTACATTCAGAATGCTCATTTACTTTTATCTTCTTTCTTTTTTACTGTGATTACACGCGTTTTGCAAGCACATCTGCTTCGTATGCTTGCACATTTCCGTACCAAGTGCCGTCTGCTGCAACGCCTTCACGACGGCAGTATTCCTCCCAAATATCGCCAAAGGGTAGGGTTTTGTAATCTTCAGACAGTGCCATGCGCTGGGTGAAATCGCCTGCATCTTGCAGGGTTTTTAGCCCTTCGCTTGGGTCTAGCAGTGCGTAAAGCAAGGCTTTTTGTGCGTTGCGTGTGCCCACCACCCATGCGGCAACGCGGTTGATGGATGCATCAAAGAAGTCTAGGCCAATCAGCACTTTATCAAGGGCATCATTGCGGACGATTTCTTTCATGATTTCTTTGAGCTCATCGTCAAACAATACTACGTGATCAGAATCCCAGCGCACGGGGCGGGTAACATGCAGGGGGATTTTATCGAAGAAGCAAAGCAGAGCAGGGATTTTATCGCTGACTACTTCTGTTGGGTGATAGTGCCCATTATCGAGCAGGTTGTAAACGCCCTCGTTCATAGAAGCGTAGGACATGTAAAATTCGTTGCTGCCAACGGTGTAGCTTTCCACGCCAATGCCAAAGACTTTGCTTTCGACACAATCAATCACGTTGGGGCATTTTTCTGCAAAGATTTCGTCCAGCGATTTTTTCAGGCGCATACGAGGCCCCATGCGGTCGGCTGGCACATCTTTAAAGCCATCCGGAATCCAAACATTGTTGAGCACACTATCCCCTAGTGCCTCGCCAATTTTCTGGGCAATCTGGCGGCTTGCAATGCAATGCTTTACCCAGAAGCTGCGCACTGCTTCGTCTGGAGAAGAAAGGGTTAAGCCATCTTTTACCATGGGGTGCGAGAAGCAGGTGGGGTTAAAGTCAATACCAAAACCGTTTTCTTTTGCAAACGCAACCCAGCCTACAAAGTGTTTGTATTCTAGCGCATCGCGATCCACCCATTCACCCTCGGCAAAGGTGGTGTAGCAAGCATGCACATTGATGCGTTTTTTGCCTGGAATCATAGCAGTTGCTGCCAGGAAATCAGCTTTTAGTTCTTCAAAATTGCGTGCTTTACCAGGATAGTTGCCTGTCGCCTGAATGCCGCCACTGGTGCCGCCATCTTTCTGGTCAAAACCTGCGACATCATCGCCCTGCCAGCAATGAATGGATACCGCCTTTTGGCTTGCTGCCGCCATAGCGGCCTCAACATCTACGCCAAGGGCAGCGTAACGAGCCTTCGAATCTTCAAAACGTGTCATGGGGTAATCTCCTTTATTTCAAATGATTTTGGAATGGCAAGCCGCGCGGCTGCCAAATCTTCAAACTGATTATCTGCGAGCATTTGCACCATGGCATTGCCCAGTGCGGTGCCCTCGGTGGGGCCTGCGTATACAGGCAGCCCTGTCGCTTTTGCACAAAGCTCATTCAGATAGCTTGCATTGCTGCCCCCGCCGACAATATGAATACAGGTATAGGTTTTGCCAGTCAGCGTTTGCAGGGCATCAATGCATTCTTTGTATTTCTGCGCAAGGGACGCATACACGCATTGCATCAGTTCTCCTATGGTATCCGGCACAACTTGCCCTGTTTGCGCACAGACCTGCTTGACGGCATCTATCATGCTTTCGGGGGCTAAAAAGGCTTCGTTGTCTACATCGATAATGCTCGGAAAACTCTGTGACATGGCAGCAAGCGCGCAAAGCTCAGCAAAACTATATTGCTTTTCTGCCTTGCCACGTGTTTCTTTGCCTTCGATGTAATTCAGCCCATTTAACTCGCGGCGGATGGATTGAATCATCCACAAGCCCATGATATTTTTTAAGTAACGGTAGCGATAGGCATATCCACCTTCATTGGTGAAATTTTGCGCCATGCTTTCAGGTGTGGTGATAGGGGCTTTGTTTTCGACCCCTAGCAGGCTCCACGTGCCACTAGAGATATACACCGCCGTATCGGTGGTGGCCGGCACTGCCAAAAAGGCAGAACCAGTATCGTGCGTGGCCGGCAGCACCACCTCGCAGTTATAACCAACAGCGGTTTGGATTTTTTCTTGCAGCATGCCAACCACCTGCCCTGGCATGGTGATTTCTGCAAAGATTTTACGTGGCAAATCCAACTGGGCAATCAGCGCGTCATCCCACTGGTTGCTCTGCGCATTCACAAGCCCTGTGCTAGTGGCGTTGGTGTATTCTTGCACCATCTTGCCCGTGAGTAGATAGTGGAAATAATCGGGAATCATCAGCATCCGCTCTGATGCTGCGAGTTGCTCAGGACACTCTGCCTTGAGTGCACACAGCTGATACACCGTGTTGAATGGCTGGTACTGAATGCCCGTCTGCGCATAGTGCTGCGCGAAGGGCAGAGTCTTTTCTAATTGCTCGCGTATGCCCACGGTGCGTGTATCGCGGTAGGCAACCGCATCACTGACGCGGTTGCCAGCTGCATCTACTAGCACAAAATCAACTGCCCAAGTATCGATGCCAACTGAAACTGGGATTTTGCCAGCGTCTGCACAGGCGCGCATGCCCTGCAAGATGCAATCCCATAGATAAGCGATATCCCAGCAATCGTGCCCATTTTTTTGCAGCTGCTTATTATCGAATCGGTAGATTTCTTCGAGCACCATGCGCCCATCTTGCACGCTAGAAAGGATATGTCGCCCACTAGATGCACCAATGTCTATTGCTAAGTAATATTGCATTTGCACTCCCCTTTGTTTCTTCTTTCACAATTTGCTAATGCTATTGTATGCGAAAAGGCGGCAAATAAAAAGGACGCTATTTGCAAAAATAGCGTCCTGAATTGCAGTTATTCGGTTTTATTTTTTAGTCTTCGATATTCTTGCGGCGTACAGCCATGCCGCTGGGCAAAGGTGCGGTAAAAATAGCTGGTGTTTTCGTAGCCGACGTTTGCAATCACTTCGGTAACCGTAAGGGGCGAAGTTTCGAGCAAGCGCAACGCCGCACTAAAGCGGCGTTCCATCATCAAATTGCGGAAGGATGTACCCAGCTGGTTTTTGATTAAGCGGCTAGCAGTATAAACAGGGATACCATGCTGCTCGGCAAAATGCTGGAGTGATGCATCGGCATAGTTGGTGTCGATATACTGCAAAATTTGCAGCACCAAGGCACGCGGTTGAATCTGGCTGCCCGCCACCTGCGTGCTGGCGCTGTATTGCACCAGTTGCAATAGCAGCAAGCCCATGGTTAGCTCATTACTGCGCTCGTTCGATTGTTCTTGGCACAGGCTATAAATTAAATTTTCGACAAGGTTTTGTACAGGCAGCACATCAGCGACCTTAAAGTGTAGATATTCATCGGCTGCGCCCTCGCCCGCAAGGCAGTTGATGACAAAGTCACTGATGGGATTTTGGGTGTCCATCATATCAAAGGCCGCGTGGAAAAAGGACGAACGAATGATAAGGTTCACCCCGATATCCTGTTTGCCTGTGGGCAAAATTTCGTGCCACGAGTTGCGGCCTAAAAACAAAAGCTCACCCTTTTGTAGCACAACTTCTTTGCCGCCAATCAGGTGGGTTACGCTGCCCTCGCAGACATACATAATCTCAACAAAATCGTGCCGATGCTTTGGAAAATGAACAAAGCGAGTGTGTGGGCGCACATCGATGCGGTTACTTTCGCCTAGCAACGTATATGCCTCTAGGGTTTTGCTGCTGGTCGCACTATAATAGCTGATATCCACCGTTTCGCCACTCAAGATACGCTGTTCTTCTTCAGTAATGACGGAAAGCTGCCTAAGCAATGCTTGATGCATGTTACGTCCTTTCTTGTACTGTGCCGCTCACGCTTAGTCTAAGCGGAACACCTCTTGCAGCATGGGCTGCGCACCCGTCACGGGGTCAAGCTCCATCACCATGATGTCCTTCATGTACTCGTTCCATTTGTCGACAATGGGGCTTTCGGCTTGCGTTTTAGCAGCGACGGCAATACCCTGCTCACATTCATAATAGCCGAATAAATCTTGCCCAACGTTCCAGATAGAATAATTGCAGATGCCCGCTTCTTTCAGCAATGCCTTTAACTCTGGCCAAATTTCATCGTGGCGGCGAATGTATTCTTCTTTGCAGCCTTCTTTTACGGTTGCCTTCCATGCATAACGCTCCATTGTTTACTCCTTTGATTGATTTATGATTGTTTTCATTTGACAAAACGCAGGCATATTTTGCCCGAATTTGCGCCACTGGATGCGTTTATTATAACACGCAAAACTTGCTTTGCAAGGCTTTTTTACAACTTGCTTCTACAAAATGAAATTTTGTTTTAAAATGCAATTCAAGACGGTATTTTTGCAAACCGCGACCTTTAGATATCGGTGTAACCTATGATACACTAAAAAAATTACAATGAAAGTTTTACCCTTTTGCAGCGTGCGTTATGCAAACCGCAACACCTCACCTGTCAGCATCACGAAAGGAATCGTCCCGATGAAAACACACCAAAACGCGCCCGCCATGAGCACAAGTGAGCAATATGATTTTTTAACTAAAACACCCATCCCCACCTTGCTTCTTAAACTTTCTATCCCCAGTGTGTTTAGTTTGCTAATTACTAGCATTTACAATATGGCAGATACCTTTTTCGTAGGGCAAATTAGCACAAGCGCCAGCGGCGCGGTGGGCATTGTGGCCTCACTGATGACGATTATTCAAGCCATCGGCTTTACCCTTGGGAATGGGTCTGGCGGTGTTGTCAGCCGAAAACTAGGTGAGCAAGATAGCAGCGCTGCCTCGCGCATTGTTTCCACTGGTTTTTTTGCTGCGCTTGGCGCAGGGCTGCTGTTGGGTATATTCGGCCTGCTATTTTTAGAGCCCTTTATGTACACCCTTGGCAGCACCGATACCATTTTGCCGCATGCAATGGATTATGCCTTTTACATTTTACTTGCCGCTCCCATTATGATGTCTAGCCTTGTGCTGAACAATGTATTGCGCTACGAGGGCAATGCCAATTTTGCAATGCTTGGTCTTGTTTCTGGCGGTATTCTAAACATCATTCTTGACCCTATCTTTATTTTCGGGTGCAACATGGGCACAGGTGGTGCTGGGCTTGCCACAGCGGTAAGCCAACTAGCGGGTTGGTTGATACTCTTTTCGGTGTATGCACGGGGCAAAACTTCCTGCCAAATTTCTTTCAAAAAAATCACCCGCAGCCCCGCAGAGTTTCGGGTGATTTTCACCACAGGCATGCCAAGCCTTGGGCGGCAGGGGCTTGCGAGCATAGCAAGCATGGTGCTAAACTTAACGGCACGCGGTTATGGCGATGCCGCCGTTGCCGCCATGAGCATCATTGCGAGGTTTGCCATCTTTATCAATTCCTTTGTGGTGGGCGTTGGGCAGGGCTTGCAGCCGATTGCCGCCTTTAACTTTGGTGCCAAAAAATTCGGACGGGTATACGATGCAACCGTCACCATGATAAAGGCAACCACTGTAATTTCGCTTGTTTTAATGGCTGTGTTGCTTTCCCACCCTGCCGAAATTATGCGCATCTTCCGCGATGACCCCGAAGTAATTGCCATTGCCGTACCTGCTTTCATTGGGCAGATTTTAACCATCCCCACCCTACCCATGACCACTGCTGGCAATATGCTGTTCCAAAGCCTTGGCAAGGCAAAGGTCGCCACCTTTTTGGCCTGCTGCCGCCAGGGCATTTGCTTTGTCATTCCTATTTTGCTGTTCCCACGGCTGTGGGGGATTTTCGGTTTGCAGATTGCACAGCCCACCTCTGATTTTGCGACGTTTGCTATTTCGGCTTGCCTGTTGCTGCCCTACCTCAAAAAGTTAAAAGCGCTGGGCGATCTGGATGCAAGCCAAGTACACACTGACCTTGCCTCGCTTGAGATATAGGTAGATACCCTGCTCTTACTAGAAAAGCCGCCGAAATAAATCGGCGGCTTTTCTAGTGAAGGAGGATAATGGTATTTTAATTGCCACACACTGTATGTTGGGCAGTGGTGCGACTTTTACACCAACTTTAGCGCTTGGGCAAAAAGGGTGCGTATGCTGCGATAAAACCCTGTAAGTCTGTATCAAACAGGGTGATTAAATCGCCTGTTTCTTCCATGTGCTGCACCAGCCTGTCAAGCATGCTTTGTGCGATTGCAAGGGGTGCATCCTGCGCAAACAATAGATTGGTCGTCTCTTGCACATCGTTTTTGATATCGTAAAGCTCGTAGTGGATTTCATCTTTGAAAACATCGGCAATCAACTTATATTGCCCGTCAATCATACAGCGTTGGAAATTACCACGTGCGCCGTTGCCATCAAACTGAATGAAAACAGGGCGATTTACTTTGGTGCCCTGCGCAATATTAGGCAGCAGCGAAACCCCATCGAGCGCACTTTCTGTCGTGATGTCTAAGTAATCACAAATGGTGGGAAATAGGTCAATATGGCTGATGTTGCCCTCTAAGCAAACGCCTGCATGTGCACCCCGTGGCAAGCGCAGATACATTGGCGCGCGGACAGATTCCTCGTACATGCACATCTTTTGGAACAGCTGATGGCTGCCTAGCATTTCGCCGTGGTCTGTGGTAAAGACAATCAGGCAATCATCGTAAATGCCCTGTTCTTTTAGCGCATCAATAATGCGCCCCACACAATCATCTAGCAGAGTGACAAGCCCCATGTACACACGCCATGCTTCTTTCCACTCGGGCAGGGTATAGCGCGTACCCACCGCACCCGTTAAGTTATATAACTGCAAAGGCGATTGATGGTCATACCACTGACCTACGTTTTCAGGCAGCGTGACATCTTCTGGTTTTAAAGCAGAATAATATGGGTCTGGCACATCAAAGGGCGGGTGTGGCGCAAGGAACATGCCACTAAAAAAGAGCGGCTTTGTGGTATCGCGTTGTTTTAGTGCTTCCATTGCTTTGTCGGTAAAATAACCGTCAAAATAATGTGCTAAGCCACCTTCGTAACAGCCGGTATGTGGGTTCGAGTATTTTACATAGCGGGTGTGCTTGCCACATGCCATCTCTGGCAGCACACTGCGAAATGCTTCCCCACCAGGCACACGAGCCCCTTCCTTTCGCAAAAATTCTTGATAGCTTGGCCCTGTGCTTGCCCACTTTGTTTTTGTATCTTCACGGTTTTCTAGTTTATCACCCGCGGTAAAAAAGTGCTGCTTGCCGCTGTGGATACAATCCCAACCACCTGCTTCCATCTGCTGATACAGATGGTCGATGCCTTGGTGCACATCGCCATGCGGGCGGTCATGTGGGCACCACGGGTTGATTATACTGCCATTAGTGTTTGGGTATGTACCCGTAAACAATGCGCCACGCGCGGGCACACACAAAGGACTTGCGCAATACGCACGATTCATCTGCACACTTTGCGCCGCAATCGCGTCAATATTAGGGGTTAAGCCGCGCCCTAGCATATCGTAACGCAGCTGGTCTGCCACCAAAAAGATTACATGTGGTTGTTTCATAACAACACCTCACTGTTCAAATTTATATATCATTTAACCCATTATAGGGAAAGCAAACAACCACGCTATCTCTTACCAGAAAATTTCCGGGGCACCAGTGAGGCGCATCACCGCTTCGGTAAAGAAGTAGTCGCCGTAAATCAGCGAAACATCAATGCCCTTGCCTGCTGGGTAATTGAAGGTTGCGCCATTTAACAGCGCCTCGCTCTTATCCCCTAGCCAGCATTTTTCGTACATTGCTTTTACCATGCGTTCTGCTGCTGCCTTGTATTTTGCCGCTTGTGCCGCTGGTGCATATTCGGCAATCTCTAATAGACCACAGGCTGCACATGCCGCTGCGCTGGTATCCGTTGGGGTGTTTGCATTCTGCTCGGTTTTAAAATCCCAATAAGGCAAACCAGATTCTGGCAAGTTATCTACAAAGAAATCAGCCGCTGCCATTGCAGTGCGCAAGTAACGCGCCTGTTTGGTGTAGCGATAGCTTAACGCCATGCCGTACACGATCCAAGATTGGCCACGTGCCCACGCGGATTCTTCCGCTGCACCCTGCCCTGCACGCTGCCCAACACGCAGCCCTGTTTCTGGGTCAAAGCAAACAATATGATAGGTGCTACCGTCTGCTTTTGCAAACTCTTTCACGACAGTATCGGCATGCGCCATCGCAATGTGCTTAAAGCGTGGGTCGCCCATTTGCTCTGATGCCCAGTATAGCAAAGGCAAGTTCATGCTGCAATCGATGATTGCCCAGCCCTGACTTTCGGGGTTTTGCAAATCGTTCCAAGCACGAATAAACTGCCCTTTTACATTAAAACGCCCTGCCAAATGGCTTGCGGCAATCAATGCGCGGCGTTTCGATTCTTCATTTCCTGTCAATTTATAGTTTGATACCGAAGCGAGGCTCCAAACAAAGCCTGCATCGTGATGAATCATGTAAAAATCATGCAAGATGGTATCCATCTGGCGTTCAATCTCTTCGGCTGTTTCGCGCAACGCTTCTTCCCCTGTTTCGTGGTACACATTCCACAGCATCCCAGGGAAAAAACCTTTTGTCCAAAAGCTATCTTTGGAATTATCATATTTTTCGCCGTCTGCAATATGTGGAAAGCTCACCCCGATTTCGGTGTTTATCCGCGATACCTTTTCAAGTAACGCCTGTTTTATTTCTAATAGTTCCATATATTCTTCATTCCTTCTATTTGTTTTGTTTAGCTGTTATAGCCAGCCAGCATTTCATCGTACCATTCGCAGGTGATATTCTGGGTAATCAAACCGCTGTCTGGGTTATCTGGCAGCTGCATGGGTGGGAAGGCAAGCCATTCGCCATCTTTACTAATCTGGTCGATACCGCCTGCTTCTAAGAACTGCATCAGATTTGCTTTGAGTGTGCCCTGCTCGCCCTCGCAAGAAGGCACACCCGCAAGACTGCGCATTTCGGTGTCGTGTTGCTTATCGAACAAGTATTCTTTCTGGTCGGGGGCAGAGTAGATGTATTTCCAGTCTTGGTTTGCCACCATGAAGTTGCCAAACACAGCTTTTTCTAGTTCTGGGTTCGCCTTAATGTCATCAGGGATATGTTTCACACTGCCATTTTGTGCTTCTTGGTAGCAAGAGAACACCGAGTAAACTTCGTCATGTTTTTCGGTGGCAACGTCCACACCATCAAAGCCATAAGGGGTCGCGTCGATACCTGCCGCCGCAAGGAAAGTTGGAGCAACGTCCACAAGGCTGACAGGCGATTTCTCGCGCTTGCCACCCTCGAACACACCTTTTTGATACAGCACAAATGGAATTTTTGCCGCTGAATCGTGCATGCAGCGTTTGCCATAGCAACCGTAATCGCCTAGCATTTCACCATGGTCAGAGGTAAACATAATTAAGGTATTGTCCATCTGGCCGCTTTCTTCTAGGGCGGTTAAGATTTTGCCCACTTGGTAATCGACAAAGGAAACGCAAGCGTAGTAATATGCCTTTTGGCAACGCAGCAGGTTTAAATCTGTGCCAAGGTCACGGTATTTATAGCGGTTTTGCACCTTGTTGACAAACATTTTCAGCGCATCATCATCCACTGTGTGCTTGGGCAGTGGCATGCGCACAGGGTCGTATAGTTTATGCCATGGCACCGGGGGTGCAAAGGGTGGGTGTGGGTGCACAAAGCTAGCAAAGGCATACCAAGGCCGACTGGTGTTCTCTTTGATAAATTGCACGGTGCGTTCGCCAATCCAGCCCGTGGGGTGCAGGTGCGAGGGCAGGCGCGAGGGCTGTGGAATGTAGTACATGGGTCCACGCACGCCATGCGCCTCGTAGGTATAATCATAGCCGTTTTTGACAAGTTCTTGGTAGTACGGCTCGTTCTCTAGTGCTTCGGGCGAGAGTTCTTCTTGGCGCTCGCGGCTTTCAAAGCCACGTAGGGCATTGCCGTCCGGGGTAAAGTGGCACTTGCCAATGCCATGGGTACGGTAGCCGTTCTCTGTCAGAATCTGCATAAAGGTTGGCATATCCTCTGGCATATCGTCATTGCTGTAGCATTTTGTTTTGGTGGGGTACGAGCCAGTAATCATTGCGCAGCGTGCCGCCACGCAAACGGGCGATGGCGTATATGCGTTTTCAAAGCTAACGCCCATCTCAATGAGTTTATCGAGGTTTGGGGTCTTGATGTGCGGGTTACCATGCGCAGCAATGGCATCAAAGCGCAACTGGTCGGTAAAAATTTGCAAAATATTTGGCTGTTGCAAAATCGGTTCCTCCTTTTATGCGAAGCAAAGTGCTTCAACGTTTTTTGTTTTATCTTTGGTATGCCACAAGTGGCACACTTTATCAAGTTTTATGTAGTTATTACCATAATATCATATTATGGCTCGTTTATTAGTTCATGCACCTTAAAGTTTGCATATTATGTGCTCTTTGCACATAAAAAATTACTTCCGGCTTATTTCATCCACAAATCAAGACTTTCTACGTCTTGGCAGTTTTTTCCGACCATAATTTTAAACTGGCCTGCTTCCACTGTTTTTTGATAGTCTAACCCTGTAAAGCTGAGCATCGAAGCATCGATAGTGAACGAAACCGCTTTTGTTTGCCCTGCCTCGAGGCAGATTTTCTCAAAGCCTTTTAGCTCACGTTCTGAGCGGGTCACACTCGATTTCACATCTGAAATATAAAGCTGCACCACCTCTTTGCCAGCGACATTACCTGTGTTTTTCACATCAACACTGACGGTGACGGTATCCTCCATGCGCATTTCTGCACTAGAAATACGCATTTTTTGATAATCAAAAGTTGTATAGCTTAACCCATAACCAAACCAGAAAAGTGGCCCCTCTGGCTCAAAGAGATATCCTTTTAAGAAGCTAGTCGCTTTCTGGCTATAATACCCCGGCAAATAACCCGCATGGCGCACAATGGTGACAGGCAAGCGCCCAGATGGGTTGACATCGCCAAACAAAATGTCTGCAATGCCATGCCCTGTTTGCTGCCCTAAATACCAACCCTCTAGCACTGCATTGGCGGTTTGGTAGGCATAGCTGCAAGAGAGTGGCTTGCCATTGATAAGCACCAACACAATCGGCACACCTGTTGCGGCAATTGCCTCTAGCAGCATGTTTTGTTGTCCGATTAAATCTAAATTTGTATTATCGCCATAGTGTTTTTCTAGTGTGACAGCCTCACGGCTGGCATTGGGTGAGCTGCCAAGACAAACAATGGCAATCTGTGCTTTTTGGGCGGTTTCAATCGCTTTTGCAATGTTATCCGCTTCTTCCTCTGGGGTGTATAGCCCTGGGTTGGTCGCTAGCACATCTAGCTCAGTTTCCATGGCGGTCATGGGCTTTGTAATATGGCACCCTTGCGCATAGAGCACCTCACAAGTATCGCCAACCTTGCTGCGGATGCCGTCTAAAATGCTGATGCCAACATTTGGCTGTTCGCTGTAATAGCTAAACTGCACCGGGTCAGCGGTAGGGCCAATGACAGCAATGGTGTCTAGCTTTGCCTGATTGAGTGGCAAGATACCGCCCTCATTTTTCAGCAAGATGGGCACCTCTTGCGCCGCTTCTCTTGCAAGGGCTTTGTGCACCACACCATTCACAATATCATCAATGGCTGCAAGGTCAACATAGGGATTTTCAAATAGGCCTAGTTCAAATTTCAGTTTTAAGATACGAGATACTGCGGTATCTAAGCACGCTTCTAAACTTGGGTCTTTTTCAATCGCATCGAATAAGTAAGTATACGCTGAACCACCTGGGATATCCATATCCATCCCTGCGCGCAATGCCATAGCAGCCGCAGCAGCAGGGTCTTCTGCCACATGGTGCAGAATATCTAGGCGCAAAATATCGTTGTAATCTGAGATGGTGATGCCGTCAAAGCCCCACTGCTCGCGCAATAGTTCTGTGAGCAACCAGTGGCTACCGTGGCAGGGCACACCGTCTAAATCGGCATGAGAAGGCATAATGCCCTTGACATGCGCTTTGGTGATGACAGCCTCAAACGGTGGCAAAATTTCGTCCATCAAGGCACGCTTGGTAACAAGGCTAGGCGCAAAGTTGCGTCCCCCTGCCCCCTGTGCATAGCCCACAAAGTGCTTGGGCGATGAAACGACGTGATCTGGTGTTACACCATCGGCACCACCCTGCAAGCCCTTGACCGCACACATGCCCATCTCGGTGACGAGATGCGTATCTTCGCCAAAGGTTTCTTCAATGCGTCCCCAACGTGGGTCACGACCGATGTCTAAGACAGGGGTAAATGCCTGATGCCCACCACGCGCACGGGTTTCGCGTCCAATGGCAGAATACACGCGTTCCGCCAAATCTTTGTTAAACGAACCCGCCATGCCAATGGGGCGCGGGAACATGGTTGCCCCACGCGCAAGCTGCCCATTGAGGCATTCTTCTTGCGAAAGGACTGGGATTTTAAGCCGCGTATGCTCCTGCACATATTTTTGTAAAATGTTGCGATACATGCCGCTTTCCGCTGGGTTCATGTTTTTGCCTGGCAGTTGGAACGCACCCATGCCATCTGCTAATTTTTTGCAATTTTTTTCGTCTAGCAATTCGCCTGCCGCAAATAGGGCGGGGCGATCTTCTTCTGCCACGAGCAGCGAGGTGGAATCGATAGAAATGGTCTGCATCACCTTTTCTTGTAGCGTCATGCGAGAGAGCAAATCTGCCACGCGCTGCGCGATGGGCACAGATGAATCTTGATATAACATCGTTTCTCCTAACTTTGGTATCGGCTGCAATCGCCAATTACCAGTATAGCTTCCAATCGGTGACAAGGCGGGTTAATGCTTCCATATAGAAATAATCGCCCCACGTATTGCATTCGTTTAAGCCGAGGTTTTTGCAGGTGTTAAATTCGCTGCTTCTGCCATAGGTTGCCAGATTGATTAAACCATTTGATTTGCTGTAATCGCTGATGGCGCAATGCTCCACCACAGCAAGCAAAATTTTCTTTGCCACGCTCGTGTAATAGGCAGCCTTTTCTTCTGGCAAGAACTTCGCCATTTCTAGCATGCCGCACACTGCAATCACGGCTGCCGAAGAATCGCGTGGTTCGTCTGAACCATCGGTAAAGGTAAAATCCCAATAGGGAATCAGATTTTCGGGCAGATGCGCGATAAAGAAATCAGTTACCTTTTCAAATAACTCAATATATTCTTCTTTGGGCAGATAGCGGTAAGCAAGGGCAATGCCATACACGCCCCATGCCTGCCCACGGGACCATGCAGAATCGTTCTTGTACCCCTGATGGGTTGCACCATGGGAGGGCTGACCGTTTTCGTCAAAGAAATAGGTGTGATAGGTGGAATTGTCCTCGCGGATAACATTTTTGAGCGCCGTTTGAATGTGCTTTGTGGCAAGTTCGGCATAAATGCCGTCTCCTGTTTCTTCGCTTGCCCAGTAGAGCAGGGGTAAATTCAGCAGGCAATCAATGATTAAACGCTGGTTATCTGGTGCGCCAATCTCACCCCATGCTTGTAAGAATTCGCCCTTAGGGCGAAAGCGCGAAATGAGATAATCTGCCGCTTGAATTGCCGCTTGCTTGCCTACTTCGCTACCGGTCAGCTTATAGGCCGACACACAGGAAAGTGAATACAAAAAGCCCATGTCGTGGTTATGAATATCAATTTTATGGACAATGCGATTCATAAAATTATCTACCTGCACAAGGGCTGCATTTTTAAAGCAATCGCGCGCGGTATGTTCGTATGCAAGCCAAATTTCGCCCGTCCAAAAACCTGTTGTCCAGTTTACATTTTCAGTTTTGGCATACACCCCGTCTTCGCTAAAGCAATGGGGAAAGGAGTGTGTGTATTCTGGCAGGTTCTTTTCTACCTGCGAAACGGCAATTTCGAGTGCTTGATTTGCCTGTGCAGTGGTGATTTCGAGTTTGTCTTTCAGCATATTTTTATTTTCCTCTCTGACGTTCTTATGGCAATCTCTAAAAACCCGCTATCAATTTGGCAAAATCTGTAGTATAATGGACATAAGAAAAAAGGGCGGTGACGAACATGCAAATTGGATTTTTTAGTGAAGAAAACAGATTGGAAAA
>JAWXUQ010000143.1:0-2593 GCA_044426225.1 Faecalibacterium sp. | reverse complement strand
TGTCATTTGCTTGGTTTTTGCTCTGTTTTCCACAAGAAAAGTGTAATATGTTTAATAGGCAATTGTAAAAGTCAGGCAAATTAGGGAGGTGGATCAAGCGAAATTTGCAAAACAGAAATTAAATAGGCGCAAAGAAAAAACAGCAAAGGAAAACAAGCCGTTTTCAAAATGTTGAAAACAGCGATGAATGTTGAAAACGTAGTGCAGTAAATCAAGCAACCTTGCGCATCAAGGTGCGAAGGCTCTTAAACAGAAGGTCTTGGTGTAACGCTTTTGCAAGAAGCACGCCAATGAGCTGCACACTAGCTGCTATGTATAGATTTGCTTTTACGGTGTTGCTGCAAAAAGATTTCGGTTTTTCTAGACAAAAAGAAGATTTCAGTTGTCCAATGGTGCGTTCAATTAAAACTCTGTGTCGATAGAGATTATCAAAATGTTCAGTTCCGCGAGGAATTCCTGGATACATGCGAAAATCTTTATCAGGGTAAGTATAGGTGCATCTACCATACAAAGAATTCGTACAAGGAGATTCACAAGTGCAAATGCGTTTTGAACCTTGCTTTATCGATTTGTGACAAACATATTTAAAGCGGAGTGAGCGATTTTTCCCAGCACATTTACCGACATAAGTAAACGGTGTGCCATCCAATGGACATATCGGTACGCCGTTTTTGTCAAAGGATGCGGAAACGTTTTTAGCATTGCGAGGATTCAGCGGAATGCATGCACGTGAAAAATGAAAATCATTTTTGAGCAAGGCATAATTATCATATGAATCAAAAGCAGAATCCCCTAAAAATGTACGATACGAAAAATCATTGTGCGCTGTGAAAAAATCTTCTAATACAGCTTGTAATGCGGCAGAATCTGAGATTTCCTTGTCTTTGGTAGGGTCGTCCGAGCGAGGTGTTACTGTTTGAGGATGTTTCTTCTTGAATGTTTCGTCGAAGAACGAAATGCTGCGCACAATACCTAATCCATTGGTGAGAATACCGGCTTTAAAAGCATAGCAATAATGCCCGTTGAGATATTGTTGTTGGACATTAGGGTTCGCCCTTGTTTCCTTTGGAAGCAGCGAGTAAACACCAATGTACGGATTATAGTTGGGATTACCTTTTGCGTATTTCTTTGCTTCTCGTAATTTAGTGTTGAAAAATTTAGGGTTGTTTTCTGCAACGGTGGGTTCAATTCCAGTCGTATCGAAGATGAGATAATCTGCTTTTTTTGCATCTAATTCACGACAAATAGGTTCTGTAAGTGACACTAAATTTTCAAACAAAGCGCCGAGATGTTTGCAATAATCTTGCTTGAATCGGGATAATTTTGAAGGGTCTGGTATTTTATCAAAACCACAAAATCGTTGGAATTCTAAACAAGATTGCATTATAAATAACACTTGTTGGTTTGTTAGTCCAAATAAGTTTTGCAATACCAGCAGCCGCAACATACTTTCTAAATGATATTTTACGCTTCTTCCATATTGTTTGTAGTAAGCGCGATTAAATTCATATGGTATGATTGCATTAAAATCAATGTGCGTATCTAAGAGGGTGAGCAGATTTGACTTATCGCTTTCTAAGGTATTGGACATATCTGTGTAGACATTATATAACGATGTTTGCACAAAATTACTACGCATGGTTTTTCTCCTTCTTTCGTGGTTTTCTTTTTTCTTTTCAATTAAATTTTATCACGAAACTGGAGAAAAATCAGTAGTATTTTTTAAGAAAAACCGTTGTATTTGCTGCGCTTTTGCAGTTTTACAATCGGCTAAACAAAGATAAAAGATAAGGAGACTTAGCGTGAAAGAAAGAATTAACTCACCGCCATATAGGCGCAACGAAACAAGCCCAGAGCGAAATCAGAGCGTCAAGATAAGTGAAAAAAGCTAAGTCACAACAGCCAAGCCTTGCATTTCAAGGAACCTAGTTGCTTGTTTTACAGCTTTTGCCAGTTGTTTTTCTTTGAGCGGTTGAGGTAAATCAACTTTGAATAAATCAGACGGATTCCAAAGTTCACCAGTGACCATCATTTGGTAAATAGCAGTTAGAATCATTCTGGCAATTGCAGAACGTCTATCAACACCAGGAATGGTAGAAAGCAAAGAAATTAAACTTTCGTGCTTTGCAACCATCGAATCAATCACCTTATCTACCTTGGCAATACTTGCCCGTGGATTCCATGCACAGCTCAAAACAATTGTGCTCATAAAGCCAATCGGCAAAGCGGTGCAAATCACTGTTGTAAGTAGAAAACCGTTTCTTCTGATAATGTGGTTCGACCCCTTTATCGGTAGAGATGATGGTACCGATTAAAAAAGATTTGTGGACATCTACACCACAGCAAATTGGATAAACAACTTTCAAACAACTTCCTCCTTTTCATAAAAAAATGCGAGGAAAAACACCTTGACTGAATCATCACACAATTTAACAGGTGCTAAAACAATTCTTAGCGTTCGTGCTATAAGCAACACTTATTTGTGCTTGAAAAGATGATTCTAACACTGATTTTTATACTGTTTTTAGAAAAGTTCTTCTACGACTTCTCATACCGTGCGTTGTAGTGTGCGCTTTTCCTCATTTACAGTATA
>JAWXUQ010000054.1:0-17239 GCA_044426225.1 Faecalibacterium sp. | reverse complement strand
CAATAAGCGCAGCATCGGCTGCGGGCTTGCGGGGGTATATTTGACCTTGTTCCAAAAAATAGAAGAAGCGGGTGGCATTTGCACCACCGAGCCCTATTATGGCATTTATACCCTCAGTGAGCGCGAACTTGCCCCCATTCAGCGCTATCTCACCCAAAACCTAAAGCTCCCTGCGGCACAAATTGCCCGCGTAGGTAGCGCGATTGGGGTGCATGTGGGCCCCGGCGCGTTTGGGTTTGCGTTTTTTGACTGCAATTTTTCGTTGCATTAAAACAGCCGTCAAATAAAAAAGCTGTTTCCCACGAAATTACAGTAACACGCCAATGAAACATATCTCCTAGATAGCAAAAAGCAGGCAGCCGTTTGGCTACCTGCTTTTTTGCTATGTTATCTGATTGGGTTGCTTATCTTGTGGCAAAGAGAACGCTTACACAGTTTCCTCTTCTTCTTGCTTGTTTCTGCGTTTTGCAACCAATACAAAACTCATGGCAATCAAGACAGTCGCTAAGACAAGCGAGCCATAGAACAGGACTTTATTTGCGTACCAACGGATAAAGATGTTATTGGTGAGCATAAAGGAAATGTCTGTTACATTGCTGAGGTTGCCCGCTGCATCCTCTAGCTGTACCATTAGCTGATACGACTGATATTCTTCAATCGAAATGGTAATCGAGCCATCCTCATTTAGGATGTAATCATCTTCAGTGAGGTCTTTGCCATTTAGCTGTAACAATACATAAGTATCTGCTGCGTTATCCTTACGCAGGGTAATGGTGAATGCATCGAAGTAATATGCGCCATCTTCTGCGCCATCCACTGCAAGGGCTGGCACGGTGAAATCGAGATAGAATTCCACGGCATCCATGGTGTTTTTGTTGCCTGCTGCGTCCACGGTATCCATGGTGATTTTGTACATGCCGTCTGCGGTCAATGCTTCGCGGAAGGTGACGGTGTTGTCTAGGTAATCATAGGCAACCTCTTCACCGTTTAGGGTGAGCGAAAGCACAGTTACTTCATCCACGTTGTGCAGGATAAACGAAGGGGCAAAGCTCTGGTTTGAATAGGTATTGCGTACTTCTTCTTGCACAAATTCAAAGACGGTACCGTTCTGGTTTTCAGAGAAGGAAACCGATTTCGATACGCTATTACCTGCAAGGTCAGTGCCAACGAAGGTAAGCAGGTAATAATCATCCGTTTCGATAGTGTCTAGTACGTACTCTACCCCGCCAGAAATATATGCCGCATTGCCAGAAATATCAATTTCACCATTGTTGGTGCCTTTTAGGGTTGCGGTGATACTGCTGAGGTTGAGGTTGGTATCGGTCATAGACAAGATGATATCGAGTGGATCGCTGTTTGCAGAAAGATCTTCTACACCCGAGATGCTAATCTCTGGCAAGGTCTGGTCAATGACAAACGCTGCCTCACTTACGGTTGCCGAAACGTTACCTGCAAGGTCAGTGACGGTGCCGCTGAAGGAATAATTGCCATCTGCGGTGAACGAAAGCACACTGGTGTTGCCACTAAATGCAACTGCGGGTGCCACACCACCTGCGCTAGCGCTGACGGCGATATCGGTCTGGCCATCAAAGTTTACTTCGTCCACGGTGATGGTTGCAATGCGGTCTACGTTATAGTACATGCCATTGCTTGCCGCACTGGTGTTATAGCTGACGGTAACCACTGGGGCAGTTTGGTCAATGACGAAATAATCTGTTGCGACACCGCTATAAGAAACAGATGCGCTGTTGCCAACAAGGTCTTTACCCGAAATGGAAAGGGTGTATTCACCATCTACCGAGTAGGTGATATATGCTGTCCAGGTATCATCATCGCCATTGTCTTTGGAACCTACACTGTACGACCAGGAACCAACGGAACCAGAAGTGCTGATGCTGAAATCAGAGGACGAGAAGTTACGTTCGGTGACAACCACCTTGGCGGTACGGGTAGCATTGAAATAGTAACTGTTCTGTGGGCTATCGTTATCGAAGGTGACCGAAACGGTGGGGCTAGTCACATCGATACCAAATGCATAGGAACTTTCGATGCTGTTGCCTGCGTTATCGGTTGCGATGACAACAAGTTTTAAGTCGTTATAGTTATAGGTAGCAGAATCGAACGTGAGGGTATCCGAGATGGTGTAGGTTAACTCTTGTGCATCATCGTAACTTGGGCTAGAAACCGAAGCATCTTTAATTAGGTTGTTCAAGTCACCAGTTGCAGTTGCTGTTGTAGAGCTATTGATATAAATCGCCCAAGTGATGCTTGCAAGACCAGAACTGGAACTGCTTGCGTATGGGTCAGTGACGGTTACCGTGATTGGCACATCTGTTTTAAACAGGGGCTGCCCATTTGGACCGTTTGCGCTGCTGTTTGCGGTTGCAACCACCGAAATGGTAGGTGCTAGTTCGTCATATTCTGGCGCAGTAACATCAAGATAGATTTTGTTGGTGGTAAAGGATCCACCAGTTGCATAACCATCTGCTGAGGTGTTACCTGCAAGGTCAGTGATGACGTAATCTGTTACGGTGAAGATTTGTTCGCCAGTTACAGAATCCAGCACGATTTTGCCGTATTCAAAATCTTTTTCCGAAACAGAATCCGCTGTCCAAGCTGTTGCATTTACCAGTAATTGGTTGATAGTATATACCATGATAACAGGGCTGAGTTCAGAACTATCTACCGTGAAGGTCAGATAAGCATCCGTTTCACTGCGGTATGGTGCTGCAACGGTTACGTTGCCATTGGTATCGATGGTGTAATAGTTTTCATAACCTTCCGCTGTGGCATCCGTGCCATTGGCAATGTTGAGTGCACCGGTGGGGGCGGCGGTATCTCTTACGATGTAGTAGCTGAGTTCAGCCAACACTTCTTCATCAGTTGCTTCGCCGGCTGCTTCGCCGGCTGTAACAGGCATGGTGGTTTCTAGTATATTTGCTACTTGCGCTGTGCTAGGAACTAGTGCGTTGCCTGCTTTATCCGAACCGTAAATTTGATAGCGATAAATGCCGTCAGCTTGAACCGTTTCGGTGTAGGTTTGCGCCACACTGCTTTCGGTTAACGCTTTGTAATCGGTATCTTTAAATTCATCGTATGCCGCGCTATTGCCAGACACCGAAGTTGCGGCTGCCACCGCAACAGTGGTGCGGGCAGCGTCAAAGTTGGTATCAAAGATTTCTGCCGTTGCGGTGTAGTTGCCATTGAAGTAATAGCGAGTGGTGCCATCTACGGTTTGCAAATCCTTTTCTGCTACCGTTTCAACTGGGTCAATTTCAAAGACATAAGTTGGTGCGGTGGTATCCACTGCGATGGTGTAATAAGCAGTATACTCTGTTTCGCAACCTTCGGTTGTTACTGCACCAGTATCATCTGCTGCACCAGGCACATATTCAGTAACGATTAGTGCGTTACCTGCAAGGTCAGTACCAAATGCAGCGAAGGTGTAGGTGCCATCAGTCGATACGGTGAACGTCGCACTGGTGTCCTTATCATACGTACTGCCACTTAATGTACCATCTGCTTCGACCTCACCCGCTTGTTCTGCGGTTAGGCGGGTGTAATCCAGTGGGTTTTCATCATTAAAGGTGATGGTTGCGGTGGTTGTTTTGTTATAGTATGCGGTGCCGTTCGCGGTTTCGGTTTTGTTATCTTCTGCATACATGTTAGGAGTTGCAGCTGAGGTGTAAACGATGGTTGCGGTGGGGGCTGTGGTATCGATTATCTTGCTGTTGGTGAGGGTAACCTTACCAACTGGGTCAGCTTCACTGCTATCATCCGTTGCCTTGTCTGCGGCACCATCGGCGGTATAAGTATTATCGCTTGTTAATATAAGTGGGTTGCCGGCTTTGTCGGTTGCGGTTACAGTGAAGTTGCTGTAAGTGCCTTCGCCACTCATGGTGAAGGTGATGTCAAGCGTGGTATCCTCATCCCCTACTGTGCCTACTTCGGCATCACTATTTGTATTCGTTGGGTCAACCGTCATGTCTGCCGATACTCGTGTAGCATCTAGGTTGGTATCTTGAATGGTCATGATGGTGGTGACGGCGCTATCATTATAATAATAAGTGCCATCATAGTTGCCGCCAGAGGTTTTATCGGTTTTGATTTCGGTGACTACTGGGGCGGTTTTATCCATGATGAAGGTGGCGGTTAAACCACTAATTACCACACCTTCGCTTGGAGTTAGAGTGCTTTCTGTCAGGGTGTTTAACTGTGTGGTTGTATTGCCCGCGTTGTCGGTTGCTTCCACTGTGATGGTGATTGTGCCATCGGCAAGGGTTGCAACATCAGCTGCGGTGAATGTAACGGTTGCGCTAGTATCGCCAGAAGCGACTGTTGCGCTCTTGGAGTCTAATGCGGTTACTTTGTCGCCATCTGCCGTGCCATCTGTGGTTAGGGTTACTGTATAAGTACCATCAAATAGCGATGCATTATTTTCATCTGCGAAGGTGACGGTAATGCCGCCATTATCAGCGTTGTAATAATATGTACTATCATACGCATTGCCGCCGCTCATGCTGATAGACGCGGTAGGTGCGACGGTATCAATGTATACCGTGATATATTTGGTGGTGCTATTGCCACAGAAATCAGTTGCGGTTACTGCAACGGTGACGGCACCAGTGTAACCCGCTAGGTCGGGAACGGTGTCACTGCCGATGGTAATGCTAGCACTTTCCTCACGGTTGCCTGGAATTTGCAACATTTCGGTGGGGGTATCCTTGTTAATCAGCGATTGATTTTCTATCTTCTTTGTTGCAGCACCAAAAGTTGTATTATCATACTCACCTAGTGCAACACTGTATGTAACCGTGTCAATACCAGAATAGGCATAAGGGTCAGTGCCCTCTTCGGCTGCGTCTTTTGCTGTGACCGAGATAGTGTGTTCCTGCGCGTAGGTGGTTGCGGTAGCATCCGTTACCGATACGGTTGGCGCAGTATTTTCTAGCACCAAGGGGCGGATGGAATCCGTCGTGTATGTATTGCCTACGTTATCGGTTGCGATGATGTATAAATAACCGTTGCTTGGTACCGACACGGTGAAGGTGTAAGCATTATCGCCAGTATCAGTATCAACCCATGTGCCGCCAAACTGTTCCGTGCTTCTAGTTAAAATATAATATTGTACGGTAGTATCATCCACACCGCTGCCAGTATCTGTTACGGTGATATTGTAAGTGACGGCTTCATCATCAAACAAAAGACTGTCACCAATTGTACTATAACCAATCGTTGGTGCCACACTATCCACTTTATAAAGTGTGTTGCTATTTCCGCCACCAAGGGTTACTTTTGCGATATCGCCGTATGTTGTGCTACTCGCAACGTTATTTTTCACATAGAATGTTAGGGTGCCGTCAGCGCTTGGCATGATGTTTGCGCTATCGGAGAAGTCATATTCAGTGCCAGCAGTTTCATCATCTGCAGTTGCGCTGATTTGATAATAGCTACCTGCGCTGACGGGCACAGTCCCGGTGGTTCCGCCTTGGTACCAATAGGTGATGCCACTACTATCCGTTACTTCGTAATCAGGTGCACCATCGCTACCGTCTGTTGCATTCTCTGGTGCGATGTAGCTGCCACCTGCGGCAGTGGTTGCAGCAATGGTTGCATTATTTACTGTTACAGCTGCACTATAATTGAGGGTGTACTCCGCTGCATCGTCGCCCTGTGCAGTCAATGCCACAACTGGGGTGACTGTACTTTTTAGGGTAACGGAAACAGATTTATCTTCTGCCACATCGCCCGCACTTTCAAACTCGAAATCTTCTGCGGTGAGGGCGATGAAGTTGTCACCTACTAATTTACCCACGCTTGCAGTTGCGGTATTATCCGCAGCAATTAGGCTGCTACCATCTGCTAGTAAAGCACTTACAGTACCTTCTACATCAGTTGTGCCATCATAGTTTTTACCATCTACGGTGACATCGAAGGTTAGTTTGTATGGATCGATGTTGATTGTATCAGCACCTTGGTTACGGTGAATTTTACCACCATCCTCAAAGCCAGCTGAAAAGCTTGTGGAAACGTAAAGAGAGCCATCAGTTGGAACTTTTGTGCTCAAAATTGTAACTGTTGCAGTAATCGTGTCGCCATTGATATCATTATCGATATCAATAGAGCTCGAATCTCCGCTGAAGCCCGAGGGTGAGGTGCTGTCGGTGGTTAACCCCGATTGATAAGTATCGGTAAATGTCGAACCATATGCAGTTGCAACCCATGTCATGACAATTTCATCGCCATAGGTGATGGTTTTCGCTACATTATTCGAATCATTCGTATCCCCATCTGGCCAAGATTCTTCGCCAGTGTTTGCTGTCTCATTTTCAAAGGTAAATTCATACGAAGCCCAAGCAGATACCTCTGCAGTATTAGACGTCGCAGTTGCCGCAGTGGTGTAAGACGTATCATCTTTCTCAAGAGTAACCACTACGTAATATTCGCCAGTTGTATCTGCATTATAGGTGTCATCCGTTTCATCAGCTATGATAGTGCCATCCGCTTTATACCACTGATAGTTAGGGGTTTTCGATGTACCTGTTACCGTTGCTACTAACTCAGTGCCATAATTTACATTTGCAACCGAAACGTTTAGCTCTGGGGTTGCCCAAACCGTAACGGTAGTGGAACCAGTCGCGGTTTCTTCTGTTACCACTGGCGCTCTCCCTTCGCCCACCACATTAAGAGTGCTATCCGTATAGTCCGTCACTGTTTTGGTCGCACTTTTCGTTACCGTAATCGTGACTTCACCGCCAGTGGTGGCAGTATCCTTCGCGGTAAGCGTCGTTGTGCCAGCTGAAGTATCAATGGTCGCAAGAGTGCTCTCACTCGCGTTCCAATTAGTCACAATATTGGAATACTCCGTTTTGGTGCACGCCGCCGCATCCTCTTCGTCTGTAAACACATCGCTTATCGTTATGGTCGTCTTATTACTCTGCTCATCGCTTGGCTGTGCATACAGTGTATCTGCACCTAGTGTAACAGTAATTGTCTTTTCCTCTTCCGCAAAAGCATCAAAAATGCCAAAGGGGAATAGCATTGCGAGCATAGACAGCGCGCAAAGCATGGCAAGCATCCGCTGCCAGAGTGGTATCTCTCTTATTTTCATATCTTCTCCCTCAATCAATTTGTTCGTTGGTGTGGGTGACCACTTGGTCAACTTCTATGATAAACGTAAGCGATGCCTGCGGATTGCCGGGTGGTGGGGCTTGCGGTGTGCCTAGCTGTGCAGTTTCACCCGCCTGCGCCTGCATGTAGGGCAAGGGCTCGCAAACTGGTGCAGTGCCTAACATGGTGGTTTCGCCCATCTGGATATCCCCTAGCATGGTGGTTGCACCCGCCTGTGCCTCGCCTAGGACGGTGGTCGCGCCGGTATCAGCAGATAGTAGCGTGGTGCCGTCTGTGGGGAAATCCGCCTGCTGTGCGCTGCCTTGCGCAAGCGCCTCGGTCTGGTTGATAATCCGCGAAAGCTCTGCACTTGGCGCTTTCTTGAATGTGTCAATCTTGCCTTTTTCAGCCAAGGGTGTGGTAATTTTACCGCGCGCACGGTTTATTGGGCTTGTTTGATAGCCTTTTTTGCCGCTTTGCGCGTTTTGCTCACGGATAGAGGCAATCTCTTTGCGGGCGCTATACCCGGTAAGCCCACCAATGACGCGCGGAATGTTGAGCTGTATAAACAGGATGACTGCAAGCACAAACAAGACAATGCTCACACCAATGCCAATATACATCATGGTTTCATAAGACATCGTTCTCCCCCTTTCTTACAGCAAGCCTGCGTTTTGCAGTTTGATTTTGAGCTTGGAATAGTTCGAGTTCGCTTCGGCATCGCTCATCTTCGATGCCTGCTGATATAGGGACAGCGCCTGCTCGGTATCGTTGATGCCAAAGCAATAGACCGCGTAATCAAGGTATGCGCGGGCACTGGTGCTATATTTTGTCATGAGGGACTTGTAAATCGCATCAATTTCGCTTGTAACCCCTTTTTGCACCGTGACATCCGCCATCTTGAACTCGGTGTCCTCGCGGTCGGTTTCGTCCTCTTGCTCTGCTAATAATAAGTTGAGATATTCTAGCGCTTTATCGTAATCGGTTGCGGTGCTATCCACCGTATAGGCGGTGTAATAATCACTTGCAAGGCTTGCGTAAATCTCAATGCGCATGCCAGGCAATGCATCGGAGTTTTCAATGGACGTGCCAAGGTCTACATCGTTTTGCAAATCGTCAAGGTCTGCCTCTGCAATCAGCAGCAAGGCAATCGCCTGCTCATAAGGGTCAACCCCTTGCGCCACGATTTCTCGCTTATTGGCGATGTAAACACCCGCCGCAAGCTGATTGTTCTTGATTTTATCCACGCTGAGCGATTGCTGTGCGTTATACGCGGTAAACTGATCTAGGGTAGACACAATCAATGCCCAATCGACATCTGCACTAAAGCTGCTAAGCGCACTGGATATGATTTGCAAATATTCTGCCTCAGGGTTTTCGGTAACGTCTACCATGGCATAATATTTTGCGGCTTTGAGATAATCCACGCTAAAGCTATCGTCTTTATAGTTGCCACCAAAATAGAGGTTTGCAATCTCTAGCAATAAGTCATTGTTTTGGTTGATACCGCCCTTGCCTGCATCCACCGCGATACAAACAATCTCAAGCCCTGCTTGGGTTTGCCCCACGCTGCTGCAATAGCTGATTAAGCCAAGATAGGCTTCGTCACGCGATTGGTCAATGCTGATGGTATCTGTATATTGAGTAACCACCGAATCGTCAAAGGTTTCGTTATAGACACTTTGGGTGGCGATGGTCGTGGCGACAGAAAGCTGCTCCTCATAGTTTTCGCGCTGCTGCGTGAGGATGCTTTGATAGCAAAAAACGCTAAAGCAAGCGCTGACGATGCTAAGCGCCATGGGCACGCAGAAGGCGGCTAGTTTGCCAATCTGCTTTTTGCGGTACTTATCATCAATTTCGTTGTAATGCTCAAGGTCATACATCAGCTCTGCGCAGCTTTGATAGCGGTCATTGGGGTTGCGCTGAATGCATTTTGTGATAATGCGCTCAAACCCTGCGGAAAGCTGCGGGTTGATTTTACAGATGGGATACATCTCAAACGGCGGCTCGCTTGGATTTTTGCCCGTCACAAGGTGATAAAGCGTTGCACCTAGACAATAGATGTCGGTGCGGGGGTCTGTCTGCCCTTGGTTGCCAAATTGTTCTGGCGCGGCATAGCCGAGGGTGCCAAGACAGGTGGTATCCGCCACGTTTTTCTCTTTAAACTCACGCGCGATGCCGAAATCGATTAACGTCAGGTTGCCTTCTGGGCGCAACATCACGTTACCCGGTTTCATATCGCGATAAATAATAGCGGGGGTGCGGGTATGTAGGTAGTGTAGCACGTCACACAATTGCTTTGCCCAGTCAATGACAAGGTCTTGCGGCTGTGCGCCGTATTCATCTAAAATGGCATTGAGGCTTTGCCCCTCTACATAGTCCATGACCACGTAAAACGCGCCGTCTTCATCGATGATATCCACAATGCGAGGCAGGTGCGGGTGGCTTAGCTTTTTGAGCATATCCGTTTCAACCACTAGGCCTTGCTTGACAACCTCATAATCTTTGATGCCGTCTTTGCGCACTTCTTTCATCGCCCAGTTTTTGTTTAGGCGGTTATCCATCACCAGATAGACAACACTCATGCCGCCTTGCCCGATTTTTTTCAGCACCTCATATTTGCTCCCGATAAGGGTGCCTGCGGGCATACTTGTATCTGTTTGCATGTTATCCTTCCCCCCCCTTATGCCTGCGTTTGCAGTAGCACAACGGTGATGTTATCGTTTTCTAAACGCTGCTTGTTCAAATCCACTAGGGTTTGCGCATACTGCTGTAAATGCTCCGTGGTAGGGGCGGTTTGGGGGTTGAGATACTGGTGGATTTCCGCCTCAGTAATTACATGGCGGAACCCATCCGAACAAAGCAAATAGGTTGCACTTGGGTGGGTTTGCCCTACTAAGAACTCAGGGGTGACCACATTCGATGCGCCCACACACTGCAATAACACGCTGCGCCGTGGGTCTGTTTCGGCTTGCTCAGGGGTCAGGCGCCCTGCGCGAATTTCTTGCGCAATCAGGGTCTGGTCTTGGGTCAGGCAGGTGAGCTCTGTCGCGGTGAGCTCATACACGCGGGAGTCGCCCACGTTTAGTGCATAGTACACCTCTGGCAGCAGCAAGAGTGCAACCGCCGTGGTGCCAAGGCTGATGCCATAGCCGCGCCCATATTCTGCAATGCGCTGATTTTGCACTTGGATGATATCGTTCCACTGCTGCGACAGCGCGTGGGGGGTAATGCCCTCTTGCAAGAGTGCGGGCAATTGCTGATTGAACCAATCCTCAAACGCGGCAATCAATGCGGCACTGGCAATCTCGCCCTTGGCAAGCCCGCCCATGCCATCGCACACCACCGAAAATGCCACCCGACCAAAGGGGGTATTTGCCACTTTAATCAGCAACGAATCTTGGTTGGTTTGCTTTTGGATGCCGATATCTGTGACATAACAACTTTTTATTTCCATCTGATGTTCCCTTTCGGATTACACAAGTTTCAGCGAAAATTCTTCGTCTGCAAGCACAATTTTGCTGCCGGGTTTGATGGGGTATTCTTGGTTGCTCTGCAAAATCGCATCGTCTAGGTAGGTATGGTTGAGCGAATTGTTATCACGGAGGAAATATTCGCCATCTTTGGTGATGATATCGGCATGACTGCGCGAAATGGCAGAGTTATCCGCAATGAAATAATCCACATAGCTGCGTTCTTTGCCAATGCGGAAGATGTTCTTGGTGACGCTGACCTGCTCTCTGGTCGAAAGGCGGGTAATCACCAAGGTTTTGGGTGCACTGGGTGCGGCACCCGGCATCATGCCCGGGGTGAGCACCGTGGTGCCTGCGCCTAGCATATCAGGGGTAAGAACGGTGGTGCCCTGCCCTGCGATGGGGGCTTGCGGCACTGGGGGTGCCGTTGGCACTGGCGCAATGGGGGTAAAGGTAGGCGCTGCTGCCGCGGGGCGGGTTACTGGTGCGGGGGCGGCATAAGCAGCGGGCGCAGGGGCAGGAGTTGCCACTGGTGCAGCGGGTGCACTTGATGCGCCCGGCACGGCAAAGGCTGGCTGTGCCGCAGGGGTTGCGCTCGCTTTCTTATCTTTCTTATCTTTCTTGCCACCGAACAGACCTTTTTTAGGGGCAGGCTCTGCGGCGGGGGCAACTGGGGCGACAGGGTCAGGCGCCGTTACACCATCCACGGTAAGCGGTGGCATTTTTTGCACAGGGTTGGCTGTTTTCGAGGGTTTGGGCTCTTTTTTAGCCGATGCAGGGGCTTCTACCGCTGCGGGTGTTGCACCACCGGGCACAGCAAAGCCTTGTGCTGCGGGCGCAGGCTGCTCTTGCTTTTCTTTTTTGCCAAACAACCCTTTTTTAGGGGCAGGTTCTGGCGCGGGTGCGGGCACTGGCGCGGGAACTGGCACAGGGGCTGCAACTGGCACTGGTGCGGGAGCAGGCGCGGGCGCTGCTGCACGCATAGGAGCAGGCGCAACAACAGGCGCAGGTGCGGGAACTGCTGCACGTGGCGCAGGGGCTGCCGCACGGTTTGGGTCGGGGTTTTTCAGCTGTACAATCAACTGGCGGAACTCTGCCAACGAAAAATTATCATTGCTATTTAAGTGATTGATGATATGTGCCACATGGCTGCCATCCTCATTCAAATCGCTTTGGACGGAGAAAATTGTTTCTTTGAAGAATTTCGACAAATTCAAATCAGCTGCTTCACGGTAAACAGGCAGGTAAACAAGGCTTGTTTTACCAGTGGAAACATCGCAGAACATGTGCTCTTTTTCTAAAACAAAGAACGAATTTTCGAGCAGGTATTCCTCCGCCCCTAAAAATGCATCGCAGATGCTTTCAAACACTGAGAGCAAGCGGCTGCGCGTCACGATACCGCTGAGGAAATTCTCAAGCGTGACGGTAGAGGAAATATTATAGCGCAGATAGCGTTCTTTATCAATCTGGGTGAATGCAATGGGCAGCACCCCTGTGATTTTGTTGTTTTGCACCATGCCAAGCCCCATGCTATCGATTTCTTCCTCTGGCGCCACGGCATAGCTTAAAAAAGATGTAGTGCCTTGGTTTTCGTAAGTAAAATTCATCGTTACACTCCTCTACCTGTTATTGATAAAACCTATAAAACGAATATGCTTGAACCCCTTTAAACAGCGCTGTTTCTTGTTACTTTGCAAGCGATATAGCGATTGCCGCCAAGCTACACTTACAAATACATTTCAGAAATCAAACGCAACAACGACCACTCATCATCGCCTTGTTCTTTGACAAAGCTAGAACCAAACGCAGAAAATATAGTGGCATCATCAAAAATAGCAGGAATTGCAAGAGTGCCTGTGGTGTCGATATAACCCCACAGCCCATCTACCATAACAGCCGCCAGACCATTAGAGAAGCTCTGCGCTTGCTCATAGGTGCCAAAATCTTGTTCTACACCCGCAGCGTCTACATACACCCAACCTGTGCTTTTTTTCACAGCGGCATAGCTAGATTCATTAAAACCAACCGCATCTAAATAAGCGGTTTCGGTGATTTTTTCGCCCATCTGATTGACCAGATAATACGAACCGTTCATCTTTACAATCAACGCTGTACTGCGGCAAGCTACATTTTTCGTGTCGGTTAGTACTTCCTCATAGGTGTCGGTTCCGACCTGCTCACCCTGTGAATTAATCAGCATCCATGTGGTGCCATCATACGTCACTGCGGCAACACCGCCATTAAACAAGGTTGCACCTAAATACCCACCCAAAAACTGTTCGCGGGACGATACTTTATAATAATTCCAATATGCACCATCGTAACCAACGATAATATCGTTGAGCATCATGGAAAAATCCTGCATGAGTAAGCCGCTATCTTCCGTAACGATATAAGAAGACACAAACTTTTTATTGCCACTGGTATCGATATAGTACGCTTCGCCTGTTTCATCTACAATCGGTGCCATACCATCGGAAAAAACACCTGCCGATTCATATTGATAAGCAACCTTCAACTGACCAGTGGTATCTGCATAGCCCCACTTGCCATCTTGCGCAACTGCAACATAGCCTTGGGTATTGCTATATATCCCTACCTCTTCAAACGAATTATTAAGGTTATACACATACCAAATATCTTGCATCAGCAGCTCTACTTGATCAGACACAACTTCTCTACTGACACATTCTGCGTAGGTTGTAAAGGCAAGTGAATAATTCCCAGTGGCTATCGCCACTTGAATGACGAATTCATAGGTTTCGCTATCCGTTGGATATTCTTTTAATAATATCTTTTTACCCCATGTTGTCGCAGTAGTATAATCATCATAAGCTATGTACATTTCGCCTACTTCTATTGCTGTTTCAATCGAAGGGTAATCGTCGAGTATCTCATCATAGGCAGCACGTGCATCTACAAGCAAGCCATTTGCTGAATATTCGCGTGCTTGTGCCAGTTGGCTTAGATATTCATCAGTATTAGATAGACGCATCGAAGCCAACGAATAAATAGACAGTGCAAAAACGGCAACAATCACCCACGGGAAAAATCTAGCGTAATTTTTCAAAATGTACTCCTTATACTTCCACAAAAAAAGCCATTAACGTAGTTCCTAGCATTAAAAATGGTGCGAACGGCATAACATCTTGCCGCCCTGCCCGTTTTGAGAGCATTAAGAACACTGCTACAAAAAAAGCCACAATCATAGACATGAAAATAGCATCCCACAAGCAACTAGAGCCCAAGAACAATGCCATAATCATCATGAGCTTTGCATCGCCAAACCCAATAGAACCTGGCATCACCAATCGGCACAAAAGCGTAACAACAAGCATCGCAACCATTGCAATTAACTCTTGCGGGATATTATAAAGAAAACCATCCTCTTGCATCACAAGCTCTGCGGCTAAAATTGACACACGTGCGATACATCCCCACAGCAACATCTTATTCGAAATGCGCATGGTTTTAACATCAATCCAAGCACAAGGCCAAAGCAGCGCAACACAAGCGATTATCTTTAGATTTACAGAAAGCGGTGTATCAGGGAAATAATGTGCGCGCACAACCGCCAAGACAAGCAACACCACACAGGTTACCACCATGTAAATTAGCCTGACGCGGGGCGAGGTATTGACAAGATTTAACACGCGCTTAGGCTTCGCTAGGGCTTGCGCCTGTTCCGCCGCAAGTGTTTCGGTTTGCTCTTGATCGTACTTTCGTTTCATCTCTGTTTCAAACGCAAAGAAGGCAATCGCCATTGCACAACAAAGCACAGAAAACACGATTAATATTATATATATCATTTTACCCACCTCATTTTCTCTGTTTCACATGCTAGCTTTCCGAGCCCCACGCTGTTGTGTATGCATAATGTACAAAATGGAATGTAAAATCAATATTAAGGAGCTGTATCACTTGAATGTCATATTCTACCACAATATTTACATTGCCTGTTGTACCTTCTAGGAAACTGGTATTTCCGAAATCAAGCCCGCTTAACCCATTTACAACATGTAATCCACGCAAATAAGCATCTGCCGAACCATTTTCCGTGCTAACTAAATTTTTTTGTACTAACGTTCTTGCCAGTGTCCCACCCATATAATTTTTTAAGTAGTCGCCAAGGTTATCACCACTAAGCGAGGTGCCCGCCTCAGTAATCACAGAACCAAGTTCTTCATTGATTGTACTGGCACTATCACCAAGCTGATTAATCAACTCTGCAAACGACTCAAAGAAAGACGAGCTTGTACCACCTGTGCCTGTTAGCTGCTCATCCATTTCAGTTGCGTAATATAATTGGGCATATTGCGAAAGCTCTTTCGCTGCACTATTCACCGCAATCCCAATGCGCGCTTGCGCATAGGCAATATTGATGAGAGATAACAAGGTGAAAATAAGCATCATAAAAAAAGTAAGAGAAATAGTCGCCTCTATAATCAGCGCACCTTTTTCTTGGTCTTCCTTTGGTACGACAATTTTCTGTTTTTTCAAATGTTGTTTTTCCATAGGATACCCTTTCTTTATTTGACAATTGACAATTGTGACAATTGGGGACGTGGACAATTGGGGACGTTCCTTTTTTGTCAACTTTTTGTGACAATTGGGGACGTTCCTTTTTTGTCAACTTTTTGCAATGACAATTGGGGACGTTCCTTTTTTGTCAACTTTTTGCAATAATTCCGCGCGATATACCAGTTGCTCGTTCAATCTCTCTAATCGAAAAATATTCTTTCAACTGGTGTAACAACAAATTACGTTCTGCACGCGGTAATGCGGCTATACTTTTAGGTTCTACCTTATACGCACGAATAATTTCCCGCCTAATTTCCTCATTGTCGCGCCGTTTTTTTCCAGTAACCACAAAATGCTCAGGCTCTAGCGTTTGGTGAAACGCAGCAAATTGTTCCACTGGCAGCATATCTAGCACAAATGCAGTATCTATCAAGGTTTCTTCTTGGCTCAAATATGCCGCGTAACTACTATACGGATAGCCAGTTAACGTGTCTACTAAGCCCGCTTTTTGCGGATTTTGATGGATATAACGCACAACACTAACAAAATACTCATCTATTTCCACTGGTATGCTTTTGTAGCGCCCTGATATCAATGCCCCGCTGCGCTGATATTTGATGTTATATCGGCGCACATATTTAGTTAGCAACCGCTTCATAACAAGTGAAATATCGCCGCGCTTGTTTTCTTTGAGCAAGAGATGCACGTGGTTTGGCATTAAACAAAACGCATATAGCGCAAAGTTATATTCCACCTTCAAGGACGCAACAATTTCTAAGAACTGCTGATAATCCTCACTGCTTTCAAACAGGGTTTGGTGGTTTATTCCACGAAACACAATGTGGTATATCCCGCTTGCACTATATTGCCTTGCAATTCGTCCCATGGTATACCTCACTTTGTTCATGCACGCTTATATGGTATCACAGAGTACCTTTGTTTTTAGGCTCTTCTCAGTCAAAAGTTGACAAAACAGGAACGTCCCCAACTGTCACGTCCCCAACTGTCAAAAACAGGAACGTCCCCAACTGTCAATAGGTTTCATAGGGAATTTCTTGTTCAATCGCATATGCTTCCATCGCGGAACCGGCAGGTGTAACAACAACCGCATTAGGACAGCTATCAGGCTCAAATGGAGGTCCAAATGTTTCAAGACTTTCTGGAATATAAACCGTTTCAAGTTCAGGACTGTAAGCCATCATAATACTTAAGCTAAAAGTAGTAGTCCCTTCTGGGAAAGTAATCGTTTTAAGCGATGAACACCCAACAAATGCACACGTGCCTACCTCCACCAAACCAATTCCTAGCCAAATTGCTTCCAATGATTCTGTATTCATAAATGCATAATCTTCAATCTCGACAACTGTATCTGGCAAAACAATTCCTTTATACTCAGCACCATAAAATGATGATTTACCTACCATCACTACCGTTTCCCCGCCAATGGTTTCTGGGATAACAATGACATCATCCGTGCTCGTACAACCAGTGATGGACACCCCGCCCTCTACTGGACTAGTTTTGAAATAGGATTCATCCGTTTCGGGGTAAGCGCGAATAATTTCTTCGGTAAGTGTTCCGCTACTTGCAGTTACTGTGGTATCTTCTTCTACGGTATCGCCAGAGGTGGTGCTTGCACTGCTGTTGGTTGTAGAACTTGTAACGATGCTTGTGCTATCTGTACTATCGCCACAGCCCACCAAAAGGGTGGCGGTGGTTACACCAAGAGCGGCTAGGAAAGTGCGTCTTGTGATATTTTTCATCATTTTTTCTCCTCTTCGTGCGCTGTCACCTCAAAAAGTTGACAAAACAGGAACGTCCCCAACTGTCAACTGTCAATAGGTTTCGTAAGGAACTTCTTGCTCAATCGCCGACGCTTCCGCAGCAGAGCCTTCTGGCGTGACAATAATCGCATTGGGGCACCCCGTATTTGATAGAATCACATTATTAGCAATATTCACAACAGTTGCTGGAATATAAATACGCTCTAATTCAGAGCACAATCCAAAAATCATCCCAGTAAATGTTGTCGTCCCTTCCGGAAAGGTAATTGTTTTTAAAGATTGACATTCATTAAATGCACCTTCAGCCACACTGATAATACCAGACCCTAGCCAAAGAACCTCCAACGAATT
>JAWXUQ010000053.1:0-17313 GCA_044426225.1 Faecalibacterium sp. | reverse complement strand
CCCTCGCTGATGACTAAATAGCGTGCCTTTGCACTACACATTGGCATGGTATATTGCCCATCCCGTAGTACAAGGGGCTGTTGTGTATTGCAGATAACCTGATATTCGTGCGTGATTGCGCTTGAGAAGGTATCGACAAAGACCACAAAATCTAGATCGGGTGTGGTAATGACAGTACGCGAAACCTCACTCATTTGCAAATCTTTGGGGTAGATGCCAGTGTTGTCGCCTTTCCACCAAATCAAATCGCCCACCGTAGCAGGTGCGGTGCAGCTGCCGACATAGGTGCCATGGATATCATCAGTTGGATCTGCGGCAAGGCGTGCACCAATTGCACTGCTGTATGTATCGTTTGCACCCGAAACATCGGTGTATTTGCCATCTACCAGTAAGGTGCTGTGATGAGAAGGCATAATCTCACGGTTGTAGTTATCCTCGCGCGTGAAATAGTTGCGCCCTTCGCAAATGATATAGGAAAGGTTGTCTGGGTGATGATGGCTCAGCCCCATGTGCATATCGCCATATTTGCCACTGTGATAGCCATCCCACTGCAGTTTGCCACCAGGCTCACTGCATTTGAACGAGAACACGCGTGCGTTTTGTGCAAAGCTAGTGCGCATTGAAACCAGACCTAAATCTTCGAAATAACGCATCAATGGTAAATCGTCAAATTCTTTTGGTTCTACTGCTGGGTCATAGAACAAGAACTCAAGGCCTGCTTCTGGCAAAATGCCAGGTTTTACCTTGCTCAGCTGTGCTTCTTCTAGGATGTAATCGGTGGTCGCCAAATTGCCAAAGTGTTGTGCGTAGCCATTTTTGTATTCTGCTGCTGTTTTGTAGTAAACGGCGGCGCAGTGACAGCTATGACGGTCATGACAATCGCCAAAGTCTAGCTGCATTGCTTTGTCGCCTGCACTTTGATAGAGGCGATAGAAGAAGGTGTTTTCTAGATAGCCACTGCGTGCGAAGAAGTCAACACCGGACTGCATCTTTGCAAGATGCGCATAGACAAATAGCCACATGCCACCATAGCGCCAATAAGTAACACCCTCATAGTTTGAGCCGTCTTTTGGCATCAACGCAAATACTTTTTCAAAGTTTTCAAGCGCTGCATCGATATAGGCTTGCGTGCCGCCAACATGTTTTTGTAGCACATAGCCTGCGGTTGCAATACCGTTTAGGTTAATCCAGTTATGGTTTTGGCAATAGTTGACTGGCCAGCCATGCTTATGCGTGCTGAAATAATCATACATGATCTTTGCATGGTTTTGGATTTTTTTGCAGACACAATCTGCTTCGTCCTGTGGCAGATAGTCTGCCAACCAATCATAACCGAGGGAAAGCCCCCAAAGAATCCACGAAGCGCTAAGGTCTAGATTGACCATGTGCGCATTGCCCCATTTTTCGTAGCTGCACACTGTTTTCATCCAACGACGTGCTTCGTCCAAATAGCGCTCAGATTTTGTTAGGCGGTATGCCAATGCAAGGTTAACAATGGTAATTCCCATATAGGTAATGCTTTCTGGGGGATGTACCGCAGGTAGCTCTTTGGTAAAATAGCGCTCACACTCTGTAATGAGACGCTGATATCTAACCTTATAGCTAGCGCCAAGCTCTGCCCGATAGCGCTCTAAATCGCCAATAAAAACAAGATCTTTGCTCATTATTTCTTTCCTTTCTGTGCTTCGTCGTGCCCTAGTTTAACCCATACAAAATCGAGAATACGATTGGATGCATTATACAGTAGCACAAAGAAAACGGCAAATAAAATAGGTTCGCCTGCCAATACGACAACATCGTCTGCCAGGCCTAGCAGTGCAATCAGTGCCATGTTGATGCCTTGGTATACAAGGAATACCAACACCACGATAAAAAAGCAGCGCACAATTTCGCTAAGCGAAAGCGAAACGTTTTCCATCACGGTACGGTTTAAATAGCTTTTGTTTGCAATTCTGCCACGGCGGTGGATGTTAAACATATGGTAAACAATGGGGTGAAAGACAAATACCGTGCACACGCCAATGCCAATGCCTAGCGCAAAGATTAAATCGAGTGGGTCTATTGTGTCGGCTAAAGTTGTACCAAAGCCAATCAAAAAATAAACCATGCCAACAAACCACCAACGGCAAAGTGTAACCTTGGTTTCGTCTGTCATTTTCTTTTTTTGTTTTTCTTTTCTCACGGTTTACCACCTTTTCACATGTTTTTTAGAATAAGCAGATATAACCCAGCACACTTGTTGTAGCAGAATTTTCGTTCAATCGTTAAAGAATGGCGGGCACAACAAATTGTGGGCGCGCTTTTCACGATAAAGCAGAAAAAAGAAGCTGCAGTGCAAGTGCGTCTGGGTTACAAGGCTGTTTTTTAGGTTGTTTTTCTGTTTTTTCTGTGGTCTAGCCAATATGCAACAGGTGCAGCGACAAGACCGATGCCATATCCAGAGCAAATCATAATGCCAAAGTTAATGCCATCGGCAACGATTACAGGATCGGTAAGCGACAGTTGGTTATAAAGGGCATCCAACATAATATTTAACAGCAAAGCTGCAAAGAAAAGCGCCAATGCCAATGAAATACACAGAAAAATCACACGGCCTAGTTTGTTGGGATCAAGGCGAATTGCGCCAAAGATAGCAACAAGACCAAACAGCATAAAGCCAAACAGCATAAAGCCACAAATTTCGTTTTCCAAGAGCAAAAGCGCATCGCTATAAGTTGGAATAGAAATCATATTTAGGATAGCAACTGCACAAATGAGAAGTTTTGCTGTGCCTAAAAAGGTGATTTTCTCTTTGTTGTACAGGAGGGTTCTTTTTAAATTTTCTGTCATATTTCTCACCTCACTGCCAATTCTGTCTCAAGATCGAAGAACAAAACCTTGCTCATATCGAACGAAAGACGTGCAGATTCTTGTTTTGCAGGCACAGCGCCATTAATTCTTGCTACAACATTTTGTTCGCCCATTGTAAAATGGACAGAAGAATAGTTGCCACAGAATTCGTTGCTGACAATAGGCAGTTCCATCACAAGGGTATCGCCATCTTGCGCAAGTTGGATGGCTTCTGGGCGAATACCTAGTGCAATGCGCGTATGCCCTGCAAGCATTTTTTGCTGTTCTTCGCTTAGTTGGAAGGTTAAGCCATCAGATTCAAAACGATCGCCTACAATATCGCCACGAATAAAATTGATTTGTGGACTGCCTAAGAAGCCAGCAACAAACATGTTATCGGGTTTGTTGTAAACATCAAGTGGTGCACCAACTTGTTGGATGCGACCATCTTTTAGCACTACAATGCGGCTAGCCATTGCCATTGCCTCTACTTGGTCATGGGTAACATAAATGGTTGTTACGCCAAGATTTTTTTGTAGTTTCATGATTTCTGTACGCATCTCTGCGCGCAGTTTTGCATCAAGGTTCGACAATGGTTCGTCCATTAAGTATACTTTGGGTTGACGTGCAATGGCACGGCCCATGGCGACGCGCTGCTTCTGACCGCCCGAAAGCTGACCAGGTAACCGGTTCAGATATTCGGTAATGCCAAGGAACTCAGAGGTTGGCATGACACGATCATGAATTTCAACTTCATCCTCATGGCGAACCGTTAAGCTCATACCGACGTTTTCATAAACGGTCAGATGGCTGTAAAGCGCATAGTCTTGGAATACGAAGGAGATGTTACGGTCTTTTGGTGCGAGTTTGTTCACAACAGTGCCATCAATTTCAAGGGTGCCGGCAGAGATTTCTTCTAAGCCTGCAACCATGCGAAGCACGGTTGATTTACCACAGCCAGAAGGACCCACGAAAACAATAAATTCGCCTTCTTCGACTTCTAGGTTAAAATCAAACACCGCTTGCACGCCGCCTGAATATATCTTATCGATATGATCAAATTTCAACGTTTTCATGCGTCACCTGCTTCTTTCCGTTTGTTTCTGCGTGTGATGATGATCTGGCTTTGCACACAAGCTACCAACAGCAGCGCTAAGGAAATACCCGCTGCGCCATAAATTTGCACAAACTTGTCGAGTGGTTGCACAACAAATGGTAGCAAGACAACAATGCGGAATGCGAAATATGCGGCGATGCCAAACCCGATTTTTGTCCACTTTTCACTGTATACATTCATTTTGATGCCAACAGTGAAGAGTAAGAACAAAAGCGCAATGTTCATCATGGTAACAGCGCCCATTAAATAGTTCACTGCCATCTGGTCAAGTACGGTTACAACATACACAAACTCTGCTAAAACAGAGAGTAATGCTAAGTTATAAGCACCTGAATTCTTGCGATAAAACGAAATTTCGACCTTTTTTTCTTTGCGCTGTGCGCTAGTATTGCTCATAGATGTTTCTGATTTCATGCGCTTGCACCTCCATAGAGCTTTTTATAGGTTTTATGATTCGCAAGAAGGTCAGCTACATACGCTACAACCAATGTGATTTGCACACAGTACAGCACTTTACCTGCGGTAAATGTACGAAGTTCTACGGCATAATCACTGCTACCACCTTCTAAATACAAGCTGGAAAAGTCAAGACCTATATACACACTCTGTAAGGTTTGTAGTGCTACAATTGCATAGCAAGAGAATCCAATAAGAACCAAAGCACATGCCGCCATTACTGCCACGGCGAATACATCTGGAATGTGCGTATTAATTTGCAAAAACTTAGAAAAGATAAATGCAAATATGCCGAAAATTGCACAGATGAAAGCCATCTGATTAAAGTTCTGCATTAGCACATCGTGAAATTCTGCAATGGGTTCATTTGCAGCCATCATCAAACTGAACAAATCAGAGAAATCGGTCATAAAAACCAGTGCATACAGGAACATTACCGCTTCCATGATAAGAAAAGCGTAATAAAACCCTTTTTGCACTATCATCTTATTTTTCATGATTACCTCTACTTTTTATTATATCCCCCATAATGTGGCTCGCCAAAGCGAGCCACGAGGTAGGATGCTTTTGTTTTGTATCAAGCGATATAACGATGCGACTTATTCGCCTTTCATAACAGCGTAAGCTGCCTTGTAGGTGTCTTCATAAGTGGTTACACCAGCAGCTTCGAAGTAAGCGATATATTCAGCATAGGTCTGCGCTGCGTCAGTACCAGAAGGTGCATTGTTGAGGCAGTGGTAACGAATAACATTGAATACATATTCTTCAATCTCATCTGCTTCAATCTTGGTTGAGGTGCTAACAGTATCCATCTGACGAGAGGTCAGCGAGAATACAGTTGGAGCAAGGGTATAGAAGTAATCGTTTTCACCAGCAGGGCCTTCGCCAGAGTAGGAAGGATAGCCAATGTTGGAGTTGTTAACAAGCTCCCAAGAAATTAGACCCTGTTCATCGGTGGTCTGGTATTCGAAGCCGATTTCTTTCTGGTAACCAATCGCCATTAGGCCGCCCATCCAGTCACGTAGGAAGGTGGAAACGTCGCCGCCTGCAAGTTCGCTACTGGTATCAACCATCCAATCGCCGAACTTAGGATATTCAACGCCGTCGGGTCCGAGATAGGTTTCGCCTTCTGCAATGTCCATTGGTAGACCGTAGTTATGAAGCTGTGCGCCTTCTGCGGTGTAGTAGTAATCGAACAATGCGCACGCTTTGTCAAGCTGTTCGTCGGTGGTGCAGCCTGCAAGAGAGATTGCCCAACCGTCAGGCTTGATAACACGGGTGTTTTCTACGTAGTACTGCCATACGCCGTTGATTTTAGCAACTGGAGGAAGTACAGCACAGATATCGCCGTTCAGCGAAGAAGAGGTGGTAGATGCAATCCAGTCGAAGGTCATGAAGCCGAAGCTGGGGTTCTCGGTTGCATCATCGGTACCGTATAGGGTAGAACGGAAGTTATCGGTGTTGGTGGTATCAAAGATATCAGTGTAGATGAGGCCTTCTGCGTTCATCTGAGACATGTAAACCATTGCATCGAATAGGCTTTCCTGCGAGTAGGTGTAGTACAAATCGCCGTTTGCGTCAATGCCCCAACGGTTTTCGTAGGTGTCGCTACCATGTACGTGTACGCCGCCAAAGTAGGTTGCATAGTGCAGAAGATCTTCACGATATTTGGAGTAACGGGTGAAGAAAGGCCATACAACGCTTGCTTTGCCATCGGTGAGTAGAGTTGGGTTTGCTTTGATGCAACGGAACAATGCAACAAGTTCGTCCATATCATAAGCAGCTTTTTCGCCGTTGTAAAGTTCAGATGGGGTAGCGTAATCGTAGTTTTCGTTGATGTAATCGATTAGAGCGGTAGTCAGAGTTTCGCCGTTCTTTACAGAAAGTGCATTCTGGATTTCGATGATACTCTGATCGGTTTTCTTTTCGATGGTAACACCGGATTTAGGGCTTACAGAACCACCGTTGTCGCCAGTACGTACGTTGCTGCCAGTGTAGAAGCCTTCGTAGTAAGTTTTGATGGTGGTGTCGGTGTCGTAAGTTGCGCCGCCGTCAAGTAGGATAACAGGCCAAGATTGACGGGTGCAGATTTCACGCGCAGCGTTGCCCATTTCAGCAACGTAAGGCATGTAGTAAACATTGCCATCGTATGCAGTAACAGCAGCTTTAACAGCAGGGTTTTCTTCAAAATAAGCCTGGATGTTGGGCATTTTGCCTTCGTCAACCATCTGGTTGATGGGCGCGAATGCACCAGCAGCACCATAGTTCATTAGTTTATCAGCGATACTGTTGCCGCCGAAGATGTTAGCTTCTGCGAAGTTGGTGGTAGAAGCGGTATCCATCATTTCGGTTGCTTCTGCATCCTGTACCGTAACGTCGATGATGTTGATGCCGTTCTGGGTGCCTGCAAAGCTCCAAACAGGTTTGGTCATACCAGCAGAAACAACGGAACCATCAGAAAGAGTCATAGGAGAACTCTGGTTGTAGGTGATGGTACGAGAGGTGTTACCATAAGCAAGGCTGATTTTAATGTCAACAAGATCAGCAGTTACTTCGGTGGAACTCGAAGTAGAAGAGCTAGTGCTAGCAGCAGCGCTATCGTTTGCGCTAACACAGCCAGCCATTGCGCCTGCTGCAGCAGCTGCGCCAGAGATTTGTAAGAAATTACGACGAGAAATGCGTTTCATAAGATACTCCTTTTTTATGCTGCATGTGTGGTACAGCATATTTAAAGTCAAAGCAACGTGTTTTACTTTGACTAATTTCATTAGAAACTTGTGCGGGGTGCTTAGCCCTTAACGCCGCCCATGTTTACACCGCGCGTAAAATACTCTTGGATGAATGGGTAGATAACAAGCACGGGGATAATCGAACAAATGATGATTGCGTATACCAAGCTATCTGCGGAGTAAGATAATACCACAGCAGATTCTTCGTATAGTTTCTGGTAGTTTTCGATTAATTGACGCAAATAAACCTGTAAGTTCTGTTCGTAAGGGTCAATAATCAGCATGCGCGACCAGTAGTACCCGTTCCAACGAGTAACCGCATAGAATAAGGTTACAGTTGCAATAGAAGCCTTAGACATGGGTAGGTAAATCTGACCAAATAGTTGGAATTCGTTCGCGCCATCTACCGTAGCAGCCTCGGCGATTTCTTTTGGAATGCCTGAGAAGTAGTTGCGTAGTAAGATAATGTTGTACGCTTGGATACCAAATGCAACAACGATGCCCCAACGGTCATCGACACCCAGTGCTTTGTAGTTCAAGTATAGTGGAATCATACCAGCGGAGAACCACATGGTAAATACCAAGAAAAAGTTGAACTGACGTCTGAACAGTAGGGTGGTCTTTTGCAGTGCATACGCACCTGTCAAAGAGATTGCCATACTAAATGCAGTGCCGACAAAGGTGTAAAATAAGGTGTTCGAGTAGCAAACCCAGAAACCTTTGTCATACAAGATCATCTGATATGCTTGCCAAGTAACATCTTTTGGCCATAGCACAATCGAACCGCTTTCGTATGCAACCTTACCACTAATCGATACGCTAAATGCGTAAATGATAGGGTAGAGTGCTGCAAGGGCAAACAAGATAACAATTACATAAGCAACAATTTTAAATACAATTTCGCTTTTATTTAATCTTTCCATTCTCGTTCCCCCTTACCATAGTGATGTCTTCGAGACGTTTCGGCTGATGACGTTCGCTGCAATAACGAGTGCAAATGCAATGAGGGAGTTGAACAAGCTAGATGCTGCGCCAATGCCGTAGTTCGCATTCAAAATACCAATGCGTTGTTCAAAGGTAGATAATACGTCGGCCGTTGCATAAATATTTGCATTATAAAGTAGTAATACGCGTTCGTACCCGATGGTTAGCATGTTACCGATACGCATGATGACCATGATGATCAGCGTAGGTGCCATGCCAGGGATGGTAACATAACGGATTTCTTGTAGCTTGTTGCCGCCGTCCATCTTAATTGCTTCGTACAATACGGGAGAGATACCCATAATCGCTGCAAAGTATACGATAGAGCTATAACCAGATTCTTTCCAGATACCAGTGATAACATAAATTGGCCTAAAGTAGTTTGCGTGCTGAATAATGGCAGCGCCCTCTTCTACAAGGCCTGTGCTATATAATAATTGCGCGATAACACCCGTAGACTGTACGCTGGTCGATACGAGCATAAGCACGATACCTGTAATCGTAACCTCTGCCAAAAAGTGAGGCAGATAAGTAAGGGTCTGTGTAATCTTACGCACCCAATCAATGCGGATTTCGCTAAAGAGCAATGCTAAGATAATGGGGATAGGGAAGCCGAATACCAAACTGTATGCACTGATAACGAAGGTATTGCGGAATGCTTGCCAGAATTCTAGTTTATAAACACCGCTTACGATGTCCATAAAGTTTTTAAGGCCGCTGAATTCACTGTTCCAAATCCCCAGGGCTGCATCATAGCGTTCGAACGCTATGAGCAAACCAAACATTGGTTTGTATACCCATACGAGCAACCAAATTATCAATGGAAGCAGTAGTATGTATACACGCCAATCTTTTTTTAGAGCCCTTAGAATTTCTTTTGATTTCCCGGTTCTCATTTTGACCAGTTGATTTTCCATTTGTGTGTCCTTCCTATCACAAGAAATTTGTTCATAAACATCAATAAGTACACGTGTCAAGCTAGTTTTTTATTGCACTGCCTTATGTTCGATCTTTATGGCTCAGAATAACTATATGAAACGCAATCTCCTCCTTGCTATTACATTCGAACACAATTCATATATATAAATTGTGTTTATGCATTCAATTAATAAATAAAAACGGGGCATCTTGTTTTTATTTATATATATAAATGCAATTCATAAGTTTGTGAATATATTGACAAGATACCACGTCATATCAATCTTGTCAATAATTTTTTAATATTGTATTAATTTTTGGCCATTTTCACAAATTAGGACAGGCGGCGTTTATCGAATTAACCAATTTTGTTTTCGATATATCCGAGTTTACGTGAAATTTCCATGGCGGTCTCTTTCAAATCAGTTGCCAATTGGGCAATGTTTTCCTCTGCTTTGTATACATCGGACAGTGAAATTGCTGCAATTACGGTTCCACTATAATTAAAAATAGGCGCAGCACAGCAACTTAATAGGGTGTTGTTCTCACGCACATCGAGAGCATACCCCGTTTGTAGAATTTTTGTGAGTTCTGCACAAAGCGTTTCCTCATCTGCGATGGTATCCTCTGTTAATTTCTCATAAGTAATGCGAGATAAAACATCTGCTTGCGCGCTAGGGCTTAAAAAGGCTAAGATTGCTTTACCAAGCGCAGTAGAATGGGCTGCTTTGCGTGAGCCGAGTGCGCAGGAGGCGAGCATCGCGCCGGAACTTTTGTATTTTTGCATATATACAACATCGACACCATCTAAAATTGCAACGAAGCCTGTTTTATTATACTTTTCTGCAAGTGGCGCTAAAATGGCACTGGTTTCCTTCATCACGCTTACTTCAGATGCATATTTCATGCCGATGGAGAACAACTCCACTCCGATATGATACTTCTTTTCGTTTTCGAGGTTGGGCGTAACACAATTTAACTCAATTAAAGACTGCAAAATAACAAAAGCGCTGCTTTTGGGCATATCCATGTCCTCAGCGATTTCTTTTAGTGATACCCCTTTGGGATTGTTGCCAATGTAATTTAACATCTCGATCGTTCTTTGTACAGTACGGTTCATGATCTGCTTCCTCTTGCGTCTTACGGCGCCTTAAACGTTGCTGTTTATTTTGTTTGTTATAAAACGACACCCAATGCTTGGAATGCTGCATCGATTTCTTTCATTCTTGTGGGGATTTCAATTTTTTGTGGGCATTCTTGCATGCATTTGCGACATCCGATGCAAGCATGTGCGCGCTCGTGCGATAACATAATATTTTTGTTGTTGTATTGCATCTTTAAAAATGCCAGGTTTTCAGTTTTTTTGTAATTGTTGTATATGCTAAAAATGGTTGGGATTTTCACATGTGCAGGGCAGGGCATGCAATAGCTGCAACGAGTGCATGGTACAGCATTGATTTTTTGCAGGCTGCTCACAACTTCGTCTAAAATTACTTGTTCTTGGGCATCGATTGGTTTTAAATTGCTAAAAGTACGCAGGTTGTCCTGTACATGCTCCATTAGCGTCATGCCACTGAGTACTAGTGCAATGTTTGGCTTAGAGGCCACCCACCGCAGCGCCCACGAAGAAAGACTATCGTCTGGGCGATGGGCGCGCATGCTTTGCTCTACGCGGGGTGAGAATGATGACAAAAAGCCGCCCTTCACAGGCTCCATCACAAAACAGGGTAGCCCATATTCTTCTACAATATCGTACAGTTCCTTTGCATTGATATCGACCCAATCGTAATAGTTGATTTGCAACTGCACAAACTCAAATGCGGGGTAGGTGTCTAACAGATAGCGCAATGTCTTTGCGTTGCCGTGAAACGAAAAGCCCATGTGTCTTATTTTGCCTTCGGCTTTTTTCTGCTTCATAAACTCGTATAGCTTAAATTGCTCAAATGGGTCAACGCGCTTTGGATCACTGAGCGAATGCACCAGATAAAAATCGAAGTACTCCACCCCGCAATTTGCAAGTTGCTGCGCAAAGTAGCGCTCTGCATCCCCGTCCTCTTTGATGTAATAAATGGGGAGCTTATCCGCCAAAAAATAACTGCTGCGGTCATACTCGGCAAAGGCTTTGCCGATAAATGCTTCAGATTGCCCATCCAAATAAGGCATAGCCGTATCAAAATAGTTTACCCCGCTTGCAAAAGCAAGGTCTACCATTTTTTTTGAATTCTCGTAGTTGACAGTCCCGTCTTCGTTTTTTTCTAAGCGCATGATGCCAAAGCCAAGGCGGGGCAATTCCTCACCGAGTGCTGCGCATTGCTTTTTTTCAATCTGTTTTATACTTTCTAGCAGAGACATTATGATAACTCCTTACTCTCATTTGGTTGATTAATTGGGGGATATGTTGAGGTCATCTCGCGATGAATTGAATAAACATCGTGCCAGCGATTGTTTTTTTCTTGAACCTTGTGCATATATATGAAAATAGCCCAATGTTTTAAGTATACATTGCCAGTTTTGATGCGTCAAGAGAATAGTGTGCAGTAAATCGTAGAAAAAATTTAGCGTTTTGTTTGCAATATGACGAAATTTGAAATGCAAGGTCTATGAAGGGCAATTGATAACAGCACTTTTTTGCGGGATGTAGGTAAAAAATTGCTAAATTCCTAAGAAATGCATTTAAAAGGTAGAAAAATGTGTGCGAAAACGCTATACTAAGAAACAGGGCATCATAGAAACCTTAAAGAAGAAGGAGTATTGAATGAATAATTTTAATTGGAATTTCCCCACCGAGCTTGTGTATGGCGAAGGCCGCATTACAGAGCTTGGTGCGATTGCGAAAAAACATGGCAAAAAAGCCATGATTGCTACTTATGAACGTGGCGGTTTCCTTGATCCAATCATCGACACTGTAGAAAAATCTTTGACCGACGCGGGTATCGAATTTGCAACCTTTACTGGTATTGAACCAAACCCACGTTGCCAGACTATCGACAAAGCAATCGATATGTTCAAGGCAGAAGGCTGCGATTTCGTAGTTGCCCTTGGCGGCGGTAGCGTTATCGATGGCTGCAAATACATTGCAGCAACTGGCTTCTCTGGCGGCAAAGCATGGGATTACGTTGTGCTTGGCGACCGTGTGCCTCGTGAATACACTGGCGCATTCCCCCTCATTGCTATCCCTACCATTTCGGCTTCTGGTTCGGAGTGTAACGCTGGTGGCGTTCTGACCAACGCCGAAACTGGCGAGAAGAGCTTCTCTCGCTCTCCTTACCGTTACCCCAAAGTTGCTATTGTTGATCCTGTGCTGCTGACCTCCGTGCCAGTATCGCTAACCAAAGATTGCAGCCTGGACATTTTCTCTCATCTGATTGAGCATTATCTCTCTAGCCATGACGAGTCTGAATTTGCAGACCGCATGACAGAGGCAATGATTCTTACGCTAAAAGAAAACTTTGCAAAAGTGATTGTTGATCCTAAGAACCTCGAAGTTCGCGGTCAAATCGCACTTTGTTCCATTTTCGGTTGGTCTGGCCTGCAAGCACTTGGTCGCCTCGGTTGCATTCCAATGCACTCGATCGAAATGCCTCTCAGTGGCATCTATGACCTGCCTCATGGCCGTGGCATGACCGTTGTAATGCCTGCTTACCTTGAGCTTATGGCTGATGTTATGCCTGCACGTTGGGCAAAACTTGCGCGTCGTTGCTTCGGTGTTACCGAGGCTGACGATGCAGTGGCTGCAAAACTGCTTGCTGTTGAAGTTACCAAATGGTTCAAAGATTCTGGTGCATTCCTCACCCTTTCGGATGTAGGTATCCCTGATGATCAGTTCGAGCGCATGGCAGACGACGTTGTTCGTATGTTCCCAGCTAGTGAGCCAAACACTACTTCTGGCCCTCGCCCTATCACCAAAGAAGAAATCATCAAAGTTTACGAAATGTGCAAATAATCATCTAGTATGAAAACCAAAATCACCCCGCTCACATGTGAAAACATGAGCGGGGTGATTTTTTGTGGTACACATAAATTAGGACAATGTGTGTAACCTATACAATTGTAATGTTAGTATATAATGTAAGTTAAAAGCGAACTTCGCCATCATGATAAATAATGCTTGCGCCAGTGACACCATCGGTTTCTTTGCATGCAACGAGTAGCTCTTTGCATTTTTTAGTGTGAAGCTCTAATAGTAACTCTTGGTCTGCGTCATATAAGCTACGGGTGCGAACTTTGGCATGCTGTGCGAAAGGTTTGATGTTTTGTAGCAAGGTTGTTTCATCAAATGTTTCGTTGCCATATATAGTTACGATGTAAGAAGAGTTGCCGAATGGCAAAAAGTCAAAACCAAGCACAAGCACACTCATGACAGCACTTACTACAAGGGCGATTTCTACATAGCCAGTGCCACAGATAATACCGTTACTGATTGCCCAAAATAGGAACAATAAATCAAGCGGAGATTTTACTGCGTTGCGGAAACGTACAATCGATAGCGCGCCCACCATGCCAAGTGAAACAACAAGACTGCTTTGCATCGCAAGAATAATGCCAGTGGTGATGATGCCCATACCAATCAGCGTCTTACCAAAAACAGGGGAGTAAAAGCTACTGCGTGAAGATACGCGGTAAATACAATAAAGGTAAACGGATAATGCAATGGAGTATGCCATAAAAACAAGGATGATGGTAGTGGTAATTTCGGTGCCTGTCAGATATTGTAACTCTGCATTGTTAAATAAATCGCTAAAGCTCATGGGAATGCACTCCTTTTAATATAATGATGGTTGGACAAATTTATAAATAAACTAACAAAACGAAGCGTTTTGGAAGTTTGCAGGGGATGGGGTACGGAAAAATGTTTCTTTTAAGGCAAGGCGCGAAAGGTAATATTTAGAAAATGCGGATTGCTGTAAATAGTGCAAGTTGAGCGCATTGTAAATATGCGTGGGTAAAAATTCATCATATTTAACCTCTAGCACAAAATGTCCTGTGGGCAATAGCAGCCGTCTGCCCCTAGCCTTATCAAAAAAACATTGCGTATGGGATGAGGCGGTGATTTCTTTATCTAATGTAATGCGCACATTGCCCTGCGGGAACACATACGCTTCTCGTAGATATTCCACCGTTACAACAGGCTTTAATAAATCGCATTTTGTTTTCGCTACCATCTGTGCATAAGCGGGTGGCATATCTTCTAGCAGTGGTAAACCGTGGCCTAAAATAGCAGCGATTGCTTGTTCTTTGGTGAGCGAACAGGATGCTTTGTTGGTGTAGCTATATGTTTTTTTCTTGATTTCTAATCGAATTACTTCATCGCTGTCATTGTAAGTGCGAATACGGTATTTGTTACGCATGCCAATGCCGTCTTCGTTTTCCCAAAAGCCAGAATGAAAATGGTCATCAAAATAAACACTTTTTACTTTGTATTCGTTTTCGGTGCCCGCGTTTTTGTCCGCTTTCAGCAAGTGCCTTAAGCGGCTTTGCAAAACGGCCAATTGTTTGGCATCGCAAATGTATTTTTGCTCTACTCTATATTGCATGGCTACTCCTTTTTAAGATAATGAGGCAACATATTCATCTGTCACAATCAGATGGGCGGGAATATAAGCGATAAGTTCAGCGTATTCTTCTGCTGCGTCCCCGGGGATAGACCATCGTGCCGTATCACGGTCATAGGCACCAGAATTAGAAAGGCTAGTGTAGTAATCATTTATCGTAGCGAGAATATTTTCTTCGGAAAGTGTTGTTTCGCGCAATTCGGCATAGCGCGCTTGATATAGTGCAATGAACTCATCATAGCAAGCAGCTGTTGCGAATAAATCAAACAGGGAATCCGTGCAGATATCTTCTGGGTCAGCACTTGTTGTCAGCGCGAAATCGCCTTCTCCGTTTGCAGAAATATAAGAATCACCTAAGGAATAGTTCAAATCGAAATATTCTCTTCGTACAAGCATACTGCCGTCCTCTTGTTCTTCGATTGCAATCAGATAGTTCTTTTTGTAGTTGTCACCCAACAAAAAGATGGTGTTTGCAATACTTAAATCAATCAGATTGTCGATATCAATCACGGTACTGATTTCGGCTAAGCTGCTCGTTGCAAGGGAAATGCCATTGTCGGTTTCTCCACCATATATAAAGGAAAGATAATCAATAAGCGGGTCGAAATGTGTTTCATAAGCGTCTTCGGGGTAGCTTTTGGCAATGGCTTTGGCATATAAATCATCTTCAACATAAGAGGCATACTCTTCTGCGCTGAAGGTATCTATGTTGACAGAATAGGCTTTGTAAAGGTAATCACTGCTTTCATCAATCGTAGATTGTTGGGTATCCATCGGCTCTAGTACTTGATAAATACCATAGTAATGTTCATCAATAAATAATTCGCAGAATTGTCCGTTCTGTGGATGCATTGTGGTTGTTTCAGAATTGTCAGCCATTTGCTGCAATAAATCTAAAGTAGAGGCTTCTCGAATACGGGTAAAATCACCATAAACAGCATTAAAATTCCAGTCATCGTCAGTGCGCAACCCAAAAAGACTTTCGGCAATGCGATTCGCATCTTCATCAATTAGTGAAACTTTGTATGGTGTCTTAGGGAAAATAGAGGATGTTGCACCACGCACTTTATAGGTCATGTTATAACTGGTTGTGGTATAGCGATTGGTCTGTGCGTCCGCAGGGTCGATAATCGTAATTACCTGTCCGGTTTCTACTGAAGAAAAAGAAACGAGTGGGAGGGTGGAGATTTTTAAAGAGATAATCTCGTAGGACCCGTTGTAAATTGCAAGCAATGAGAAGGGTTCGTTGCTTGCAATTGCTTGGGCTGCTTGCGTTTCATCAAAGGAGCTAATCCAATACAAATCAATACCGCCGTGCGTTTCAAAATTACCAGAATAATCTTCTCCGATTGTGATAAAATACATTGCTGTAAATCGATCATAAACAAGAGATGTGTCCTCGAAACGAACAAAAATCGCAAGCCCGCCTGTTTCTACCGAGGTGAGGTTTTCTGTTTTTGCTGTGACTTCGTCTTGTGTGAGAAATGAAACACCTAAATAGGTAGGTGTATTTGCAAGTGTAATATAATAGCTGGAAATGAGTAAGACTAACGCAATGGAAAAAAGCAAGGCGAGTTTCTTCATGGGGTGCATCCTTTTTACAATTTTTGCGAAACAATTTTGCGGAAACTATTTTGCATTATAACATGCTAAGATAATTGTTGGCAAGTGAAAATACAGAATATGGAAGGGGAATATAAAAGTGTGGGCAAGCAAAGGGCACAAAAGTTTGTGAGCGTTTGTTGTTTACGCACTTGTTATTAAAATAACTTGTCAACATATTCATCCACTGCAGCAAGGTGCTCGATGGTGTAATCAGCCAGAAGCTCATATTCTCCAGCGGTGTCCTTATAAGGGATACTCCAGTGGGCGGTGTCGCGCAGGTATGCGCCAGAGTTATAAAGCGTGATGTAATAATCATCTAAGGTTGCTAGCATGTTTTCTTCGCTTAGGACATTCTCTCGAAGTTCTGCATATCGCGCTTGATAAAGGGCGATAAATTCATCATAGCAGGCAGCGTTAGAAAACAACTGGAAAACATCGTCTGTCGAGATACCGCTTGCAGAAACGTGCTTTGTAAATGCGTAGATTTCACCCTCTATTTCAGAGTAAGCATAGCCATCGCCGAAGGAATAGTTAAAATCAAACAGTTCTCGGCGGGCGAGATAGCTGCCGTCCGCTTGCTGCTCTAGTACGAGCATAAAGTTTTTGCCGACGTTATCCCACAGCGAAAACACTGTGTTCGCAATGCTTATATCGATGAGGTTTTCAATGTCAAGCACCGCGCTGATTTCCTCCAATGAGCTTTCTGCAATGGTAATCTCACTATCACCCGCTAAAAAAGCATAATAATCAATCAGCGGGTCATAGCGCGTGTCAATGTCGTTTTCGGGATAGCTTTCAAGGGGCACTGGGCTTTGGTTATCATCTTCTAGTGCGTTCAGTGCGCTCGTTAAATCTTCTTTATTAAAATAGGAACCGGCTTTATATAAATAATCAGTGTCCTCATCGATTTCGCTTTGTTGGGTATCCATTGGCTCTAATACCTGATAAATACCATAATAAAGATCATCAATGAATAATTCGCAAAATTGCCCATCTTGTGGGTGAAGGGTGGCTGTTTCAGCGGTATCTGTCATTTGCTGTAACAAATCTAAGGTGGCGGCTTCTCGAATGCGGGTGGAATCCCCATAAACGGCATTGAAGTTCCAATCATCATCAGAGCGTA
>JAWXUQ010000007.1:55464-61648 GCA_044426225.1 Faecalibacterium sp. | reverse complement strand
CATTGTTTGTTGGTAATTTGGTTTTTAAGCAACTCTATTTTACTACAAAAAAAGAGAAACAGCTAATCCTTTCGGAAAAGTTGTTTCTCTTTTTATTTGGCGCTGTGCAACAGCCCCTTTTTGGTGCGATCGCGGGGACTCGAACCCCGGACCCTCGGATTAAAAGTCAGATGCTCTAGCCAACTGAGCTACGATCGCATACCTTTTAAGCGGCCGGTTTTTTGCCGCTCAATTAGTATACCTCAGTTGGCTGTAAAATGCAAGCGTTTTTTGAAAGTTTTTCAAAGTTTTTTCAAAAAACTTTTATTTTCTTATAATTCCTTGATGGCAACCTCTTTGAGAATTTGCGCAATAAACGCATCTACGCTCATTACACCGCTGCGCGCTTCAGTGCGTCCGTTTACGGCAACTGCGCCCGCTTCGATTTCTTTGTCGCCCACCACCAAAATATAGGGGGTTTTCTTGATTTTTGCTTCACGCAGTTTGTATTGCATCTTCTCACTGCGGTCATCCACCTCAGTGCGGATGCCTGCGGCGATGAGTTTTTCATTCACAGCCAGTGCGTAATCACGCTGACGCTCAGTGATGGGCACCACCACCACCTGACGAGGCATCAACCAGCAAGGCAGTGCGCCGCCGAATTTCTCTAGCAGCGAAGCAAGGGTACGCTCGTAGCAGCCAACACTGGTGCGGTGAATGATATAAGGGATATGGTCCGTGCCATCTTCGCCGGTGTAGTACATGCCAAAACGCTCTGCGAGTAGCATGTCAATCTGAATGGTGATAAGGGTATCTTCTTTGCCGTATACATTTTTGAGCTGAATGTCTAGTTTAGGACCATAGAAAGCAGCTTCGTCTACTCCTACCTTATAATCAATACCTAGGTTATCTAGAATTTCTGCCATGGATGCTTGGGCTGCTTCCCATTGCTCTACGGTGCCTTCGTATTTATTGCCGGGGTTTGCAGGATCCCACTGGCTAAAGCGATAGGTAACGTCCTCGGTTAAACCCAGGGTATCCATGGTGTATTTTGCAAGTTCTAGGCAGCCACGGAACTCTTCGCCCAACTGATCAGGGCGGACAACCAAGTGCCCCTCGGAAATGGTGAACTGACGCACACGAGTTAAGCCGTGCATTTCGCCAGAGTCCTCATTGCGGAACAACGTGCTTGTTTCGCCAAGGCGCATGGGCAGATCACGATAGCTACGCTTGCGGTTGAGGTAGACTTGATACTGGAAGGGGCAAGTCATGGGGCGCAGCGCAAAGCATTCTTTTTCTTCGTCATGTGGGTCACCCAAGATGAACATGCCATCCAAGTAATGATCCCAGTGACCAGAGATTTTATAAAGTTCGCGTTTTGCCATCAGTGGGGTTTTGGTCAGCAGATAGCCGCGCGATTGCTCGGTATCCTCAATCCAACGCTGTAATAATTGCACTACGCGTGCACCGTTTGGCAGCAGCACAGGCAAACCCTGTCCAATGCTTTCTACGGTGGTAAAGTATTCTAACTCTCGCCCGATTTTGTTATGGTCACGACTGCGCGCTTCTTCTACCTTTTTCAAATGCTCTTCTAACTGGCTTGCCTTGGGGAAGGTGATGCCATACATGCGAGTTAGGCTGTCATTGTTGGCATCGCCGCGCCAGTAAGCTGCGGTTGCTTGGGTCAGTTTGATCGCTTTCATGGCACCAGTGCTCATTAGGTGGGGGCCTGCGCAAAGGTCAGTAAAATCGTCTTGGGTGTAAATGCTAAGTGCCCAACCCTTGGCTGCATATTCTTCAAGCAGCTCTAGCTTATAGGGCTGTGCAGCGAAAATTTCTTTGCCTTCTTCTAGGGTGATGGTGCGCTGTGTAATGGGGTAATCCGCCTTAAAGATTTTCTTCATCTCTGCTTCAATCGCGGTAAAATCATCGGGGGTGAAGGGACGCTTATATTTCATATCATAATAAAAGCCATCTTCTAGTGCAGGACCAATCCCAAAATAGGTGCCTGGGAATAGACGCTGCACCGCCTGTGCTAGCACATGCCCTGCGGTGTGCCAGAAAGCATGCTTGCCCTCTTCGCTTTCAAATGTAAGGATTTCAACCGCACAGTCTTCGCCCAGTACGGTGCGCATGTCAACCACTTCACCGTTTAGCTTTGCACTGGTGGCATTGCGGTATAAGCCCATGCTGATGGTTTTGGTGAGTTCTGCGATGCTGATGCCCGCCTCAAACTCTTTGATTTCGCCTTTTAAGTTTACTTTAATCATAATGTTCTCCTACCTATTGTTTCTTACCAAAAAATAAAAAGATGCTTCACCCCGCAAAACACGGGATGAAGCATCTTGTAGTATACTCCACGGTTCCACCCAAATTGGCAAATTTTGTAAAACATCTATGCTGCCAATACGAAAACCCGCACCGCACACAAAGCAAACAAACTCGCCCACTCGTTTCGGCAGTAACGGGCCGAGCCCGGTGGGGTTTACCCCACACTCCACGATGGTAACCATTTGCCGCATACAGTCGCCACTTTCAGCATACCGAAAAATCGATGTGGGCGCTCTCTGAGCTGTTGCAATGCAAGGGTATTGTTCGCTTCTACGTTTTGATTTATTAAGCAAAGTGATATCATTATAATATACTCTTTTACACGAAAATGTCAAGAAATTTCTTGACATTTTTAACAATATCCCTTAATATAGTATGTAGGAATATTTTCAAGATGTTATGTAGAAAATAACACGCGCAATTTTTTGAGCAGCTTGCTCTTTATTTATAAGATATAAAACTGAATAACAGCCCATTTCTACCACAAAAATGTATTTTGACCAAGGGGTTTTCAGATATACACACCTTGTACCTTATAATTGAATACGATATACGCGCGCCTTTGCATAGCATCTCCGAATTGATTTTAACATCTTAAAAAGGAGAACAAAACATGGACATTATCATCACAGTTATTGTGGCGATTGTGGCTGCTGTGCTATCGGGTGGCGCTTTTTTTGTAGTCGGTACTGAATACCGCAAAAAAATCGCAGAAGCCAAGATTGGCAGTGCAGAAACAGAAGCCAAACGCATTGTAAACGATGCGATTAAAACCGCAGAACAAAAGCGCAAAGAAACCATCTTAGAGGCAAAAGACGAGGCATTCAAGCTAAAAAGTGAGATTGACCAAGAGGTAAAAGAGCGCCGCGCCGAAGTAAGCCGCCAAGAAAATCGCATTGACCAAAAAGAAACTGCACTAGATAAAAAAGTAGAAGCCTTTGAGAAAAAGGAAGAAGCCCTAAAAGTACGTGCGGAAGAACTAGAAGCACGCTTAGTAGAGGTAGAAGCTCTACGGGTGGAAGAAGAACATAAGCTAGAAGAAATGGCAAACCTAAGCGAAGAAGAAGCAAAGAAACTGCTGCTCGCAAAGGTTGACGAAGACCTTGCCCATGACAAAGCACAGCGCATTGCAACCTTTGAAATCAACATGAAGGATGAATGCGATACCATCGCCCGCAACCTTGTCGGGCAAGCAATCAGCCGCTGCGCTGCTGACCACTCAAGCGAAACCACTGTTTCTGTGGTTACCCTGCCGAGCGACGAAATGAAAGGTCGCATCATCGGGCGCGAAGGACGCAACATCCGCGCACTGGAAACGGCAACTGGTGTTGACCTGATTATCGATGATACTCCCGAAGCAATCACCCTGTCGAGCTTTGATCAGACCCGCCGTGAGGTTGCTCGCCTGACCCTTGAAAAACTGATTGGTGACGGCCGTATCCATCCTGCCCGCATTGAGGAAACGGTAGAAAAATGCCGCCATGACCTTGAAATGCAGATGAAGCGCGAAGGCGAACGCGTGGTGATGGAACTTGGTATCCACAGCCTACACCCAGACCTTGTAAAACTGATTGGTCGCCTAAAATTCCGTACCAGCTTTGGGCAGAATGCGCTCAACCACAGCATGGAAGTGGCATGGATTTCTGGCTTGATGGCATCTGAACTTGGCGTTAACGTCACCCTTGCACGCCGCGCAGGTTTGCTGCACGATATCGGCAAAGCGCTTGACCACGAAATCGAAGGCAGTCACGTACAAATCGGTGTGGACATCTGCCGCAAGTACAAAGAAAATGCACAGCTCATTCACGCAGTAGAAGCTCACCACGGCGATGTAGAACCCAAAACTCCACTTGCCTTTATTGTGCAAGCTGCTGATGCGATTAGCGCAGCCCGCCCTGGTGCTCGCCGCGAGAACCTAGAAAGTTACATCAAGCGTCTTGAAAACCTAGAAGAAATCTCCTCTAGCTTTAACGGCGTAGAACAAGCCTTTGCCGTACAGGCAGGGCGCGAAGTGCGCATTCTTGTGAAACCCGAAATTGTTGGTGACGACCAAGTGGTTATCCTAGCACGTTCGATTGCCAAGAAGATTGAGGACACCCTTGATTATCCTGGTCAAATCAAGGTAAATGTCATCCGCGAAAGCCGCGCAACGGAATACGCGAAATAAGATAAACAAAAAGAAACGCTCTATCTGTGAGTTCATTTTACAGATAGAGCGTTTCTTTTTGTCTTTTTACTGTTTTGTTTTCTAGCAGATTTCTGGGTTCTCTTTTTTTACAGAGGGCTTGCTACAAACCCATCTTTTTTCAGCACGAGCACCTGCTGAAAACCTGCGGCGCGGATGGTTTCTGCGGCTTCATCGTAACCAAATAGCAGGCTGTCTGTGCTATGTGCGTCCGCAGTGATGGTAACCTGCCCGCCCATTTTTTGCCATGCGGCAAGCAAGCGGTCACTTGGGTAAAAATCGGTACGATAGCCGCGATATACCCCGCCCGTGTTGACCTCTAGCACGCAGCCATATTGCTTGGCAGCGCTCAACGCACTGAGGGCAGCAGCAAGGTAACGCGGATGGTTTTCATCGAAAAACTTGCCGTTTGTATTCAACTTTTTGATGATATCAAAATGCCCCAAAATGGTGGGACGGAAACTTGCCATCTTGGCGATGGTGGCAAAATATGCCTCTGCGGCAGCAAGTCCATCGCCGTCAAACCCTTCGTCAATGCAGCGCTGCAACATGGCATCATGCCAATCGATGGTATAGTACACACCGGTATGGGGATGGCGCAGACAATGCACGCTGCCCACCCAATAATCAAGGTCGATATTGGGCGCATGCACAAGGTTTGGGTCGGTATCATCCTCAGTAGCATCGTGCAGGGCAGTGGAATAATAATCCCATTCCATACCATATAAAATATCCAACTTGCCCACATATTGGGTTTGGAGCGCTTTGATATCTGCGCTATACCGCGCAAATTCCAACGCACTCATCCCATAGGGAGTATCCTCAAAAGTTAGACTGTGCCCGCTAAAGCCAAGAGTTGTAATGCCCTGCGCAACAGCAGCACTTGCCATTTCTGCTAAGGAATTTTTGCCATCACAATAGGTAGAATGGCAATGCACGCTCGCAGAATTGTAAGGTTGATTTGGCATAGAAATAGCACCCCCTCGTTGAAAAACAGCTTACTGCATCCGCTCTTGCTTTACCTTGTGGTCAATCACATGTCGCGCCTCTAGTGCGCGTGTGACGTCCTCTAGGGTGATGCCTGCTTCTACCATCAAGACCATCAAATGATACGCAACATCACCGATTTCATAAATGGTTTCCTCTTTATCATTTTTAGCAGCGGCGATAATGACCTCTGTGCATTCCTCACCCACTTTTTTGAGGATTTTATCCATCCCTTTTTCAAAGAGATAGGTGGTGTAACTGCCCGCTTGAGGTGTTGTTTTGCGCCCTGCAATCAGGTTGTACAGCGCCTGATAGCTAAACTGCTTGAGTTCTTCGCTGACATACACATCTTCAAAAAAGCAGCTTTCTGCGCCAGTATGGCAAGCAGCGCCTGTTTTAACTACCTCCACCACAAGGGCATCGCCGTCGCAATCTGCCGTAATGGAAACTACCCGCTGCACATTGCCAGAGGTTTCGCCTTTGCGCCAGATTTCTTGGCGACTGCGGCTCCAAAATACAGTGCGCCCCTCTGCGATGGTGAGGGCAAGAGTTTCAGCATTCATATAGGCAAGGGTAAGCACTTGTTTGGTGTAATGGTCCTGCACGATGGCAGGGATCAACCCTTTTTCGTCAAATTTCAATGTTGTCATAGTCGCTTCTCCTTTTATGTTGTTTCTATTTTGTATGAGGTTGTGCAAACCG
>JAWXUQ010000007.1:0-55454 GCA_044426225.1 Faecalibacterium sp. | reverse complement strand
GGTCGCCCCTACGGCAATTTTTGTCAGCCTTGCAGGCAACTGTGAAGCACACCCCTTACAGGCGCATTTCAATGCCGCTATCATTTAGATATTCTTTCAAGTCGCGGATTTCTAATTCTTTATTATGGAAAATCCCCGCAGCAAGCCCTGCGTCAATGCCCTTATGGCGGAACAGCTCATAGAAATCTTCCTTATTGCCCGCACCGCCCGATGCAATGATGGGCACGCTAACAATATTCGCCACCGCGTCTAGCATTTCAAGGTCAAACCCGCCGCGCACACCGTCAGTGTCAATGCTATTGAGGCAAATTTCGCCCGCGCCATTTGCCACGCACTGGGCAATCCATTCAAGGGCATCGCGCCCAGTGTTCTCGCGCCCACCTTTAGCAAAAACGCAGAATTTACCGTCCACGCGCTTAACATCGGCGGAAAGCACCACACACTGGTCGCCATACTTTTGCGCGGCCGCTGCGATTAAATCAGGGTTGCGCAAGGCACCCGAATTGACCGAAACCTTATCCGCACCACATTTGAGCACCCGCTCAAAATCATCGAGGGTATTAATGCCACCACCCACCGTAAGGGGGATGAAAATCTCTTTTGCCACTTGGCGCAGAATGTCAGTAAAGAGGGCGCGTCCCTCAAAACTGGCAGTGATATCATAAAAGACGAGCTCATCTGCCCCTGCGGCATTGTACATGCGCGCCATCTCTACGGGGTCAGCTACATCCTTAATCCCCTCAAAATTAACCCCTTTTACCACGCGTCCATCGCGCACATCGAGACATGGAATAATACGTTTTGTAATCATGCGTTACACCTCTACCTTTCGTATTACACTTGCAAGATCCAATGCACCAGTATACAGGCTTTTGCCTAAGATGGCAGAGTCTGTGCCAAGCGTTTTGAGTGCAAGCAGTTCTGCTTCGCTGCAAATACCACCGCTTGCAGTAATGGCAAGGTCTGGGATTTCGGCGGCAAGCTGCTGATACAGCTCCATATTGGTGCCCTGCATAGCGCCATCCTTTGCGATATCGGTATAAATGACACTGCTGCAACCCACAGCATGTAAGCGCTTACAGAAATCAATCCCTTTTTCAGCACTGAGCTCTTTCCAGCCATTGATGGCGATATAGCCATCGCGCGCATCAACCCCCACCGCAATTTTATCGCCATGTTTGGCAATCATACGGGTGGTAAACTCAAAATCCTGCACTGCGATGGTGCCAAGGATACAGCGAGACACCCCAAGGTCGAGATATTGCTGAATACGCGCCTCTGTGCGAATACCGCCGCCAACCTCAATATATAAGCCGCCCTGCTTTGCGATCCCCTCAATGGTGCTAAAATTGGCAAGGGTGCCGTCCTTAGCGCCGTCTAAATCTACCACATGCAGATACTTAGCACCCGCCGCGATAAACTCTGCGGCTTGTTGCAGGGGTTCGCCCTCATAGACGGTCATGCGGTCATAATCCCCTTGGGTTAAACGCACTACGCGCCCACCGCGCAGGTCAATTGCCGGAAAAATTTTCATAATACCTTCCCTCTCGCCCTCTGTATTAATACCATTTGTATATTTATTGCAATGTTATACGTGTTTTATCTTCTTTCGCCTTTTTTTACAGGGCGCAGCCATGCACAAAACAGCTGCTTACGGCAACGGCACAGCGCACTGATACAACGCATCTGTGTAACACGTTGATACCAAAGTAAACCCCTTACAACTCTGCAAAGGCTTTGAGTAACCGCAGCCCGGTATCCCCAGACTTTTCTGGGTGGAACTGGGTGCCATACACCTTACCTGAACGCACCGCCCCTGTCACTGAAATCGCATACTCACTGACGGCGAGGGTGCTTTCGATGCAATCGGTAGCGAAAAAGCTGTGCACGTAATACACATATTCCCCTTCTTTTATATAGCGAAACAGTGGGTCATCCTGTACGATTTCGAGTGCATTCCACCCAATTTGCGGGATTTTCAGTTCCCCTGCCCCGACCTGCTCTAGCACGGGTGCAAGCGGGCGAACGCTGCCCTTGATAAAGCCAAGCCCCTCGTGTTCGCCATATTCATAGCTTTTTTCAAAGAGCAGCTGCATGCCAAGACAAATACCAAGCAATGGCTTTTTCTGCACTTCTTCTTTGAGGACTGGCACAAGACCCGTCGCAATCAATTTTTGCATGGCATCACCAAAGGCACCCACCCCAGGCAGGATGATTTTATCCGCCGCACGGATCACCGCGGGGTCAGCCGTGACGGTGGTTTCAAGCCCAAGGCTTTCGAGACTAGAACGCAGGCTAAACAAATTGCCCACACCGTAATCAATAATTGCAATCATACTAGCATCCCTTTCTCTATTGAACATTCTTTTTCGTAAAGCGCGTTGCAAGCAAGCGGTCTAAACATGCGACACCGCTGACCGCGCATAAAATCATCATCGGCACATAGTTAGTAGTGTATCGTGCGGTGCATTCCCAGCACATCAAAAATAACCAGATACCAAACACCGCAAGCTGTGGAATGTATTGCCGTGCCTTTTTTTTGATATCAAATAACAAGTCAACTGCTGAACAAATTACCAAGGCCGTAATGGCAAAAAACACACCGGTACAAACACTGGCATAATCTTCGCGCTGTGTGCCATCATATAGCACATATTCATGCAACGCACCGCGCGAAACAGGATTATCGTCTAAGAAATCCGACTGCCCATAGGTACCATCACCAAACACAACAATGCTTTTATTAAAAAACAATTGGTACATCCCCGAAAAGCCACGCTCTTTTATCCGCGTAATAATCTCTTGCTGTATCATTTCATCCCGCAACTGGGTATCCTCAAAAGAACGTGTGAAGGTATAATCCTCACCGTTATATCGCCCATTATCCCTGCGCAATGACATCATAACCCAATGCAACGCCGGGGTTTGCAACTGGTCTATTTTGTCTTGTTCCATGTGGTTGCTCTCCACCCAACGTGTCACACCAGTGCACAGCAATAGAGCAAGGGCAAACGGAAGGAATAACGCTACACTCGCAAGCAAACCTTTTGTGCACAGGTGATAAATCAAAATTGCCACCAACATCACCCCGACCGTTGCTTTGATAAAAATCCCTAAACCACTCACAACACCAAGCAGAAGCAGCCAAAGGTAGCGCCGTTTTTTCAATTGCACATCACAATAACGCAGGTATAAATACATCATCGCAACAGGAAACACAATAGATAACGAATCAGTATAAAAGGTCGCGCCCATAAACCAAAAAGGCAAACTAGTCAGAAAGAAAACGAGTGCCATCATAGCCTGGCACAAGCCAAAGCAACGTCTTGCAATGAGCACAGAGAGGCAAACGGTAATCACCACACAAATGGATGTGAAAAGCAATGCCATAAGATAGTAATCTCGCATGCCCAAAAAGACACCCAACGAAAACACCAGATAAAAACAGGTAAGCCCGCCCAGATTATTCCCAAAATAGTAATAATAATTTTGCTGTGCTGCCCAGTTATCTGGATGCATAAAGCTACCTGTTTCTACCCAATATTGTGCGCCATCAAAAATGGCGCCCAAATCAAAGATGGGAGAAAAACGCAGTTGCAAGCCGAACCACAAATTGCCCGCAAAAAGCAGCAAAAGTGCCACACCCACAATCCAATGAAAATAGCGCGTCAGCCATGTGATATGCCTGCTTAGTGCGCGATATATCATAAGATACCCTTGCAACGCAACCAAGATAAGCGCAAGGGTGCTAACGGCAGTATGTTGGTATTCTGTATTATAAAACACAACACCAAAGAGCACCGCCGAAAACGTCATACAAAATAGCACTAGAAAGATACGCTCTGCACAGCGTGCCATTTTCATGCCAAGCGGTACATCTTCTTTTTTATCCATTTTGCACTGCGCGGGATTTTCAGGAGAATACGATGGTTGACCTGTTTTCTTTGTAATAAAAGTTACCATCAAACCAGCAACCCTTTGGTAGAGGGGATTTCATTTTTATACGCAGGGTCAATTGCCACCGCAGCCTTGAGCGCACGCGCCATCCCTTTGAAACAAGCCTCTAAAATGTGGTGGGTATTTTCGCCCGAAAACTGCTTAAAATGCAAGGTTGCAGGCAAGGCGCGCGCAAGCGCAAACCAAAACTCCTTGGCGCATTCTACATCGAAATTACCCACGGTTTGGGTGGGGCATTCCACTGCATAGCCAAGGGTGCAACGCCCTGAGATATCCACTGCGCACAGCATCAGCACCTCATCCATGGGCATGGTAAACGAGCCATATCGGGTGATACCGCGCATATCCCCAAGGGCTTTGCTGAATGCCTGCCCTAGGGTGATGCCAATATCCTCCGCGGTGTGGTGGGCATCCACCTCTAAATCGCCATTGCAGCGCAGGTATAAATCGAACCGTCCATGCCGCGCAAAGAGGGCAAGCATGTGGTTCAAAAAGCCACACCCTGTTTCAATGTCGTATGCACCCGTGCCATCTAGGTTGAGGGTGAGTTTGATTTGGGTTTCACTGGTATTTCGCTCAAGCGATACAGTACGCGTTGCCATAGGTTATACCTCCTGTAAAATCACACTTAATTTATGTAAAAACACTTCCATTTCGGCGGGGGTGCCGATGGTAATGCGCAGATACTCTGCAATGCGTGGGGCGCCAAAATGCCGTACAAGCACACCGCTTTCTTTTAGCTTTTGATACAGCACATCACCGCTGCATTTGCCATGCTTTGCAAAGAGAAAATTAGTTTGCGAAGGCAAAATCGAAAAGCCTAGCGCCTCTAACTGTGTGCAAACCAAGGCGCGGGTTTGGGTGATAGCACTGCATGTTTTGGCAAAATATTCAGTATCTGCCATGGCGGCCGCCCCTGCAACCAGGGTGAGGCGGTTGACATTATAGGGGTTTAGGCTAAACTTCACCGCGTTTAAATCGGCAATCAGTGCCGCATCGCCCATGGCAAACCCAAGGCGCGCACCCGCAAGAGAACGCGATTTAGAATAAGTTTGTACCACCAATAAATTGGGGTAGTTCGCAATGAGTGACACACAGCTTTGCGCCCCAAAATCAATGTATGCTTCGTCCACGATTACCACATTGTTGGGGTTCGTTTGCAAAACACCCTCAATTTGCACAGGGGTTAAAGCAATGCCTGTCGGCGCGTTGGGGTTTGCAATGACGATTGTTTCGCCTTTGCCGTGATAATCCGCCGGGCAAAGTGTGAAATCCTCCCGCAGGGGGATGATATCCATTGGCACCCGCAACAAATCACACCAGACCGCATAGCAGCCATAGGTGATATCCGCCACTGCAAGTGGGCGAGCTTCATCACAGAAGGCGCGCAGGGCAAAGTATAAATTTTCATCGCTACCATTGCCCACCATCACTTGATTGGTTGCAAGCCCATACTGCTGCGCGATGCTCGCAATCAAATCGGCACAGGCAGGGTCAGAATAAAGGCGCAGTTTTTCGCATTCTGCCGCCGTAATTGCTGCCACGGCCTTGGGCGAGGGCGGGTATGGGTTTTCATTGGTGTTTAACTTAATATATTGCATATCCTGCGGTTGCTCACCCGGGGTATAAGGGGTGAGGTGCGCAAGGGTCGGGGTGAAGAATTTGCTCATAAGGGGCTCCTTCGTCGCAGTGAAAAGTGAAACATGAAAAATTGTGACGTCGCTACACGACGGATTTTAAATTAAATTATTTCTCAAAGCGGATGCTGACGCTCTTGCCATGGGCAAACAGCCCTTCACGCTCGGCAAAATCGGTGATACGTGGCTGCACTGCGGCAAGGGCATCCTTGGTATAATAGATAAAGCTAGATTTTTTGACAAAATCATCCACCCCAAGTGGGCTAGAAAAACGCGCGGTGCCACTGGTAGGCAAGGTGTGATTGGGACCTGCGAAGTAATCGCCCAAGGCCTCTGGCACATGCTTGCCCAAAAAGATGCTGCCCGCGTTGGTAATCTCAGGCAATACCCCGAATGGGTCATCTAGGCAGACCTCTAAATGCTCTGGCGCAATTTGATTTGACACCGCAATGGCATCCTTGATGTTTTGGCAAACAATAATTTTTCCGTTGGTATCAATGCTTGCACGGGCAATCTCGGCGCGCGGCAGCAGTGGAATTTGCACCTCTAGCTCTGCCTGCACTGCCGTGGCAAGGGCGGCATCATCGGTGACAAGCACAGCACTGGCTAAGACATCGTGCTCTGCTTGGCTGAGTAAATCTGCTGCGACCCACGCGGGGTTGCAGCTGCCATCTGCTAGCACCAAAATCTCACTAGGACCTGCTATCATATCAATGCCCACCTTGCCAAACACTTTGCGCTTGGCGGTGGCAACATAGATATTACCAGGACCCACGATTTTATCCACAGCGGGAATGCTCTCCGTACCATAGGCAAGGGCGGCAATCGCCTGTGCGCCGCCTGTTTTAAAAATTTTGGTGACCCCTGCGGTGGCAGCAGCAGCCAAAATAACAGGGTTGACACTGCCATCTTTGCCTGCGGGTGTGACCATCACAATCTCATGTACCCCTGCCACTTTCGCGGGGATAACATCCATTAACACAGTAGAGGGATATGCTGCCGTGCCGCCGGGCACATAGACCCCTGCCTTTTCGATAGGGGTGTATTTTTGCCCTAATACCACACCGGTCTGCCCTTCAGCGCCCTGCATGACCATATCTTTGTGCACCTGTTGCTTATGGAATGCCTCGATATTCGCCGCTGCTTGCCGCAGGGTTTCGAGATAATATTCATCCATATTGGCAAAGGCATCTTCAATTTCAGCCGCCGTCACCTGCAAATTTTGGATGTCCGCCTTGTCAAACTTCAGCGCATATTCTTTGAGCGCAACATCGCCACGCGCACGGACATCGGCAATGATACCATCGACTACATCCTCCACGCTTTGCTCTGCGCGTAGGTCACGGTTTAAGATTTGTTCGGGTTTTAAATCTTCTAATTTATGTATTACAATCATTGGGCTATGACCTCCCCTAATTTTGCGAGCATTTCGGTTAACTCTTTGTTTTTAAACTGATAGCTTTCTTTATTGGCGATAAAGCGCGCTGAGATTGGCATAAATTCAGTGACAACCTTTAGACCATTTTCGCGCAGGGTGGTGCCAGTTTCGACAATATCGACAATCACATCTGATAAGCCCAAAATTGGCGCAAGCTCAATCGAGCCATTTAGCTTGATGATATCAATTTCGCGCCCTTGGCCTGCATAGTAACGCTTTGCGATTTCGACAAATTTGGTAGCAACGCGCACAGGGCGGCTGTAATCGTCTTGATAATCACTGGGCGCTGCCACACACATGCGGCATTTTCCAAGCTGTGTATCAAGTAGTTCATAAACATCCGGGTCGCCTTCGGTCAAGATATCCTTACCGACAATCCCGACATCCGCTGCGCCGTGCTCTACATAAATAGCAACGTCACTGGGCTTCACGAGAAAATAGCGCACCCCTGCGGCAGGGTTTTCAACCACCAATTTGCGGGTAGCATTGTAATCCTCTGGGCAACCATAGCCGATTTGCTCTAATAAATGATAAACCTTATCGCCAAGGCGCCCCTTGGGCAGTGCCACGCTAATCATTTTACGGGCAGGTTCTGCGGCACTTTGCGCGCTTTGTGCAACCAGACGATCCATCTCATCCAGATAGACTGCAAAGCCAATGGCATGGGTGTTCGCATGGAATTTCTGGATCAACAAATCATACCGCCCGCCTTTGAGCACAGGGCGAGGCAAGCCAGATAAATACCCTTGAAACACAAGCCCATTATAATATTCCATCTCACCCGCTAGGCTGAAATCAAGTCGAATTTTGCCCGCTGCCTCTGCAAAGCAAGGAGCGAGGGCTTCTAACTCCGCAAGGGCGGCGCGCATGGCATCGTTTTGGCAGAGCGCCTCCGCTTTGCCGAGCGCTTGCTGATATTCTCCCGCGCAATCTAATACGTTATCTAACAGGGCAAGCCCTTCTTGCGATACCCCAAGGGCAGCAGACTGCGCCTTTAAATCGTGCGCGTTTTTGCGACTGAGTAAGCTGAGCAATTTCCCGCGATATTCAGGTGCAACCCCAATGGCATCGAGCAAGCCAAACAAATAGCCCATGTGGCTGATTTCTAAAATAAAATCTTCTTGCATCACGGCAAGTGAGCCAAGGGCAAGATGGATGAGCGCACGCGTGTTTTCTGCGGCAACCTCACCCATAAACTCTAACCCCATCTGACTGATTTCTTGGAAGGTATGGCTCTCCGCGGAAGGGCGGTATACGTTTTCATTATAATAAAACTGCAAGGTCTGCCCCGCAACAGGCTTTGCGCTTTTGGCAATGCTGAGCGTGACATCTGGTTTTAGGGCAAGCAAGCGCCCATCTAAATCAGTAAAGGTGATGACCTGTTCAGAGGATAAAAAACTGCGATTTTCTTGGTAGAGCCCATATTCTTCAAAGCGGCTCATCCGATATTGGCGGCAACCCGCACCTTGGTATAATGCGCGCAGCGCAAGGGAAACACGTTCTTTGGGCTGTAAAGCAGCAAGTTCTAAATTCATAGGGAGTACCTTTCTTTATGATGATATAACCTAAGCAGAAAACTGCAAATTTTCTTTTTTCTCTATTTTTACTATTATACTTTACCGTGATAAAGTTGTAAAGCGATAAAGTATAAATTTTACCTCTTTCACAGGTTTTTCCTTAAAAACTGCCACTTTCATGGCAGATAGACAAGAGAAACCCACCCGCAATTTCTTGTTTTAGGAATGCAAATCGCTTTTTTTGCAAAAAACAAAGGAATAGCCTTGTTTCGCAGCATAGCCCCCGCCCAAAACAAAAAAATACTTACCCCCCTTTATACCATAAAGAGAGATAAGTATCAAGCATTATCCTTGGCAGCCGTGCTCTTCCCAGTTGCAGAAATCTTCAGGAGAAGCGAGCTTCGTCACGTCAATTTTGCCGTCCTCGGTGCGCGGAGTTTCCACCTTTGGGCGGTTGATAGGGTTTTCGTTGGGTCCGTTATCGTATGCCTCACGCACCGCAGCATAATAATCAGGACTAACCTGCTCTGCGGGCTCTGCGCGGGTATAGCTGTCGGTTGGCGCATCTTCTTTTTTGCGCAGGGCTTTTTTTGCCACAACACAAACAGCGGTGGCAGCAAGGGTGCCAACTGCAAGGGCAGCAAGCATTATACCGGATTTTTTCATCATGGGCACTCCTTTTCTTGATTGCGCAGCACTGCGCAACTATCAACTTACGAACCCGACCTGATTACGAAAACGTTACCACGTCATTGAGTGGTTTTTCAGCGGGCTCTACCGAAATCGCGGTCAACACAGGGCCTTTCCCATCGTAAATGGGATGGAACTTTTCATTCACCTTAGCAGTGACCATCACCCAATCGCGCTGCTTTAGCGCTTTCACCTTATCGTAGGTGCAGGGGTAACCGATAAATTCGATATCATCTGCACAGCAGGTCATGGCAAAGCGCCCTGGCACAAACTGGTTTTTAGCAACGCGTGGAGTCTGGCAAACCTGCGCCAAAAATTTGATGGTTTTGCCCTTATACTTTTCAGTTTCATCGTTGCAATCCATATACCAAACGCCAAAATCTTCGGCTTCAATGGTGATTTCATCTGCTTCTAGGTCAAAAGGCAAGGGGTCAGGAATATCGTCATATTCAATGCTGCCATCAGTGTATTCATACGCGATATCACAGCGGCGCGATACTTGGCGCACCAGTTTGTGCAGTTCCATGCGGTCGGCTTCGGATGTGACAGCCTCGGCGCGGTTAAAGACAATCATCTCACTGCGGGCGAGTTTATCTAAGAACAAACTGCGCATGGCATTATCGCGGGCATAGCCAAGGGCGGTGTTGCCATCTGCACAGGCAATGCTTTGGAAAATGCGCCAGTTAGGGGGCAATGCCTCGGCAAGTTCATTGAGCTGCCACATGCCATTGTATTCCATCACAACGCGACCGGCATCTGCCTGCTTTGCATAATTATTAAGGTTTTGCGCATTCAGCTCCGCTTTATCCGAAATGACCGCCACCGTTACACCATCAAAGGCAAAATTATCGGGGTGATATTCCTCTTCGCCCTCTTCACAGAGCACAAGCAGAGTTTTTTCGCCGGAATCAAACTGGGGGTCTTCAAATGTTTCTTGAATAAAGGTAGTTTTGCCAGACTCTAAAAAGCCGACAAACAGGTAAACGGGTAATTCTTTTGCCATGGGTTCTCCTAATGGGTTTGGTGCGCCCTAGGGCGCAATGAATAATGAAGAATGAAATATCGCATGCGCGATATGATGTGCGCGATGCGCATTGTGGTGCCGCCTGCGGCGATGGATTTTAAATAAAACTCAGCAACCAAAGAGGGCGGCAACCTTTGCCTCGTCCATCTGGGCACCAATGACCACTAGCTTGCCCGTAATTTCAGCCTTGTGTGGGCGAAGGTTGATTTCGCCAGGCACATAGTCAAACTCATACCAAGCGTCACCGCCATCTACAATCCCTTTGGCACGTAAAATCATGCCGTAATCGCCACTATCAAGGGCAGAAAGGGCAGTTTCGAGCGCTTCTTTGGTGGTTTTGTGTGCGGTTTCGGTGCCCCAACTGGTGAACACTTCGTCTGCATGGTGGTGGTCATGCGCACCATGGTCATGTCCACAACTGCAAGTCGCACCGTGTTCGTGGTGGTGTTCGTGTTCGCCATGATGATGTCCACAGCCACAGCCTTCGCCGTGTTCGTGGTGATGTTCATGTTCGCCATGATGATGTCCACAGCCGCAGCCTTCGCCGTGTTCGTGGTGATGTTCATGCTCACCATGTTCATGATGATGTGCATGTGCGTGTTCGTTTGCCTGTTGGGCAAGAGCGAGCAGCTCCTGTGCAAAATCATTTTCCTGCTGCATGGCAGCGACAATTTGCGCGCCCTCAAGCACCGTCCAAGGGGTGGTAATGATATTTGCTTTTGCATTTTTTTCGCGAATCATCTGTACTGCGGTGGCGACCTTTGCCTCTGCTACATTTTCAGTGCGGCTTAAAATCACACAGCTTGCATGTTCGATTTGGTCGTTGTAAAACTCGCCAAAGTTTTTCATGTAGAGCTTTACCTTGCCCACATCCGCAACGGTGACAAAGCTGTTAAGCACTACATCAAGCTCACCCGCAACGCTTTCGACTGCGCGGGTTACGTCTGAAAGTTTGCCCACACCCGATGGCTCGATTAAAATGCGGTCAGGTGCGTATTCTTCCACCACTTTTTTGAGTGCTTCGCGGAAATCACCCACAAGGCTGCAACAGATACAGCCACTGTTCATCTCGTTGATTTGAATGCCAGATTCTTCTAAAAAGCCACCGTCAATACCAATCTCGCCAAATTCATTTTCAATTAGGACAAGTTTCTGACCCGCAAACGATTCTTGGATTAATTTTTTAATGAGGGTTGTTTTACCGGCACCTAAAAAGCCGGAAAAAATATCAATTTTCGTCATGCTCAATACCTCGATTGTTTATCCTATCATTTTAACATGGTAGTTAGTGTATGCTACTTATTCTATTATAGCAAATTTTCTAACGAAAAAACATATTTTTCCTGCCTTATTTTATGAAATTTATAATAACTTTTTGTACAACATCACTCAGTTTCTCTAAAAAGAAGAAATGTTTGCAAAAAATGCGGCAAAATGATAGAATAAGGCTACTATTTTATTTTGAAAAAAGGCTACCTTTCCCGCGCAAAATCGCACAGGGTAGCCATACATCAACAGAAAGGCGATACCACCATGACAACCAACGAAAAAATTGCACAACTACGCGCCGCCCTCCTTGCCGAAGGGTGCGAAGCATACCTAATCCCCACAGGTGACCCACACGCAAGCGAATACCTGCCCCTACATTACAATGCCCGCGAATATTTCTCTGGCTTTACGGGCGAAAACTCGATTTTGGTGGTTACTGGCCAAAAGAGTGCGCTTTGGGTAGATGGTCGCTTTTTTGTGCAGGGTGAAAAACAGCTTGCGGGCACCGAAATTGCGCTGATGAAAATGGGCGAGCCCGGTGTGCCCACCACAGAGGAATACTGCGCTGCTGCTTTGGGCGAAGGGCAGGTACTTGGCCTGTGCGGGCTGACCGCAGACACCAAAATGGTGCGTGGGCTGCAAAAAGCACTCGCACCTAAGGGTGCAAGCGTCAAGAGCCTGAACCTAGAGGATGCGCTCTGGGTAGAGGGACGCCCCGCAAAACCAGCCACCCCTGCATGGTTGCTGCCCACAGAATTTGCCGGCGCATCTGCGGGCGAAAAGCTAGCCGCTTATCGCGCAAAGCTAACCGAAAATGATTGCACCGCCGCCCTTGTCGCAAAGCTAGACAATGTGGCATGGCTGCTAAATCTGCGCGCACTGGATATTAACTGCACCCCCTTTGCCATGGCATATTGCTATGTGACAATGGATGATGCCACTCTATTCATTAACGCAACCCGACTTGCTGATGAAGCAAAGGCTGAATTAGCCGCACAGGGTGTAACCCTTGCTGATTACGATAGCATTGTAGACGCTATGGCAAGCTCGCCCGCAGCACAGACCGTGCTTGCAGAAAGCGGCGCAACCAACTTTGCGGTGATGGGCGCACTAGAGGCAAACCCCGCCCTAACGGTGAAAGACCTTGCTGACCCCATCGTACTGATGAAAGGGGTAAAGAGCGAGATTGAGATGCAGCACATCCGCAATGCCCACGCAAAAGACGGTGTTGCGATGGTACGCTTTGAGATGGAACTAGAAGCCCGCCTTGCCTCCGGGGAAATCCTGCACGAAACCGATATCGATGATATCCTGCACAAATATCGCAGTGCCGAGGAGCATTTCATCACCGAGAGCTTTGATACCATTGCCGCTTATGGTGGCAACGCTGCCATGATGCACTACCATGCCGAAAAAGACCCCGCTAAGGGCAGCAACGCAGAAATTTTGCGCAAAGGGTTCTTGCTTGTGGACTCAGGCGCAAGCTATTTAGATGGCACAACGGACATCACTCGCACCTATCCCATGGGCGAATTGACTGACGATGAGTGCAATTTCTACACTTGGACACTGCAAAGTCATATTGAAATGGCGCGCGCTATCTTTTTAGATACCTGCACTGGTAAAATGCTAGACATGCTTGCCCGCCAACCACTCTGGAGCCACCTGATTAACTATCGCTGTGGCACAGGGCATGGTGTCGGCTTTGTGGGCAATGTGCACGAAGGTCCCCAGAGCCTTTCGCCCCGCGGCGAGGCAGTGTTCGTCCCCGGCATGACGGTAACCAACGAGCCCGGTGTATACGAAAGCGACCTTGTGGGCATTCGCATCGAAAACGAAATGCTATGCCATGCTAAAGAAACCAATCAATATGGCAACTTCCTTGCTTTTGAAACCTTCACCTATACCCCAATTGACACCAAAGCCGTAAAGGTAGAGATGATGACCGATGCACAGCTTGCTTGGCTGAATGATTTCCATGCGACGGTATATCGCACCCTTTCCCCCCGCCTAAGCGATGCAGAATGCGCTTGGCTTGCCGCAAAAACCGCCCCATTAACCAAATAAAACCAAAAAATAAACGCGCAAACCAGAGTAAGTTGCTCTCGTTTGCGCGTTTTCGCCTTTTTATACAGATTTTAATCGTTTTTCGAGAAACTTTCTGCAAAAAATGCCCTTGCCAAAAATTCATAAGAGGTATATGCTAAAGACACAAATCATTCACAAAATGGCGGTGGCTTTCTTATTTATATAATAGGAGGGCAAGACCGCCGCTTTTTTGGCTTTTCGCCTGTGATTTCCCCTGCGTTTTTACGCTGTCCGTGGGTTTGGTGCCGCTGTGTGCTGCCCGCCCTTCACCCAAAAAGAAAACCGAGGTATCCCGATGTTTTTTGTTTTGCTTGCTTTATGGATTATCTTTAATGCGCGGTTGAGCCTAGACGTAGTGCTTGTGGGCATTGTGCTGAGCGCTGTGCTGACCTGGTTTGGTCAGCGCTATTGCAGATGGAGCGCAGAAAGCGACCGTGCCGGACTGCGCATGGCATGGCAGGGCTTGCGCTATCTGTCCACGTTGGTGGTAGAAATTGTCAAGGCGAACTTTGCCGTCATCAAATGTATTTTCTCGAAAGATGCCGACAAGATTATGCCCATTCTTTTCTTTTTTGACACCAAGCTGAAAACAAACGTTGCCAAAACCACCCTTGCAAACTCGATTACCTTAACCCCTGGCACCTATACCATTGGTATTTACGATTCCACCTTTGCGGTGCATGCGCTCAACCAAGAATTTGCAGATGGCACCATCGATAGCGATTTTAACCACCGTTTAATCGCCCTAGAGGGCACTGACCAAGCAAACCAAGAGGAGGCGAACCAATGATTACATTATCTGAACCCATGCAGAGCGTCATGCTTTGTGTATTGGTTGTGCTGATTTTATTAATTTTAGCCTGCCTTGTGTATGCCATTATCAGCCATCGCTTTACTGATAAAATCGTTGCCGCCAACATGATTGGTAGCCTGACCATGAATATCATGGTTATCTTTGCGCTTTATCTGGGGCAAAGCTACATTTTGGATTCTGGCATGATTATCGCACTGCTGAGCTTCTTATCCGTTATCGTGCTTTGCCGCGTGGTAACAGACCATATCTTTGGGCAGCTGCGCCACATGCGAGACAAAGAAAACGGCGAAATTTCCGCCGAAAAGATGGCACATGTTGGTACAGAACACCACGAGGTGCACCGCACTGGCGGTGAAATGCCCGAAGAGGCAGCCCCCACCAAAGCAAAGCAAGCCGCCACGCGCACCGAGGAAACAAAGGAGGAACAGCCATGACCATTCGTGAAATCATTGCAAGTGTTCTGCTGTGTGCAGGCACCCTGTGCTGCTGTATTGCCGTGTTTGGGGTGTATCGCTTCAAATACGTGCTTGTGCGTATGCATGCTGCCGCCATCATTGACACCCTTGGTACCCTGCTGATTTTCTCTGGGTTGATTGTACTGGGTGGCTTTGTATGGGCAAGCGCCAAAATCCTATTGATTTTATTGTTCCAGTGGTTTACAAGCCCTGTTTCCACCCATCGTATCGGCAAGGTTGAGATTTTGACAAACCCCGAATACGACAAACACTGTGAGGTGAAATAATGGAAATAAACATGATGGTCCTATGGGAATACCTGCTGCTTGGTGCACTTGTCGTCTGTGCGATTGCGGTAAACCTTGCCAAAAACCTGCTGCCCACCATCTTAATTTACATGGGCTTTAGCGTATTGCTTTCCATCGTCTTTTTAATTTTGCAAGCACCAGACCTTGCCATTACAGAGCTTGCCGTGGGTGCGGGGATTGACACCATTTTGTTCCTCTTAACCCTAAAAGGCATCAACCAACTGAAAGGCACGAGGAGGCAGTAAATGATAAAATCAATCAAACATGCCTATGCTGCCCTCAATGCATGGGTAGAGGGCGAACCACTGCCCACACGCGATGCCGCACCAGAGCAGCCCCCTGTGCATGAGCAAACCCACCTGACCTTTATTGAAGATTTAAACGAGCCAGACTCCCGTGCGACGCGGTGGCTGTTCCATGGGGTGTGCATTGCCATCTGCGCTATTTTTAGTGCGATTATGCTCTTCACTGTTTCAGAACTGCCCACCTATGGCATGGAAACCAACCCCACCACCAACACATTGAGTGAACATTACATTGAAGCAGGCATTGCTGAAGTTGGTGCAACCAACCTTGTTACCAACGTTATTTTAGTATACCGTGGCTTTGATACCTATGCAGAAAGCTGCGTGCTGTTTTTAGCGGCAACCTGCGTGATTATGCTGCTCAAACGTGATAAAAACAACAACACCGCGAAAGATGACCAAATCCGCCAAGAGGATGCGCAAATCGAAGCAGAAGAAGGCAGCCTATTGCTGCGCAGTATCGTCCGATTTTTAATGCCAATTGGCTTGCTGTTTGGTTTTTATGTGCTGTTCAATGGGCATATCTCGCCCGGTGGCGGCTTTGCGGGTGGCTCTATCATTGGCGCCATGATGATTTTATGCGACAACGCCCTTGGCACCAAAAAGGTCAACAGCTTTTTCAATGACCATATTTATCACATCATCAAAATCGGTGCGTTGCTGCTATATGCCGTCTTGATTGGCTACACCATTTTTGTGGGCGCAAACGGGCTGACGAGTATTTTTGGCACAGGCGCTGCGGGCAGTATTTTCTCGGGCGGCATTACTCTGCCCATCAACGTTGCAGTAGGGCTTGAGGTCGCTTGTACCATGTATGCCTTCTATGCATTCTTTAGTAAAGGAGAGTTATAATCTTATGTTAGAACGACTTTCTATGCTACATGTCAATCATTTTGAAACGGCGGCGGTGCTGCTGTTTGCCATCGGGATGGCAGGCATGCTGTTTAACCGCAACCTTATCAAAAAGATTGTATCGATGGTATTCATGGACAATGCCATTTACTTATTTTTGACCAGCACGGGCTATACCGAAAATCACATTGCCCCCATTGTGCTTGATACAAGCACCACCGCCTCTGCTACGGTATATGCAAACCCCATTCCCACCGCACTGGTGCTGACGGGCATTGTTGTTTCAGTTTCAGTCACCGCCTTTGCCCTTGCGCTAACCCAGCGATTATACAAAAAATATCACACCCTAAACATTGACGAAATTATGATGCTTGCGAAACGAGGTGAGGATTAATGCTGCCATTTTATCAGAACTTCCCTTTCTTTTGCATTTTCATTGCCCTATTATGCGGCATTTGCACCACCGCGGTGCATGATGCCAAAATCGCCATGCGCATCACCCTTGGCATGCTGATTGTCACTGGGATTTTAAACGCGATTGTATTATTTTTCACCACGGCAAACGGCATTCGCTTTACCTATGTGCTTGGTGGCTATGACAGTCCCTTTGGCAACGAGCTTGCCGCAGGTCCGCTTGAATCCATGCTTGCAGTGGTGTTCTGTGCGGTCATGTTCCTTTCGGTGCTTGGCGGCAAGGATGCAATTTTTGCCGATGTGCTACACGAAAAGCAAAACCTATATTTTATCATGCTAGACATGCTGCTTGCCTCACTCTTTGCACTGTGCTATACCAACGATATGTTCACAGGCTATGTATTTATTGAGGTCAACACCATTGCTGCCTGTGCCCTTGTTATGGCACGCGACTGTGGGCAGACGGTTGTGGCAACCATCCGCTATTTAATCATGAGCCTTGTCGGCTCCGGCATGTTCCTCTTTTCGCTCTGCTTGCTGTATGCCATCACGGGGCATTTGCTAATGCCTGAGCTGCAAAGCAGCGTGACTGCCCTCTTTGAAAGCGGGCAATATATGGAACCCCTTGCCATTGTGGCGGGCATGTCCTGTATTGGGCTTTCGGTCAAGAGTGCGCTGTTCCCCTTCCATACATGGCTGCCCGATGCACATGGCAGCGGCACCACCACCTCGTCCTCTATTCTTTCGGGGCTTGTGCTCAAAGGGTATATTATCCTGTTGCTCAAAATCTTCCTATGTGTATTCACCCTTGACCAAATCCGCGCACTTGGGGTCAATAACATCTTCTTTGTGCTTGGTGTCTGCGCCATGATTTTTGGCTCTGTTCAAGCATTGCACGAAAACAACTGCAAACGAATGATTGCCTATTCCTCCGTTGCCCAGATTGGCTATATTTATATGGGGCTTGGCTTTGGCATTCAGGCAGGTATCGTTGCCGCTGCATTCCAGATTATTGCCCATGCCTTTACCAAACCGCTCCTCTTTGTATCTGCGGGTGGGTTAATCGATGCTTCTGGGCACCAGAAAAAATTATTCTATCTGCGCGGGGCAGCACACCGCAACATGATTGCGGGCATCGGCTTTACCGTTGGTGGGCTTTCGATGGTGGGTATTCCTTTCTTTGCTGGGTTTATTACCAAGAGCTCTCTTGCAGAGGCAGCACTATCGGGCATCCCTATGTGGCAGCTTGTCGTCACCCTATTTGCGCTGACGGTTTCTAGCCTGCTGAATGCGCTGTATTACATTCCCGCCATCTTCCAGATTTGGAAAGGCGAGGACGAACCCCTTAGCCCAGAGGGCGAAGTGCTCTCCCACGGCATTTACCACGAGGGCAAAGCCTATTTTGCCGCCATTTTAATTTTTATTTTCATGGTGTTCTTACTGGGCTGCTGCTATGCCCCGCTCAGCGAAGTGCTTTCGCTTGGCGTCAGCTTATTATAAGGAGGGAGGATTGCTATGAATATGAATTATCTACTCATTCCCATCTTATTGCCTGTAGTTGGTGGTATTGCGGTACTCTTTACCAAGACCACCATCACCCGCCGACAGGTTGTATCTGCTACCCTGTGCCTAGAGCTTATTTTCACAGTGCTCGCCTGCAACTTACGCAACAGCATATCGCTGTTTCAAATTGCAGGGATGAACTTCTCATTACAAAATGATGCCCTTGCCAATTTATTGTCGATTTTATTTGTTGCGATGTTTACCCTCTCTTGCTTTTTCGGGTTTGAATATCTGCACAACCACGAGCAAAATCAATATTATGCCTTTACCCTGTTCACCTTAGCGGCAATGGTGGGGCTATGCTATTCCAAAAACCTGTTCACCTTTTATCTGTTTTATGAGGCAATGACCTTTTTATCCTTTCCACTGGTGTTACATGAACGCACCAAGCCATCCATCCAAGCCACCATCAAATATCTAGGATATTCCCTGTTTGGTGCGGCACTGGTGCTGTTTGGCTTCTTTGTGCTTGCCAATTACACCACCACTAGCTTTACTGCAGGTGGTGTGGTAGGGGTTGTGCCCGCAGACAAACAAGGGCTGTTACTGCTTGCTGCCTTTGCCATGCTTGTTGGCTTTGGTGGCAAAGCAGGGTTAATGCCATTACACGATTGGCTGCCCACCGCTCACCCAGAGGCGCCTGCACCTGCTTCGGCACTGCTTTCGGGTGTCATCACCAAAGGTGGTGTGCTTGGGATTATCCGCGTGAGCTATTACCTATTTGGCACGAGCTTTCTAACTGGCACATGGGTGCAATACACCATGCTAAGCCTTGCGCTCATCACTGTTTTTTCGGGCAGTATGCTTGCCTATAAAGAAAAAATCCTCAAAAAACGGCTTGCCTATTCTACCGTTTCACAGGTTTCTTATATCCTCTTTGGGCTGATGCTCTTTAATAGCATTGCATTTGAAGGCGCTATTTTACAGATTGTATTCCATTCCATCTGCAAGGTTTGCCTGTTCTTGTGCGCCGGTGCGTTTATCTGCAAAACAGGCAAAACCAAGGTGGATGAGCTCTATGGCATCGGCAAGCAAATGCCCCTTGTGCTATTTTGCTTTGGCTTTGCAGGCTTAAGCCTTGTCGGCATTCCGCCTTTTGCAGGGTTTGTATCAAAATGGTACCTTGCAACTGGCGCACTAGATGCCTTACCGGCCTATGGCTGGATTGGCGCAATGGTGCTGCTGCTCAGTGCGGCGCTGACGGCGGGCTATCTGCTGAGCCCACTGGCACGCGGGTTCTTCCCAGGGCATGATTTTGAGGTAGACGCAAAAGTATTCTGCGGTATCTATATCAAAATCCCACTGCTAATCCTTGCGTTTGCACTGTTGTTCTTTGGGCTAGTGCCCTCCTCGCTACTCACCTTTGCGGCAGGCATTGCCCGCAATTTATTATAAGGAGGCTACACAATGGGAATTTTCGCATTTATCGCACTCCTTTTACCCATCTTTGGTGGGTTATCCCTCTTTCTCTGGACACCTAACAGCCGCAAGGTGCGCAACACCTTTGTCTTTACCCTATGTGCGATTGTCAGTGTGATGGTCTTTGCGCTGCTCGGTTATCGCTATGTGAGCGGGGATGAAATGAACCTGCTGCTTGCGGTGGTGATCGCAGGACGGATGGAGCTTGCGCTACATATCGATGGGCTCTCGATGGTGTTTGCCGCCATTGTTGCATTGCTTTGGCCCATTACCAACCTTTATGCCTTTGAGTACATGAGCCACGAACACGGCGAAAATCGTTTCTTTGCCTTTTTCACCATGACCTATGGTGTAGTGCTCGGCATTTCTTTCTCGGCAAACCTATTCACCCTTTACTTTTTCTATGAGCTGCTTACCCTTTGCACCCTCTCCCTCGTCATGCACGAGATGGACGGCAAGGCAATGTTTGCGGGCAAGAAATATCTGTTTTATTCCATGAGTGGCGCGGCACTTGCCTTTATCAGTATGATGTTTGTACTGCAATATGGCTCGCTTGACTTCACCCTTGGTGGCTCACTCGATGCCAATTTAATTGGCACACACACAACCTTCTTGCAACTTGCCTTTTTGCTTGGCTTCTTTGGCTTTGGTGTCAAGGCTGCGGTGTTCCCCTTCCATGGGTGGCTGCCCAGTGCGGGTGTTGCCCCCACCCCTGTTACCGCGCTGTTACATGCGGTTGCGGTGGTAAACGCGGGTCTGTTCGCGGTATTGCGAGTGCTCTATTATAACTATGGCACCGAGTTGCTTGCGGGCAGTTTTGCGCAATATATCGCAATGGGCGCGGCAGTGTTCACCATCGTCTTTGGCAGTGCCATGGCATTGCGTCTGCGCCACTTAAAGCGCCGCCTTGCGTACTCTACTATCTCAAACCTAAGCTATGTATTATTTGCCGCCACCCTTTGCACCTCAGCGGGGCTGACTGCGGCACTGCTGCACATGGTGGTACACAGCGTGCTGAAAATCACCTTGTTCTTCTGCGCGGGCGGGCTGCTTTGCCAGACGCACCATGCCGAGGGCGGGGTACAGGAATACATCCACCAATACGAGGGCTATGGCAAGAAGATGCCCTATCTATTCGCAACCTTTACCATCGCAAGCCTTGGGCTGATTGGTGTGCCGCCCTTCACCGGGTTTGCCTCTAAGTGGGCAATTGCCGCGGCGGCAACCGCAAGCGGAATGCCGCTTGCCTATCTTGGCTGCTTTGCCCTTGTTTGTTCGGCATTTCTGACTGGGATGTACCAATTTGGGGTGCTGATTTATGCCTACTTCCCCGCAGAAGGCTTTGACGAGAAAAAGCTGCATCATATCAGTGACCCCGGCTGGCAGATGAAAACCTGCTTTATCTTCTTAACGGTGCTTGGCTTTGTCTTAATCTTTGCCATGGCGCCCCTATCCGCATTACTCACAAACCTTGCCACTGGCAGCTTATAAGGAGGGCAATCACATGGATATGGTAACCACCACCCCCCTTGGCGCACAGATTATGCTTGCCGCCATTTTGTTACCCCTTGTCTGCGGGCTGCTCGGATGGCTTTGCAATTCTATCGGCAATTTTCAGCATGATTTCGTAATGCGCACCTTTGCCAAAAACCTGTTTTACGGCGGCGCAATCTTAGGCTTTGCCGCAGTAGTGCTGCTGCCTGAGCATTTAGGCGCGAGTTTCTCTGTCACAGGCTTTTCTGGGCTTGGGCTATCCTTTATGCTCGATGGCTTACGTCTGATTTTATGCGTGCTGACCAGTTTTTGTTGGCTGATTGTCGCCGTGTTCACCCCCGAAGCGCTCAAAGATTACCCCCATAAGAGCCGCTTTTTGCTCTTTATGCTAATTACCGAAAGTGCAACGCTTGGTGTATTCCTCTCCGCTGATTTGTTCACCACCCTTGTTTGCTTTGAGATCATGAGCATCGCCTCTTGGGTGATGGTCGCACACGAGGAAAGCCCCAAGACAAAATACGCGGCGGATAGCTATCTTGCCTTTGCGGTGCTTGGCGGGCTTGCCACCTTGATGGGTCTGTTCCTGCTGTACAACGCACTGGGCACCCTGACGATTGCAGAGCTTGCCACGGCAGCTGCTGCATACGATAACAAAGCCCTGCTGTATGTGGCAGGCGGGCTGACCATGGTCGGCTTTGCTGCAAAGGCAGGCATGTTCCCCTTCCACACTTGGATGCCCACCGCTTATGTCGCCACCCCCGCCCCAGGCACGGCGCTGCTCTCTGCTATTTTGAGTAAGGCGGGGCTGTTTGGTATTTTGGCACTCTCGACCCAGCTATTCATGCACGATGCTGATTTTGGCATGGTGATTGTGACATTTGGGTTAATCACCATGGTGCTTGGCGGAGTGCTTGGTGTCTTTAGCGTCAACCTCAAACGCACCCTTGCCTGTTCTAGCATGAGCCAGATTGGCTTTATCCTAGTGGGCATTGGTATGCAGTGCATTCTGGGCGAAGAAGGCACCCTTGCGATATGGGGGGTGATTTTGCACATCTGCAATCACTCATTGTTTAAACTTTGCCTGTTCCTATGTGCGGGTGTTATTTTCGCCAATCTCAAAGAATTTGACCTCAACAAAATCCGCGGCTATGGGCGCGGCAAATGGGTGCTGATGTACACCTTTGGCATGGCAGCCATCGGCATTGGCGGTGTGCCACTTTGGAGCGGCTACATCAGCAAAACGCTGTTGCACGAAAGCATTGTCGAAGGGATTGCCCATCTTGCAGCGCACGGCGAAGCGACCCTGTTTTTAGAATGTAGCGAATGGATTTTCTTGATTTCAGGCGGCTTAACCGTTGCCTATATGGCAAAGCTGTTCGTCTGTGTGTTCCTTGAGAAAAACCAAGACCCCGCCCTGCAAGCGCAGTATGACGCGCAAAATGGCATGTACATCAACAAGGTTTCGGCAGCGGCACTGGTGCTGATTGGTAGCATTAGCCCCATTTTAGGCTTGACCCCACACCTGAGCATGGAAGGCATTGCCGCCCTTGCCAATGATTTTACAGGCAGCGAAAACCCCGCACACGCGGTGGAATATTTTGCCTTACACATTTTAAAAGGCGGCGCAATCAGCCTTGGCATTGGCGCACTGATTTACTTTGTGGTTGTGCGCAAGCTCTTCTTGCAAAAGGGTGTTTACCGCGATTTGTGGCCAAGCAAGCTGAACCTAGAAGATGGGCTATACCGCCCCTTATTGCTGCGCTGGCTGCCCTTTGTGGGCGCGCTGTGTGCACGGCTGTGTGCCTCTATTTTTGAATGGCTGCGCGCGGCATGCTGCAAGGTGCTGTTCTGGGATGACCACGACGGTGTTGTGACCCCCGCAGAGGACACCCGCTTTACCATTTACGAGCAACTGCCTACGGGCATTCGCGGCTTCTCAGGCAGCCTTGCCTTTAGTTTGATGATGTTCGGCTTTGGCATGGTGGCGATTTTGCTATATCTCGTATTCCAATACGCATAATATACAGCAAAACCATCTCGCGTCTTTCCAGCGAATACCGTGCGCATTTTTGTTTCAATCACTTTTTACAAAGTGTAAAACATTGTTGCTCATTTGAAAATTCAAATCAAAAAACAGCGTTCTCTTCCCTGCCCAATCTGTGGTGCCCCACAAACGGCAATTGGAGAGAACGCTGTTTTTGTTTTTTAATGATATCGTCTTATGGCAGACTGCCGACGAAAATATTTTTATATGTTTTCATTGTCCTATTGACAGGAAACAGCGCAAAATGCCGCGGCACTTTGTTTTATTGCTGCTTCTGCTTTGCACGGTAATACCCATACCCCATTGCAAGGACAGCGAGGGCAATCGCGACTAGCGCCATCACCACTGACACAAACTGAACCGCATTTGTGGTATCCATCAGTGCGGACCAATCCTCAATCGACACAAGATAGGTTTGATATACAATCACAGAGAGTAGCGATAAGACAGCACACGCTAGCCCACCTTGCACTAAGACAGCCGCCCTGGCTACTTTCTTTTTATGCTGTGCTGCCATTGCAGTAAATGGCAGCAACCATGCCGCCACACCAAAAATAAGCGCCGAGAGATTAAACCATGCGTAATCCATAGAAACACCTTCCTTTTGTTTGTATTGCCGCCCCACGGGCAAGCAGCCTTGCCCGCTACATTCTCCAGATATCACACTGCCAAAATGCAAAGCAAGGTAAAGGTAGCAGCGGCAAAATAAATCAGTTTTTGTGCGACTGGCTGCGCACGATGAATGGTCTGGATGGCAAGCACCACCGCCACCACGAGCACCAAAATTGCCCAAGCGGATAGCAACCGCAAATCGGTAAAACCATAAGCGCCAATATAAAGTAGCAGCTTTGCCATGGCGGTTGCGGCAAAGAGAAGGGAAGCACCAAGCAGGGTGTATGCCGCCACACGCAAGCCTTTTGACTTGCGCAAAGGCACTGCACTGACCTTTGCCACCCCCAGCAGCAGGGCAAAATTAAGGGTCATCAACTTGCAAAGCTCAAAAAAACCTTGGCGCGCATATTCCGAAAAGGTAAAGCGCTCTGGTAAATCGCCCCAAAAGGCACTGAGATAATATTCTGCCTGCACCCCAAAATAAAGCAGGTACAGTCCGATAAAGCAGCAGAGCACCGCAGTGAGGGTGCGCGGCGATACCACCCGCAGTTTTTCGCTTGCCTGTAACGGTGTGGCAAGCGCTGACTCTAGTGCACAAGGGGTTTGCTTTCTCTGCATGCAGCGGGCAAACAGCCCAAAGAAATACGCACCCACGGGCAGTGAAAAAAGAAATTTCATCCAAAACTCATACCATTCACTAGAAAAACGCAGCGAAAAATTAATGTGGAATTGGGATAGAAAATCAGCAAAGACGGCATCGCTTGCCCGCAGTAAATTGAGCGCTGCCACAAAGAAAAACACGCAAATGCCCAAAACAATGGCGGTGGTGATGGCGGGTTTTTTCTCTAACTTGGCGGTAAACTGCCCTTTGCAAAAACGATACCCCCCCTGCCAAAAAAGTTTCATTCGCAGGAAAAAGCACCCAAAAGGGAAAAACACAAGAGCATTGCAAGCATCCACCGCGAACCACTCACTTGTTTTGCCACGGCATAGCCAACCAAAGCGGCTCACCACCCAATAGACCGCCATGGCATGCATTGCCAGATATCCATAACTAGCGACTAGCCCTTTGTCTCTCACCGCGTTCCATTGCCAAAAAGCGGGACGCGCGCCAATGAACAACATCGTTAGCACGATGGAAATTCCAATGCCAAGGATACAAATTGCCCAAAAGATGGATTCTTTGGGGTAAGCCTTGGGCGAGGCGGGCACTTCATCTGATGTTAAAGTACAAATGTGGGCAATGCGGCTTTTGCTGCGTTCTAGCACCCGCGCAAGCGCTTCCCCCGCCGCCAAAAAACAAACCACAAAAATAAATTGCCAATAGCCACTGACACGATATGAGCTAAACCAAAACGCGCAGACGTACAAAAGTGCGAGCAGATAGCTGCCTAGCATGGTAGCGCGTAAGATTGATTTTTGTTGCATAAAAGTTCTCCTCCTATCAAAGTAAGCTACACCCATCAAGCACCCACCAATCCCACACATGTGAGAACATCGGTGTGTACAGCTGCGACTGTGCTGTACTGCGCTATTTTTGTATTGCACGATTCTTATCTTGCTGCTTCCTCTTCCTGATACGCAAGCAAATCCCCCGGCTGACAATCAAGCGCTTGGCAGAGCGCTTCTAGGGTAGAAAAGCGCACCGCCTTTGCTTTTTGGTTTTTTAAGATGGATAAATTGGCAGGGGTAATACCGATTTTTTCGGCAAGCTCACCCGCGCCGATTTTGCGGCGCGCCATCATGACATCTAAATTGATAATAATTGGCATGCTGTTCGCCCCCTTTACACCGTCAAGTCTAATTCGTCTTGCATTAAAATTGCCTGCGCAAAGACATTTTTGACCACACGGACAATCAGCGCCATAAAGGCAGCCGCAAGGGCAATCACCCCATGGCTTGGCCAGATAAAGGCAGTGATGCCACAAAACAAGGCTGCTGCCACACAGCACCAACTGACGCGGCGCAGGTAGGCAACATTTTGCGGGATAAAGACCGCCTTACCCTCGATATTTTTTAGCAGCTGATACAGGCTATAAAGCAAAATATAACCGGGGATGCTGCACAAATATAAATTAATCAGGAGCAAATACCCACCTGCTAACCCATTGTTATTACGAAACAGTGCCTTGACCATAAAATCCGTAAAAGGCACCCCGCATAAATCAATGACGAGTAACGCGATGGCAAAGGCTATGGTGATGACACGACTTAGGCGGATGCTATGCCTTGGCGACCAAATATCTTTCATGAGAATACCTCCGTTTGATTGGGTGAATGGGTGGAAGAAGGACGTTTTTCTTTTTTGTCCCGAGCAACACACAAAATAGCTACTGCTTGTGCTTGTAGGCTGAGAATATCACAAACTATATTGTTTGTCAATTGTTTTTTATCGTTTTTCGATAAATGCAATTTTTTTGCAATAAAAAAGGCACCCTTTTACATTGCTGCAACAGGGTGCCTTGCGCTATATTTGATTGTGTTATGTCGCGGTTTAGTGAAGTGAGATAATTACTCTACCGCTACGAAATCTTGACGCATTGGAGCAAAGAAATCGATGAGCGAGCCTGCTTCTAGGCAAACACAGCCGTGAATTAAGCCGCCTTCTTTTACCATGCTATCGCCTGCTTCTACAATGCGTTTTTCTTCGCCAATGGTGAACTCAAATTTACCGCTGACGATGTAAGTAACCTGTGCATGTGGGTGGCTGTGCAATGCGCCAATCGCACCTTTTTCAAAGGTGTTCGTTACTGCCATAACATCATCGTTATATGCGCCAACACGGCGCACTAGGCCACCGCCCATATCTTCTGCTGGGATTTCGGAATATTTTACCCAATGTTCGCCTTTACGTTTTACCATAATCGTGCTCCTTATACTATGTTTGTTGTTTTGTTCAATTGTATCGAAATCGTTTGATTACGAAATACCATAAATTTGTGCACATTTAAAACCTGTCACGGCAGCGCATATTTTACCCTTCATTCTGCGCCGCAGAGGCAGTATCTGGGACAAGGATGGTTGCATCCGCAAGAATTGCCTCCATGGCTTTTTTGCGCACCATACTTAGTGCTACACGGCGGCGGCTTGCATTTTGAGCAAAGTCTTTTAGCTTATCTTTCACCTGCTCTGCACGTAGTGCAATCTCTGCCTCTACCTGCGCAGGGGTAGGAGTGTAAGCAAGCATTTTGCCATAGCGTAAAATCGCAAGGGTGCCGCGCACACGCACGGCCGCGCCTTTGCGAGTATCCTCACGGAATTGTTCTTTGCTATGCCCTGTTTTGGTTAAAAAGTCTTCCATCGTGGTTTTATGCTGCTGCAATAGCTCATTGAGCTGTGTGAGCATGCCTTCATAGGCTTCGTCAATCATGGGGGTGGGCAACGTGCCCTCTGCCATGGCTGCAAATTCGATCAGCACCTTACTCTGCGCTTCTGCCACCACGGTCGCCGCCTTGTTTTCCGTCAGCTTTTCACGGATTTTTGCGCGAAACTCATCTGCAAGCTCTGGCTTTACATCCTTTTGCGCGGTAAAAATATGCTCTACCTCTGCATCCGTTACCACCGCCGATTTCTGGGTGACAGTAATCGTTTTAGCATCGCCAAAGGTGAACTCTGGCAACAGGCAGAAGGTAATGCCAACGGTAAAGCCCTCGGCCTTGCTGAGGGTTTCTAGATCATACGAACATTCGCTGACAACCTCTAGCTGATGCTCTGCCACAGCAGCTTCATACACAGCAGGCGATTTTTCATCTAAAACAGCGTTGGCAGCATCGAACCAGAAAAAATCCTCACCACGCACTGCCTCTGCCTGTGCGCGAGTAGCTTCACCGCACGCATAGCCTTTGATTTTTAAATTTTCGCGTTTGCTTTGGTAGTTTGCCTCAATCGCTTCTTCAAACTCTTCTGCCGACACACGGACGGTCAGCTTGCAAACATATTGTTCAGGATAACTGATGTTTTCTAACTTCATGATTTCTCCTTATGCGGCACTTTGCCGTGTACACATTACGAGGTACAAACCGTTTGACATTTCTTATAGTGTATCACAATGCCACATTAGTTTCAACCTTCTTACACTATCCTACAACACCCGCTTTACAACTATTCCTTATGCCATCGCCTTAATCTGATCCATTTCGTCCATGAAGTCACCTGCATATTTTTCGTATAGAGGCGTAACGGCAGCTTGAAAGTTTTCGATGTCGGTAATTTCATCAACCTGAGAGCCGCCCTCCATAACCTTGGTGATGGATGCCTCTTCCACCACTAGGTATTCCGCACGTTCATAAGCAATGGATTCAGCGGCACATTCCATAATAATTTCCATGTCGGAGGCAGAAACTGCATGAAAGGAATCCGCACAACCGACCAAAATTTCAGGAGGCGCAGTATGCCCATCAAGCGATAAATACTGCGCTACTTCATAATGGTTGTTCTGATCGTAGCTTACCCAGTTATTTTCTGCGCCATTGATAATACCTGTCTGTAATGCAGAGTAAATTTCTCCGAATGCAAGACCGTTACCAGTTGCACCTAGCGCATCAACCATATCAAGCATAAGCTCACTGGTAGGCACGCGGATGATAAGACCCTGAAGGTCAGCTAGACAGGTAACAGGTCTTACGCTGTTGTAAATATTACGGGTACCCGCTTCGTATAGTGCAAAACCAATAAAACCAGCGTCTTGTACCTGCGCGAGCATGCCTGCGCCAAGCTCAGAATCGATAACCCTGCACATGTGATTGGTGCTTTCAAACAGGAACGGGAGTTGGAAGAGGTTCAGTACTGGGGTAAATTCGCACATTGGAGAAAGGTTCACACGGGCAAGATCAATTGCGCCGAACTGGACTTGTTCGATGATTGCGGTTTCGTCACTACCAAGGTCACCGTCGGTGAATACTTCAATCACAACGCGCCCTTCGGTGCGTTCTTCCACAAGACGACCAAATTCCATAGAGCCCATCGTTGCAGGATAGGTTTCGGTCTGTGCATCCGCAAGACGAAGGATTACGGCATTTGGGGCTACGGTGTCCTCTGAAGGCGTCCCAAAAGCACGCGCACAGCCAGAAAGTGTGGCAGTCGCTACGGATGCTGCACTGATTTCCATAAAGCTACGCCGTGTCATTTTTTTCATGGTAAACTCCTTACACTTACTTCGCATTAATTGAGGACATTAATATTTTTTTGATATTCCGTCGGGGTTCGCCCTGTTTCTTTCTTGAACACACGCGCAAAATAGTTTGGTTCGCTATATCCAACCTGAAAACAAACCTCTTTGACCGATGCATTCGATTGCCGCAACAAAGCCTTTGCCTTTTCTAAACGCAGTTTGGTCAAATAATCCACAAAGCTCATCTGAAAAGTTTGTTTAAACAGACGGCTAAAGTAATAGGTACTAAACCCTACTTGGTGGGCAACATCCTCCATTGTCAGGTCCTTCGTGTAATTTTTCTGGATGATATCTGCTGCTTTCTTTGACCAATCGCTAGCATCCTCTGTTTCTTTGTGAATCATCCGGTCAATGATGGTCTGGACAAACCGCATCGAAAAATTTTTCACACGCGCGGCATCTTCTAGTCTGTCAATTTTTCGATAAATACCGACGGTGGGTTCTACCACGATAGATTCCGCCGCAGCACGATTGAGCAAAATTAGCAATTCTGTAATTTCGTCGAGCGGCTCTGCACTATTTTCAAAAATATCATTCATGGTGGGGTGTAACTGCGCCATCAACTCGGTATACTCGTGCTGACGCAATAAGGTGCAAAGTTTTTGCTCTAGCGCATACTGCGAAACATACGATTGTGTGCTTCGTTGAGGTTGGTAAAATTGGATGGCATTGTTCTTTTGATATGCCTTGTATGCCTGTTGCACAAGCTGTGGCAGCGCATTATGGTCTGCGCTTGTTTGGCTGACCCCAATGCCAGCAATACATTTTTGCTGCAACGTAATATTCCGCAAAAATGATTCTAACCAGTGACTTTGCCATGCCTGCGGTTTTACCTCACTTGCGCAAAGTAGCATACAAATACGCCCATAATGCTCGCAGAGCAACACGCGGATTTCCTCTGATTGGGCATTGGCAATCTCGCGACAATATCGTTTGACGCTTGCGCCAAGACCATCCTTACCATAGCCAATCTCTGGGAAGAAAATTGCAACGGTATAATGCATCCCCAGCACACCAAGATCATCCATGCGTTGAGCAGCAATTTCGGGGTCAGCCCCGCCAAAAAAGAGTTCTGATAAAAATTCGTTTTCGATATAATGATCCGCCAGCTTTAGCTTTTCTTTTTCCGCCTGCACACTTTGCTGTGCAAGACGTTGTGTGTCCACTGCCTGTATGGCACGAGCAAGCACTTCTACCACCATATCATTAGTGGTGGGTTTTACCAAAAAATCCATTGCGCCAATGTTGACACATTCTTTCGCATAATGAAAATACGCAAAGCCCGTCAGCATGATAATTTTGGTATCAGGGTACCGTTGCACAATTTCACGCGCGGCATCAATGCCATTCATCGCAGGCATTTTGATATCCATCATAATGATATCCGGGCGGAAGGTATGACTTAGCTCTAGTGCAACCCGCCCATTTTCTGCCTCTTGTACCTCAAATACCCCGCCAAACTGCGCTTCTACAATTTGGGCAAGGGCAGTGCGCTCTAAACGTTCATCGTCCGCAATCAACAGTTTATACATCGCGTTCCTCCTCTTGATAGCACAGCGGAAATTTAATCTCAATAACCGTGCCGCGCCCCGGTGCGGAATTCAACCGCATTTTGCCACCACGTAACAGCTCTACACGCTGCTGCACATTCACCACACCAATACCGGTGGTGTGCCCTGTGTGGCTTTGCTCTACCTTATTACGCAGAGCATGCAACTGCGCTTGGCTCATCCCCACACCGTTATCATACACGCGCAAGCGCAGCATATCGCCCACCTGTGTTACCCGCACCATAATTTTACCGCCATATTCTAGGCTTTCAATGCCATGAATGAGGCTATTTTCCACCAGTGGCTGCACAAGCATACTGGGCACACGCGCGGCTTGTAAGGTAGGTGGGCAATCCACTTGGTATTGCACCCGCTCTTCAAAGCGATGCTTTTGAATGTAAATATATTGCCCCACCACATCTAGTTCCTCTTTTAAGGTAGAAAAGGTATTCAGATGGTCAAGGTTATAGCGGAACAAAGCAGCCAAGCTACACACAAGCTGCACCGCCACCTCTTTGGGCGCGTTGGTAATGGCACGCGAGATGGCATTGAGGGTGTTGAATAAAAAGTGCGGATTGATTTGGCTTTGCAATGCAAGGTGCTGCGCCTCTTTTAATAGCTCTTCGTTTTTTAGGCTGTGCACCTCTTGCTCATGCAACTTTGCCTCTAGCTTGGTGCGTTCAAGTAAGGTTTCTATTGCAATAGCGATATCATCTTTCATGAGGTTAAAGGTTTTACTGAGGGCACCAAGTTCATCATCTTGGTAAATGGGCACATCTGGCACATTTAAATCACCCTTACTAATGCGCCGCGCTGCCGCAGAAAGGCTGCGGATGGGGCGCGTCACTGCGCTAGAAAAACCAAGTGCAAACAAAAGACTTAGCACCGCACTGCAAAGCAAAATCCCTTGATTAATCATCGAAGCGGTGTTTGTTTCTTGCGCAAGCTCCTCTTGGCGAGTTGCATTTGTTTCCACCAAGATATTAAGGTATTGATTGATATAACCCGGCACATAGCCTGCTATCTTTTGCCCTGCATAATAATTCAGATAAAAATCCGGGTTTTGGGTATTGGTTGTTTGGATCGCCAGATTATAACATTCAAACTGGGCTGAAATAGAGTTTTGCATGGCGCGTATCATATAGAGTTCGCTGTTGGTTCCACTATAATTTTGAAGCAACGAAAGCCGAAGCAGCAATGCATCGCGCCGCACGATATAGGCAAGCGTGACATCAACGTCGGACGGGGTTTCGATATAATCTAACATCAACTGTTCAATGGCTTGATAATCATCGCTAATGCCTGCCACCTCGGTGTAAGTATCTTGCGCAGCCTGATTAAAGACAATGACCTTATTAACCTGTGCGGTGTAATAAAAACCGACCCCCACATTTAATAGTATGATAATCGCAAATGCAAGCACAATTTTAGTACGCAATTTTATTTTATAACGTGGCATAGGCAGCATCCTTTTACAATCATCAGTTACAGCAATCATTGGCAAACAAAACCTTTTTATGATATAGGGGCAAATCCCTCGAAAATATAAAGGTCAAAATCCTCTTTGCAGGCATCGAATTCCGCTTGGGATTTAATCGTCCATGCAACTGCGCAATTTTTAAACAGGCTACGGCACAAACGGCGCGAAAGGTTATTTTTTGCAGCGTGGTCATACGCAATAAACTGTGGGCTTGTCCAGATATTGCTTAGTAAGTACCCCATCGCAGCGTATTGCCACCCTTTGCGCTCTGCTGGGCAAGCAAGCTGACCGCGCACCACATCAGGCAGGTTTTGTTTATACCACCGCACCACCGCCGGGTGGAAGGATTCAATACAGTACAGCCCATCATATTCTAGCAGCATTTTACTGCCTGCTTCACACAGTGGCACATTGGGTGTAACGGTTTTAAACTCCACAATCAAGGGGGTTTTGCCCGCTACAAGAGCAAGCACCTCACTGAACAAGGGGATTTTTGCGCCACTATCGAAGAGGGAAAACTGCGTAAGCTCTGCATAGGTATAATCCCCCACTGCGCCTGACACCCCGCAAACACGCGCTAGGGTGTCATCATGAAAGACCACCACCTGCCCATCTTTGCTAAGCTGAATATCTAATTCCATCCCATAGCCATGTTCTACGGCAAGCGCAAAGGCTTTGAGCGAATTTTCGGGCGCATCGGTTTGGTTATCGTGGTAGCCACGGTGGGCATAATAATAAGGTCTGAACGGGGCAAATCTTCCCTGATCACCAAGGCTTGGCATAATGCAGATGAGATATAACCCCACCAACAATAGCAATGCTACGCAGATAAAAATACCAATCATCATAAGAAATTCTCCTATTCGGGCAACGCAATGCCCGCTTTATTCTGGCTGATAAAACGTATCGAAGTTTACCGGGTGATAAAACGCTTGCTGCAATGCGGCAAAGGTTTCGCAATTTTGGGCAAGCAGCCACATGCATTTGGTGTAGACTGCCTCAATGGTCATATCATGCGCCTCTAAAAAAGCAAAACGATTGCGTGCACGGCGCCCAACCTCATAAATGCCGACATCGCTGCCCTCATAGAGCACCTGTGTTGTCATGACTAAAATTTTATGAGTATCTTGATACTGTCCAAGGGCAGCGGCAAAGGCATCCATTAAACTTTGCGGAATGCCGCCCACCCCGAAACTTTCCACAATCACACAGTCATATTGTGCAAAAATCGCGGGGATTAATTCCGCCGTCATACCCGGGGTCAGCTTGAGCAAGAATACCCTTGGGCTAAGGGTATGATAAAAATGCACCGCACCCGCAGACACAGGGGTGGGGATATAACGCACTAGCTTATCCCCTTGCACTTGCGCAAGCGAAGGGCAATTAATGCTAGAAAAGGCATCATAGCTGATGGTCTTGTGTTTTTTTGCACGAGTACCCGCCATTACCTGCCCGCCAAAGACCACCATCACCCCATGCGTATCGGGCGAAAGCGCACAGATGACGCTATCCCGCAAATTCTTTTTGGCATCGGTGACATCGTGGCTGATGGGCTGCTGTGAACCAGTGATGATAATGGATTTGGGACAATGCCGAATGAGGTAAGAGAGAGCCGCCGCCGTATAGGCAAGCGTATCAGTGCCATGGCAAACCACAAAACCATCGTATTGGTGATAGTTCTCTTCTATTGCATGGGCTATGGCAAGCCAATGCGCGGGGGTGATATCTGTGCTATCGACGCTACATAGTGGCAGGGTAGTTGCCGCACACAATTCGGCAAGCTCTGGCAGGTGGGCAATCAGCGCATCGCTGCTGAGCAACGGGGCAAGCCCTTGCTCCGTTTTAATCGAGGCAATGGTGCCTCCTGTGGTAATAAATAATATTTTTTGTTTTGGCATAATTGTTCCTTTTTTGATAGGTGATGCTTCATCACCAATTGTCTTTTTTATTTTACCGCAAAAAAAGCATTATGGGAAGTGATTGACAAAGGTTTTGGATGTGATACTATTAAATAAAAGATAGTTTGTGCTTATTTTCCCCCTTGCTAGGCAAAAAATCCGTATTTTATCCTCATGAAATATCCGCACTGACACACCTTGCCCAAAAAGGAGCCTTCTTATGAAACAGCTGACCAACAAAACGATATGGCTTTTCGCCATCGGACAATTGGGTTGGAGCCTGCTTGCCGCCTTAATCACCAACTGGCTTGTGTATATTTATCAGCCCGATGCCACCAACATTGCCGCCGGGCAAACTGTTTTTATTCCACAGGGGCTTGTCATTTTGGGGATTGCCACGGTGGTGGGCGGGATCACAGCACTTGGGCGCTTATTCGATGCCATCACCGACCCATGGATTGCCAATTGCTCTGATAACAGCAAAAATCCCAAAGGGCGGCGCATTCCCTTTATGAAAGCGATTGCCGTCCCCTTTGCCGTTTTGACCGTTTTGGTATTTTGGTCGCCCGTCAATGGCATTTCTGGGTGGAACGTGGCATGGCTGCTCATCACTCTGCTGCTGTTCTATCTATGCATGACAACCTATTGCACCCCTTATAATGCGCTCATTCCAGAGCTTTCGCGCACCAATGAGGACCGTATTAATATCTCGACCTATATCTCAGTCACTTTTTTGCTTGGTTCTGCCATTGCATACGCAGCGCCTTTTATCTGGGGCGCACTTGAGCCTAGCATGGGGCGCGTTATGGCGCAGCGCATTACCTTTGTAGGGATGGCCGCCATCGCCCTTGTCTGCCTGCTTGTGCCGGTGTTTACCATCAACGAGAAAGACTATGCCGCGCCCACCCCGGCGGGCGGCAATGCCTTTGCTTCCCTCAAAAAGACCTTTGCCAACCGCGCGTTTTGCGTCTTTGTAGGCAGCGATATCCTGTACTGGATTGCGCTGACTATCTTCCAGACGGGACTTGCCTTTTTCGTGACAAGTCTGATGGGCTTGCCCGAAACCATGACAACAGTGCTCTATATCGGGATGACCTTGCTGAGCTTTGCCTGCTACCTGCCTGTCAATCGCATTAGCAAAAAAACAGGCAAGAAAAAATTAGTCCTCATTGGCTTTTGTGGCTTGAGCGGGGTCTATCTGCTGACAGCCTTTAGCGGAATGTTTGGCATTAGCGGCTATCTCTGGGGCGCTATTGTGGTGGTATGCGCCGCCTTCCCCATGGCGATTTTGGGCATTTTACCCCAAGCGATTGTGGCAGATATCGCACTGAGCGAGAGCATTGCCACAGGCGAAAGCCGCGAAGGGATGTTCTATGCCGCACGCACCTTTGCCTTTAAGATGGGGCAAAGTGTGGCGATGATTTTGTTCACCGCGTTTGCCTCTATCGGCACTGGTGGCTTTGGCTATCGCATTGCAGCGGTGGCAGCGACTGTACTCTGTCTTGGCGGCGCAGCGGTGCTGGCAAAATACAACGAAGCTGCCGTGATGGAAATCATCAAACAAAAATAACCGAAAGGAATTTTACCTATGCGCATTCCACTGATTAACCCTGCGTTTCATAAAAACACTAGCCCTCTGCAAAAACTAAATGCCCGCCTAAACTGCGTGATTGGAGCATTCATTGGTTGCTGCATTGGGTATTGCGGGTATGAATATTATCAATATGTCACCTACCCCACGCGCTATGCCGCTTATTCTGCGCCATGGTACACCAATTGCCTGATTTATGCTGGAATAAGCGCGGTGGTTGTGGCGGTTGCGGTACTATTAAAACTTATCATCCATAGTTATCTCAAGAAGAAGGCCGAACAATTGGGCACCTTGCCTCCCACGCAGCACAAATAATGTATTGCCCTCCGTACAAGGCGAAGGCGAACCATCCTCTGTGCGCATTTTTTTGAATATCGCCATCTTTTATGATGGACGAACAATCCCTATCGCAGTGCAATCCCTTGCATTTCGGTGGGGATTGTTGTTTCCAACTGCGCTTTCTTGTTTTTATTTGTTACTTTTCACAAAAATAAAAAATATTTTTGTTTTTTCTGCCTTTTTTGCGTCAAAGTGTGATATACTATTTTTTCAGCGCAAGATATTTGTATCTTTGCGCGATTTGATGTATGAGCCTGTGCCTTATGAGCGTGGGCTCGGTAACACCCCCGGTGTTGCCCCATGGCTGGGTTCAGGCAAAATGACAGAACGAATTTACAAGAGATTTATGCGGTGCGTTGCAGTTGCAATCGTACGGCACGGAAATCCCTTCTTTGTTGTGTACTTTTTTTGGTTGCCCGCTGCCGATGTGGGTTGCGCCGAAACAGAAAAGGTACAGAATGTTATTTAGTGAACTCTCCCTCCGCGAAGAAATTTTACGCGCCATCGGCGAACTTGGCTTTGAAGAAGCCACCGAAATCCAGAGCCGTGGCATCCCTGTGATTGCAGAAGGCAAGGACGTCATGGGACGTTCTTCCACTGGCACAGGCAAAACGGCTGCGTTTGGTATCCCAGCCGTGCAAATGGCAAGCCAGAACGACGATAAAGCCACCGTGCTGATTTTATCGCCTACGCGTGAGCTTGCCGTACAGATTGCAGGCGAAATCCGCAAATTCTCGAAATATATCCCAAGCGTGCCTGTTGCTGTACTATACGGTGGCGCACCCATGGAAAACCAAATTTTCCAGTTGCGCAGTGCGAAAATCGTAATTGGCACCCCTGGCCGCGTGATGGATCATCTACGTCGTCGCACTCTGAAATTGCAGAATTTGAAAACTGTTATTCTGGACGAAGCAGACGAAATGCTGAACATGGGCTTCGTGGAAGATATCCAGACCATTTTGGAAACCGCACCAGAAGAACGTCAGACCGTGCTATTTAGCGCAACCATGCCTTCTGCCATTGTGAAAATCTCGCAGCAATTCCAAAAGGACCCTGTGAAAATCACCGTTGACCTTGGGCAGAAAACCGCAGCAAACATTGTGCAAAGCTATTACAATATCCCACAGGCAGGCAAAGTAGATGCGCTGAAACTGCTGATGGAATACCATCACCCAAAACGTTCTTTGATTTTCTGCAACACCAAAAAGATGGTAGACGAGCTATGCGAAAAATTGTGCGACAGTGGCTTTAAGGCAACTGGGCTGCACGGTGATTTGAAACAGAGCCAGCGCAACATGGTTATGGCCGAGTTCAAGAACGGCCGCGCCAATATCCTAATTGCAACCGATGTTGCCGCACGTGGCATTGACGTAGACGATGTAGAAGCCGTATTCAACTATGATATTCCACAGGAATATGAATATTATATCCATCGCATTGGCCGTACTGGCCGTGCAGGGCGCGCAGGCGCAAGCTACACCCTTGCTGCTAACCGCAACCAGATTTATCGCATTCGCGAAATCGAACGCTATATCGGCGCGCCGATTAAAGAAATGCCTGTACCTAGCCTAGAAAGCATTGCCACCCACCGCATGGAAGCCTTTGCAACTGAAGTGCGCGTAGGCATTGCACAGGGTGTGGATGACGGTTGGAAAGAATTTGTGACCGACCTTGTGGCAGAAGGCTTTAGTGCTGAAGATATCGCCGCAAGCCTTTGCGAAAAGCTGTATGGCAAAAACCAGCGCCTTGCTGCCGTGCAGAACGTCAAGAGCTTTGGTGCCCCTGGCAAGCGCGACCGCAGTGACCGCGACCGCGACCGTGGTGACCGCGGCGACCGTTTTGAGCGCCGTGACCGTGGTAACCGTGGCGATAAAATCCCACATTCCACCGCAGGGCGCTGCTGGATCCGCGCGACCATCGGCTCGGATGCCAAGATTGGTCCTAACTTTATCGTGAGTGCTGTGGCAGATGCCTCTGGCCTGCCTGGTTCTGCCATTGGTAAAATCAACATTTACCCTGATTATACCGACATTGACCTAAATGAAAGCGATGCACCCCGCGTGCTAGAAGCCATGCAGGGCTGCCAAATTAAAGGTAAGCGCGTTGAATTTGCACTGACCAAAGAAGCAAACAATGCCATGAAGAACAATACCCGTAGCTACCGTGAGCGCGATTTTGCCCGCCCACGTCGCGCGGCAAAACCCCACATGGACAATGCCCGCCATGAGTTTGGTGGCGATCGCCCCAAAAAACGCCCCTATAAAACCAAAGGCTAAGCAGCCATAAGGCTTAACCCCGATACAGATTGTATCTAAACACAAAACCCCCGCTCACAATTTTGTGAGCGGGGGTTTTGCTTATGCAAACTGAAGTTCAGTTTTTAGATTACAAACAATTGCAACGGCAAGGCGGTTATCGCTTAGCCTACTGCTTTTGCAAGAAGTTCAACATAGCTGTTGATTTTGATGGTGCAACCTGCAAGTAGGTCAGCATCTACTGCGTGGGTGTCTTCATCGTATTCGATGTTGCCAAGCTCAGATGCTTCCATGCCTACAACGTAAGCCATGAAGTAAGCCTGCTGTTCGAACCATTCGCCTGCTTCAAGAGTGGAGTAAGCGAGCATGCCGTAGTCATATTCTTTCTGTTGTTTGGAAAGAACTTCGCCAGCGCCAGTGATTACATCATCAGCGGTGTTGGTGAAAGAAGGCTGAGTAGCATCGATGTAAACATCGTTTACAATGCCTTCGGTGCTAACAACAAGAGCAGCGATGGTGGTGGTCAAAGAAACTTTGCCATCTTCGTCTGCTGCATCAGTGCCAGTAGCAACTGGGGTATCGATTGCAAGGCTAAGAGTGTCTTCTACGGTGCAGTTGTATTCGGTAGCATTTTCCATAGCAAGAAGAACTGCGCCAACGTAATCAGTGATTTTGATGGTGCAACCTGCAAGTAGATCTTCGTCGGTTGGGTAGTTTTCTTCGATGCCGATTGCAGCAACTTCATCAGCGGTCATACCAATTACGTAAGACATGAAATAAGTCTGCTGCTGATACCATTCACCAGCTTCTAGGGTCGAGTAATCGCCCATGCCGTAGTCATCTGCTAGTTCCATTTTGGTGAGGTAGGTTTCTGGAGCAGACCATACGCCTGCTTCAGAGTAAACGTAGCACTGTGCAACGTCGATTTTAACATCAATGATTGCGCCAGCTTCGTCAACAAGAACAGCTGCAACAGTGGTGTTAGCAGTTGCACTGCCTTCGCCGCTGCCTGCTGCGCCGATTAGACCGAAGCCTAGGGCTGCTGCGCCAACTTCTTCTACTTCTTCAACAGCATCTTCTACAACGTCTTCTGCAACGTCGGTGGAAGTGGTGGTGCTCGAAGCTGCGCTAGAAGAGCAAGCTACGAGGCTAAAGCTAAGTGCAACTGCAAGGGTAGCAGCAGCGATTGCTTTTAGATTTTTCATTGTGAAATTCTCCTTCGATTGAGGTACTTAAAGTACAGTACCATGTTTTTATTTGACCAACGCACATCATAAAAATGGTGCACAAACAGCCACACTTGTTTCCAAGTGCTAGAATATAATACCATAACCAAAGCAAATAATCAATGTTAATTTAGTGACAAATTGCATACAAATTCACTTTTTCCAACAAAAAAGAACAAAAGTACAACGTTTTTCGTCTTTTTCCGACCGACATGCAAGACGCTGCCCGAAGATTTGCAAATTTCATCCTTTTTTATCAGGGCAAGGCAATTCTTCTGCCAGTCAAACAAATCGCCTAGTATATTAGTATGGCTTTATATGCTTTTTTCTGCGAACTGGTGCTATTTTCCGCCTTGCACACAGGGTTTTGCCCACTTTTTTGCCATTTTTTTATGAATTAACCCTTGACAAATTCCGGTATCTACTGTATAGTAATACCTAATCAGAAAAAAGACATTGAAAAGAAAAGTACGTGCTCGCATTGATTCTTACAGAGAACCCCCACCGCTGAGAAGGGGTAGAAAACAGGGCACCGAACATGGTCTTGGAGTTGCGTGGGCGAGTGGCAAAGAGCCATAAGCCTGCGACGGGTACGCCCGTTATTGCGTCCGGCTGTAACCATAGTAATATGGCGCAGTTTTTGAGGCCTACCCTATTTGCGCAAACGGGGCAGGTAAACCAAGGTGGTACCACGAAAGTTTTTACAAAGCTCTCGTCCTTGTTTGCATACACTTGCAACATGAGGACGAGAGCTTTTTTATTTCTTTGCACCGCAGCTGGCACTGCACCCAAAGAAACCGCTTTTATGTTCCATCGCTTCTGATGATTCGTTTGGTTCCTTATTATAGTAGGAGCCTTATTCTAACCAAACACAATTCACATGAAGGAGTCTTATTATGTCTATTACTCGTCGTAACTTTTTAAAAGCCACTGGCGCATCTGCCGCCGCACTCTCCCTTGCCGCTTGTAGCACGAGCAGCACTGCAACCGAATTAAAAGTTGCTGTGCCCAATGACACCACCAATGAAGCACGTGCTCTCATTTTATTAGAAAAGAACGGTTTCTTTACATTAGAAGAGGGTGTTACCATTACTGCAACCAAAAACAACATTGCAGAAAACCCACTCAACATCACCATCGATGAAATCGAAGCCGCACAAATCCCCAACATCTTACAAGACGAAGATTATGCCGTCATCAACTCAAACTATGCCATCAGCGCAGGGATGAACCCAGTAGAGGACGCACTTGCCATGGAGGACTCCACCTCTGATTATGTAAACATCCTTGTTTGCCGCACAGGCGAAGAGGACACCGACATCATCAAGGCAGTGGTTGCTGCGATTACCAGCCAGACAGTTGCTGATTTCATTGACGAAACCTATGGCGGTTCGGTTGTTTCTGCAGTAGATGCACCCACCGATGGCTATGACGCAAGCATCGATTACGATGCCCTAAACGGCACCACTGTCACCTGCGGCGCTAGCCCTGCCCCTCACTGCGAAATCTTAGAAGTTGCTGCAGAGTTGCTCGAAGCAAAAGGCATCACCCTTGTCATCCAAGAATATACCGATTATATCATCCCCAACACGGTTGTGGACGATGGCACCATCGAATGCAACTTCTTCCAGCATGTGCCTTACCTAGATGAATTTAACGTAAGCTATGGCACAAGCCTTGTTTCTGCTGCGGGCGTTCACGTAGAACCAATGGGCATTTACGGCGGCAAGCAGAGCGACTTGAGCCCCATCAACGGCTAATTATTCGCTTATGCCCCACCCTTAGATCATTACAAATTGCAAGAACGCAACCAAGCTGCACCGCAAACACAACCGGCAAGCAAGCCCGACAAAGGAGAACGGCAACGTGATTGAACTAAAACACTTAACCAAGCGATTTTCCATCAAAGAAGGGATTTTTACCGCACTTGAGGACATCAACCTAGAAATCGCAGATGGCGATATCTATGGCATCATCGGGATGTCTGGCGCGGGCAAATCGACCCTTGTGCGCTGCATTAATATGCTAGAGCGCCCTACCGAAGGTTCGGTGGTGGTAGATGGCAAAGCGCTAGAAACCCTATCCCCAAAAGAATTACGTGCCGCGCGCCGCGATATCACCATGATTTTCCAACAGTTTAATCTGCTGATGCAGCGCACCTGCCTGAAAAACGTATGCTTTCCGATGGAACTTGCCGGGGTAAAAAAAGCAGACGCGAAAAAACGTGCCATGGAACTACTGACCCTTGTTGGCTTGCCCGAAAAAGCAAATGCTTACCCTGCACAGCTTTCGGGTGGGCAAAAGCAGCGCATTGCGATTGCGCGCGCGCTTGCCACCAATCCCAAGGTATTGCTTTGTGATGAGGCAACGAGTGCACTTGACCCAAGCACCACCCACTCGGTGTTATCGCTCATCAAAGAAATCAATCAAAAGCTCGGCATTACCGTCATTGTTATCACCCATCAGATGAGCGTGGTGGAGGAAATCTGCAACCGCGTTGCCATCTTAGATGGCGGGCGGGCGGTAGAGGTTGGCGATGTAGTGGATATTTTTGCCAACCCAAAAACCGATGCTGCACGGCTGCTTGTGTCGCCCAACGGCGGCACCACGAGCACCCGCTTTGCGAGCTTTGGCCCTGAGGACCATGTACTGCGCATTACCTTCAATGGTGCGAACACGGAAACCCCTCTGGTCTCAAGCCTTGCCATCGATACTGGCATTGCGGTAAGCGTGCTTTCTGCTGACACCCGCGATATCAAGGGACAATGCTTTGGCAGTATGCTATTGCAACTACCAAAGGATGTGGAGCAAGCAAAAACAGCGTTAGCCTACATTAAAAAATCCCAAGGGGTGAGCGTAGAGGAGGTAAAAGCATGATGGATTTTCTAGGACAGTTACCCAACATGATTGGCGATTTCCCCTATGCGATCTGGGAGACTCTGTATATCACCCTGTTTGCGACGGTATTTGCTGTGCTGATTGGCTTGCCCCTTGGGGTACTGCTAGTGGTGGGCGAAAAAGGGCATATCCTGCCCCTGCCAAGCGTTGTGTTACAGGTGCTAAACGCAGCAATTAACCTACTGCGCTCTATTCCCTTTTTGATTTTAATGATTATGGCATTTCCACTTTCGCGCGTGATTATCGGCACCACCGTTGGCACCACAGCAACCATCGTGCCTCTTGTGATTGCAGCATTCCCCTTTGTGGCGCGCCTGATTGAGGGCAGCCTGCGCGAGGTAGATGCCGGCGTGCTAGAAGCAGCACAGAGCATGGGCGCAAGCCCCTTGCAGATAATCTGCAAGGTTATGCTACCCGAAAGCCTGCCCAGTATTTTATCGAACATCACCATCGCACTGACCACCATCCTGAGCTATTCTGCGATGTCTGGTGTGATTGGCGGCGGTGGGCTTGGACAGATTGCCATCAACTATGGTTATTATCGCAACGAAAAAGCCATTATGTATCTGGCAGTAATTTTGCTTGTGGCACTGGTGCAAATTTTCCAGAGTGCGGGTACCAAGCTGACCCAAAAGAGCGACAAACGCTTGCGCAACTAAGTGATATTTTCCCCTTCATTGCGCAAGATCAAGGCTTTTGGACAGGTTTTTGTAAAAGAACAAACGCAATTTTTTTCACCCCATTGGTTATATGCCCGTGGGGTGTTTCCTTCCAAATCTATCGATTATCTTACCCTTTCCTATTTATATGACAAACAAACAGGAGGAACCTTATGAATCTCGATACACTATGCGTCCAAGGCGGCTACACCCCCAAAAACGGTGAGCCCCGCCAAATCCCCATCATCCAAAGCACCACCTTCAAATATGATACCAGTGAGGATATGGGCAAACTCTTTGACCTAGAAGCCACTGGCTATTTCTACTCGCGCCTACAAAACCCCACCTGTGATAGTGTTGCGGCAAAAATCTGCGCGCTAGAAGGTGGTACTGCCGCCATGTTGACCAGCAGCGGGCAGGCAGCGAATTTCTTTGCACTGTTTAACATCTGTGAGGCAGGCAGCCATATCGTGGCCTCTAGCAGCATTTACGGCGGCACCTTTAACCTAATCGGTGTCACCATGGCAAAGATGGGTGTTTCTGTCACCTTTGTTGACCAAGATTGCTCGGACGAAGAACTGAATGCAGCCTTCCACCCAAACACCTGCGCGGTATTTGGCGAAACCATCGCTAACCCCGCCCTGACGGTGTTAGACATTGAAAAATTCGCAAACCTTGCCCATGCACATGGGGTACCTCTCATCATTGACAACACTTTTGCTACCCCAGTAAACTGCCGCCCCTTTGAATGGGGTGCAGACATTGTGACCCATTCCACCACCAAATACATGGATGGACACGGCGCAGCGGTCGGCGGTGCAATTGTAGACAGCGGCAACTTTGACTGGATGGCACACGCAGATAAATTCCCTGGGCTATGCCAACCAGACCCTAGCTACCATGGGCTGACCTATGCTGAAAAATTTGGCAAGGGCGGCGCTTTTATCACCAAGGCGACGGTACAATTAATGCGCGATTTTGGCTGCACCGCAGCACCACAAAGTGCCTTTATCCTAAATCTTGGGCTCGAAAGCCTGCATGTGCGGATGGCGCGCCACTGTGAAAACGGTTTGGCCGTGGCTACCTTCCTAGAAAACCACCCCAAAATCGCTTATGTAAATTACTGCGGCTTGCAGGGTGATAAATACCACACACTCGCCCAGAAATATCTGCCAAAGGGCAGCTGTGGTGTTGTTTCGTTTGGGCTAAAAGATGGGCGCGATGCCGCTAGTGTTTTCATGAAGAACCTGCGCCTTGCTGCCATTGAAACCCACGTAGCAGATGCCCGCACCTGCTGCCTAAACCCCGCCTCTAGCACCCATCGCCAACTGACAGACGAACAACTCAAAGCCGCGGGTGTACCCGCTGAGCTTGTCCGGATGAGCTGCGGACTAGAAAGCAGCGATGACCTCATTGCCGATATTGCACAGGCACTTGACAAAATTTAAGTCCCGTTTATCTGCTAACACAAAGCAAAGGAGCGATTTACCATGCCACTGTTAATTCCAAAAGAATTGCCTGCTTATGGCGCACTTTCGGGCGAAAATATCTTTGTCATGCATAAACAACGCGCCCAAAGCCAGCACATTCGCCCATTGCGCATCTTGATTTTGAATTTAATGCCCACCAAAATCACCACTGAAACCCAGATTGCCCGCCTGTTGGCAAACAGCCCTTTGCAGGTGGAAATCACCCTGTTACAGACGGCGAGCCACGCGGCAACCCATGTTTCGGGCGAACATTTAGAAGCCTTTTACAAGACCTTTGATGAGGTGCGGGGCGAGCGATATGACGGAATGATTATCACAGGGGCACCAGTGGAAACCATCCCCTTTGAGGCAGTGGACTATTGGCCAGAGCTGCGGCAAATCATGGAATTTAGTAAAACGAATGTCTACTCTACCCTGCACGTATGTTGGGGCGCACAGGCCGGGCTTTGGTACCATTATGGCGTCAAGAAAGAATTGTTGCCTGAAAAAATGTTCGGGGTGTTCCCCCATAAAGTCACTCGCCCCGCGAACCCCTTGGTGCGCGGCTTTGATGAGGTGTTTTATGCACCACACAGCCGCCATACTGGGGTGAGCCGCGCTGACATTGATGCATGCCCCGCCCTTCGCATCCTTGCCGAAGGAGATGAGGCAGGGGTATTCCTACTGAGCACTGAGAATGGGCGGCAGATTTTCATCACAGGGCATCCTGAATATGATAAGCTCACGCTAGACAGCGAGTATCAACGAGATGTAAGCAAGGGGCTGCCCATCGCAGTACCTCAAAACTACTATCCCGCAGATGACCCAAGCAAAGAGCCAATTTTTCGTTGGCGGGCGCATGCGCATCAATTATATTCAAACTGGTTAAACTATTATGTTTACCAAGACACTCCGTTTGACCTAGATGACCTAGAACGCATTTAAGCATAAGAAAAACACCTTGCCTTGCAAATTTTTGCGGCGAGGTGTTTTTTCTTCGGGCAAGATGCCAAAGGGGTATCTTGTGCTTTTAGAATGGGTATGATACACTTATTCTATATTATTCTTACGCATTATCATTTTTATGCGTTATCATTCCTACCGATTGCGGTTATAAACGAGGATTTAAACTTGAACGAAATTTTAGAAACCACCCTGGAAAATCCCGAAATCAAAGTATTGCTACTTGCCCTCGATATGGAAAAATGGGATTGCGCCCGCAGCCTAGCTGAATTAAGCGCCCTGTGCGAAGCAAACCACATGGTTGCCGTGAGTGAGGTGGTGCAGCGCCGCAGCACCCCTGAGGCAGGCACCCTAATGGGCAAAGGCAAGCTAGAAGAAGCAAGCCTTGTTGCTATGAATTTAGAAGCTGAGGTTGCCATTTTTGATGGTGAGCTGACGGGCAGCCAAATTCGCAATATTTCGACTATTTTGGGCATAGAGGTGCTAGACCGCACTATGCTGATTTTAGAGATTTTCCGCAGCCGCGCGGTGACGGGCGAGGGCAAGCTACAAACCGAACTGGCAGAACTGCGCTATCGTCTGCCCCGCTTGCAGGGGCTTGGGCAATCGCTCAGTCGCCAAGGCGGTGGTGGCGGTGGCGGGGCAGGTGCGCGCCGTGGTGCGGGCGAAAGCAAGCTAGAACTTGACCGCCGCCATGTGCATGCGCGAATTGATGCCCTTGCCACCAAACTGGCAGAGATGGAAAAACGCCGTGGCGAAAACCGCCGCGCCCGCGAAAAAACAGGCATTCCTGTCATCAGCCTTGTGGGGTATACCAACGTGGGCAAATCAAGCCTGCTCAACGCACTGTGTGGCGCTGCTATTTACGAAGCAGATATGCTGTTTGCCACCCTTGACCCCACCAGCCGCAAGCTGACCCTACCAAGCGGGATGACGGTATTACTGGTGGATACCGTTGGCTTTGTGTCGCGCCTGCCGCATCACTTGGTCGAAGCGTTCAAGAGCACCCTTGAGGAAGCCGCCTTTTCTGACATCATCATCCGTGTGGCCGATGCCGCTGATGATGAGCGCGAGGAACAGCTGATTGTCACAGACGAAGTGCTAGACACCCTAAACTGTGATGATATCCCCCGCATTACCGTATACAACAAATGCGACAAACCCACCGCCGTACCCTTTGACCCCGATATTTTGCTGACCAGTGCCAAGACCGGTACAGGGCTCGATGCCTTATTGCAGAAAATCGACACCTTGCTCTCTGACCGCGTGCGCAAAATCGAGGTGCTGCTGCCCTATGACAAACTAGGGCTTGCCGAAGCAATGCGCAGCGGTGGCAGTGTGCTATGCGAAGAATACCGCGATACCGGTGTGTATTTTGAAGGAATCGTTAAGGCAGAGGATTTGCACATTTACGATGAATATTTACTGTAAATCACCCACTTGCCCATACAAACACAAAAACCCGCCTGGCAGCGGGTTTTTGTGTATAGAGGGGTGGGAAAGTATATAAATTTGTGTGAATGTCTTTGTAACAGTTTTGTTATAATATAATTATATACATTTTCTAGGATATGTCAACCACATAATACAAAGTGCATTGCAACAAGGCTTTAAAAAACATCTTTACAAGTCACATAAAACTTTATATAATAAATACAGATAGACAAATAACAGGGAATTGTTTACTTTTACAAAGTATCGCATAAATTATACCTTATTTTTGAAAAATATCACAAATTCTATTCATCTGACAAAGGAAAAAAACTATGGATAAACTTGACCAAAAAATCTTAGCACTTCTTGCGCAAAATGCCCGAACACCCGTCAACGAGATTGCGAAACAGGTTGCGCTGACCAGTCCCGCGGTATCTGCCCGCATTAAAAAGTTAGAGCAAGACGGTATCATCGCAGGCTACACCCTCAAGCTACACCAACCCGCCGGGCAGAGTACGATTGATGCCATGATTAGCGTTGCTACACCACCCGCCGAACGCGGAGCGATGATGGACATTCTATCTCGCCGCAGTGAAGTGTTAGAATGCTACCACGTAACGGGCAGCCATAGCTTTATGATTAAAGTGCGCTGCCACAACATGGTAACACTAGAACAATTAATCTTAGAATTTCAGACCATTGGGCAAACCAACACGCAAATTATTCTTTCCACCCCCGTTATACGAAACGAAACTGCGTTCTTTTTCTAACATCAGGGCTGACACAGCTATAAAATTTATTTTATATGCAATTTTTGCGCTTGGATATCCGTATTTAAAGTGTCTATACTATGTGAATAGACGGATATCCACCCATTTAGAAGGAGATTATTTTTATTATGAAACGTATCATTGCACTTACCCTTGCCCTTGTACTCGCCCTTAGCTTTGTTGCTTGCAGCAGCGCAAACAGCGATGTAACCAGTGACTCCGCTACCCCCGAAGTAGAAAACGCAACCCCAGAATCAGAGGATGCAACCCCTGAATTGGATGACGATATGGGTGTAGCGCCTGAAGGCGACACTGAAGCAACCACCGCAGCAAACCTTTATGCTGACATCATCTCGAATGCACGTAGCGCAGAAGAAAGCGAAGCATTCATGGTAATTTACCCAGACGGCAACGGCGGTGTGCTTGCCATTGATGGCTTCAGCGCAGACTACGAAGTAGAATACCTAAACGAAGATGTTACCAACTTTATGGCGCCTATGCTTGGCTTTGATCTTACCCTTGCAGAAGATTATGCTTTTAGCATTTCTACCATGATGACCCAGAGCTATGGCTATGCCATCGTCATGCCTACCGAAGGCAACACCGATGCCGTTGTTGCAGGGCTAGAATCCTTTGTGGCACAGCAGCGCTCTACTTTTGAAAACTATCTGCCTGACCAATATGAAATTGCAAATGCAGCAACCGTAACCGTTGCTTCTACTGGCGAAGTCATCTTGGCATGTGGCCCAGATAGCGCAAGCATTCTTGCCAACATCGAGTCTGCACTTGCTGCATAAGGCACAGCGCACCCTCTTTTGCAGCAAGTGATGCTGCCCCTATGAAACGAACTCTTGTTGTTTTATTTCCCCTCTATAAAAAGGAGCACCGTCTGAATGGATGGTGTTCCTTTTTTTGCGTGGCTATGGTACAATAAATAAAAACCGTTTTGGCTTCCATTGGCACAGAAAGGCACCATTTTTTATGAAAGCAAGTATTGTAATTCCTAATTTAAACGGCAAAGGTTGGTTGACAGACTCCATTGAGTCTGTCTTTGCCCAGACAGAGCAAGATTTCGAGTTAATTGTCATCGACAATGGTTCTACGGATGAAAGCCTTGCCATTGCGCAAGGATATGCCGACCGCCCCAACTATACCCTCATCGAAAATGACCATAACACTGGCTTTTCGCATGCAGTCAACCAAGGCATTGCCCTCGCCAAGGGGGAATATGTGGTGCTATTTAATAACGATGCCTTTGCAGAGCCAGAATGGCTGCAAGAGCTCATCAAAACCGCCGAAAAAAGCCCCAAAACCTTTGCGGTGCAAAGCCTGATGATTCGCCATTTCGAGCGTGATTTGGCAGATGATGCGGGCGATTACGTCAATTTGCTTGCCTTTGCCTGCAAACAGGGCGATGGGCGATATGTCACCCGCTACACCAAAGAAAAACGCATTTTCTCAGCCTGTGGGGGCGCTTCGCTCTATCGCAAAAGTATTCTGGATGAAATCGGTGTGTTTGACGAAACCTTCTTTGCCTATTTTGAAGATGTTGATTTGGCATGGCGAGCAAACAACGCAGGGTATCAGTGTGTGCTGTGCCCCACCGCGAAATGTTATCATATCTGTGGCGCGACCACAGGCGCAGTGCCCTATAATGCCTTTAAGAGCGTGCAGAGCGGGCGCAACAGCATTTTACTGCCCTATAAAAACCAGCCACTCCTTATGCTGATTGCAAACTTCATCCCACAGGCACTAGGGTATGCCCTAAAAAGCTATGTATTCCACCGCAAAGGCTTTGGCGCTGACTGGAACAAAGGGATGCACGAAGCCTTTGCCGCCATCAAAACCATAGACAAGCGTCCCTTCCGATGGAAAGACCTGCCCAATTACCTGTTGATGGAAATTTGGATGATTTACAACCTATTCCCCTATCTGTGGTATCGCCTTGTGATTGTGCGTTATAAACTAAAATAATTGCGTTTTGCCCAGATTACGCGCACCACGAAAATTTACTAGACTAAAGTGATTTTTAGTGGTATACTGTGAAATATCAAGCGCATACACCGAAACTACTCTGTTTATAAAGGAGATTTATCATGGAAATTATTGCTACAACGAATGCCCCTGCCGCCATCGGTCCTTATTCGCAAGCCATCGCGTATGGCGATATTCTATTCACCTCTGGGCAAATCCCAGTAGACCCTGCCACGGGCGAAGTTGTCGCGGGCGGTATTGCAGAGCAGGCCGCGCAATCGCTGAAAAACGTGGCTGCTGTATTGACTGCAGCGGGCACAAGCACCGACAAAGTAATTAAAACCACCTGTTTCCTTGCGGATATGGGCGATTTTGCCGCTTTTAACGCAGTATATGCCGAAGCCTTTGGCGCACACAAACCCGCCCGCAGCTGTGTGGCGGTAAAAGATTTACCCAAAGGGGTACTGTGCGAAGTAGAAGCCATTGCCGCACTGAACTAAAACGCAACCCCTTTCACTCGAAAAACAACCCCGCTGCACCTGTAATTGCACAGGTGCAGCGGGGTTTTCTTTTGGATTATATTAGATTTCGCAAAAAAGCGACCTTAACGATAGATGCTTGCGAGCATATCAACTGCTTTTTTCACCTCTACCTTAGAGGTATCAACACAGAAATTGTAGTTTTGCATGTCGCCCCATTTTTGGGTGCAGAAATAGTTATAGTATTTTGCGCGGTCTTTATCGATGACACGGATGTTTTTTTCCACTGCTTTTTCAGACAACGCCTTATCCTCTGGCACCTTCGCATAGCAGCGCGCGATACGGCTGTCCATATCAGTGGCATAGACAAAGACCTTAAATGGGTCATACTCACGCAGGATATAGTCCGCACGTCGCCCTACGATAACACAGTTGCCCTCTTCTGCAATTTTCTTTAGGATATTGCTTTGCGCAATCTGTAATTGCTCACCCGGCATTTGGTATGGCACGGTAAAGGTGCGTGCGGTATGAATGGCATAGGTCTGCCCAAAGCCACTTTCGCTATATTTTTCGACAAATTCCTTGGCAAAGCCAGTTTCCTCTGCGATCAGATTGATGAGCTCTTTGTCGTAATAAGCATAACCCAGTGCCTCTGCCAAGCGTTTGCCGACTTCGCGCCCGCCGCTGCCAAAGGTACGACTGATGGTAATAATATTCCCCATAATAACCCTCCTTGCTTCGCTTATGTTTTTATATCGTTCTCGCACAATTGGCCGTTGCCTTCGCACGAAAAAAGAACAAACAAAATAAGATTGTCTTTCTTTTAGTATAGCACAGCCCGCCAAAAAATGGTAGATATTTTACTATTTTTCATCTTTATTTCCATCGCATTTAGTGAAACCGCACAAACAGTCTTGTCATTTTGTCACAAGCCACTTTGCCTGTGCCCAGACAAATAAACTCATACCTGCTTCTGCTACCACAATACCCGCCCAGATAAACTGTGCGCCAAACAGCATTGGCACCAAAAAGATACAAGCAGCATTGACCACCAAACTGCGCAGCACGGTAATTTGCAAGGCAGCCTTAGTGCGCTCAGTCGATAGATAATAAGTAGTGAAAATCACATTGATGGTCGAAAAAACAAAGGATAAGCCATAGACAAGCAAGCAATGATACGCAATTTCGATGAGGGCGATATCCGTGCTAAAGACGGTGATGATATTGCGCCCAAGGAAAAAGATGATTGCGTAAATACCCACCGATAACACAATGCCTACTTTGAGCGCGGTATGCAGGAAATACCTTTCTTTTTGGATATCACCCTCACCAAAGCTAATGCTCAGTAGCGGCTGCACCCCTTGCGCCAGACCAATAAAGATATACAAAATCACCCAGAGCAGGTAAGATGCCGCCGAAAATGCAGAAATGCCAATCTCGCCAAATGCCGCAACAATGATGAGGTTATAGCAAAAGGTAATAACAGGCTGGCTCATGTGGGTGACAAACTCTGGTGCGCCCACCCGCAAAATGCGCAGGCAAAGCGCACCTTCAAACCTTGGCAAAGCAAGGCGGAGCGCACCTTTTTTGCGAATAAAATGGGTAGATAGCACAAGGCAAGAAAAGATTTGCCCCACACCCGATGCCATGGCTGCCCCCTGCAAGCCAAGCCCAAGGGGGAAGATAAACAGCCAATCAAAAAAGATATTGCTGATGGCGCCCGACATCATCCCCCAAAAGGCAAGGCGGGGGTTGTCATCATTGCGGATAAATGCAGAAAGCAGCATTGACCCACAAAAAAAGATGCCAAACAAGGTATAATAGGTTAAATAGGTGACGGTGCCCGCCACAAAACCCCCGCTTGCGCCAAGGAAGTGGGCAATCTGCTCACCAAAGCAGAGCGCAATGGCTGACATAATCGCCGCCAAAAAGATGACCATCCAGAGCGAGATGTTGAACACTTGGTTTGCCTGCGCCCGTTCACCGCGCCCAAAGCCAATGGCGGCAATGGTTGCACCGCCCATGGTAATCATCATCGAAATCGAAGTCATGACACTGATGAAGGGGGTGGCAAGATTAATCATGCCGAGCGCATCAGCACCGCCCCCCTGCCCCACAAAAATGCCATCGACAATAAAATAGAGTCCCGTGACCATCATGGCGGCAATGGATGGGATGACAAAGCGATAAAAACGCGTTAATTGCGACATAGAATTCCTTTTTAAACTGCAAAATGCAGCAGATAAAACCAAAGTTTAGCCTTCGTTGCCAAAGAGTGTTTTTTGATTGTGGATATAAACGGATAGCACAATGCCGATGCTGATATACAGCATGGCGACCGAGGAACCACCCGCCGAATAGAACGGTAGCGTAATCCCGATAACGGGCATTAGCCCGATGTTCATGCCGACGTTGACGAAAATCTGGGCAAGCATGGCGGCGGCGACACCAGTGCAGATATAGGTGCCAAGCAAATCCTCACTGCGCAGCCCAGTGCGCAGGGTGCGGAAGATAATGCAAAACAGCACAATGAGCACCAAGGCACAGCCAATAAAGCCAGTGGTGCTGCCAATCCAGCTTAGCACGAAATCGTTCCAGACATAGGGCACATAATAATACTCACCCGAAAAAAGCCCGCGCCCAAAAATCTGCCCTGCGCCAATTGAAATTTCGCCGCGCTGCTGCTGATAGGTATATAGCTCATAGATGGCATCCGTCGCTGCCCATCCTGTGCTATTGTCAGGGTCAAGCACGGCTTGAATGCGCATCCACTGGTAATTCTTGCCGATGCTATCGCTAAAAAATGCAAATGCGGTGACCCCTGCAATCAAGACGGCGGATGCCCCTGCTGCGATGTATTTCCAACTTAAACCCGCCATAAAGAGCATAAACGCACCAATGATTAAGAAAATCAGCGCGGTGCCAGTATCGCCCTGCACCTGTACAATGACAGCGGGAATTGCCATGTGCAAGAGCAGCTTGGCAAGCTCTTTGGGTTCATTAATACGGGTGCGCACATTATTTAGGTGCATGGCAAAGGTTAAGATAAAGCTAATCTTCGCAAGCTCGGTGGGCTGTAATGATAACCCGCCGATGAGGTACCACGATGTGTTCTCTGTACCGTTGCTATAACCGATGGTAAGGGCGCCAATTTTTTTATTATCAAAAAACAAAGTGGGCAGCACAAGCCCCCATGTTAGAATAACATGCACAGGCCAGAGTTTTACGAGATGGCGATAATCGAATTTAGAGATGATGATTGCCACCACAAGCCCGCCCAAAGAGGCCACTGCTTGAGTAAAAGCACGGCTATACCCACCCAGACCCGCGATTTCACCGGTGGAAGGGTCAAGCGTGAAACCGCCAATGGTAGTGACCCCAATTGAAATTAATATAATGACGGCAAATACACTACTGCCCACACAGAGGGTGAGATAGAACATATCCGTCTTTTTTGCATAGTCCCAGAGAAATTTTCCCATGGCTGTTCTTCCTTTATCTTTAAAATGAAACCATTTGTTGTTTATGTTTTTGTTTAAAACAGGCGGTTTTTCGTGCGGAAAAGACACTGCGCCATAATAATAGTATACCTTTTTGTACACAACTTGTCCAGTAAACAATCACAAAGCAATGTTTGCCCGCCACTTTACGAAAACGGCCGTTTTTTTGCAGAACAACAATCACCAAGCATCGCCTTTGGGTGGCACACACGCGGTGGAGAGCGGGTGCGGTGGCTACCTTTACAAGGATGATTGAAATTTCTGACAAGATATAGTATAATTTGGTAGAAGAAATTTGATTGTGAGCAGAGGATTTGAACATGCCATCTTTTACAACCCATTCCCGCGCCCAAACCGTTTCCCTTGGCGCACGGCTTGCCGCGGTGCTGCCCAGTGGCAGCTTGATTTGCTTTGTGGGCGGGCTTGGCAGTGGCAAAACTGCTTTTTGCGAGGGCATTGCCGCAGGGCTTGGTTGCACTGACCCAGTCAGCAGCCCAACCTTTTCCATTGTAAATTATTACCGCGGTGCGCGCCCCTTTGCCCACTTTGATTTGTATCGCATTTCGAGCGAGGAAGATTTAAACGCGGCAGGCTTTTATGATTATCTTGACCAAGGCGCAATTGTCGCTGCTGAGTGGAGCGAAAATTTTGAAGCATTGCTTGCGCTAGAGCAGCCCATTACCATCACCATCGCGCGGGTAGACGAAACAACCCGCCACTTTACCATAGAAGGGATTTCACTATGATTACACTTGCCATTGAGGCAGCGGGCAAAACCGCAAGCGTCGCCATTTTACAAGATGGCGCACTGCAATACGAGAGCTTTTTGGCAGGCGGCTTGACCCACAGCGAAACCCTGATGCCCTTAATCGACACCGCCCTTGCCGCCACAAAGCTGACCCCCGCTGAAATCGACCTATATGGTGTGACGGCGGGCCCTGGCAGCTTTACTGGGCTGCGCATCGGGCTTGCCACGGTAAAAGGGCTTGCCTTTGTCCAGGACACCCCTTGTGCAGCGGTTTCCACCCTTGCCGCACTTGCCGCCTGCCATGCGGGCGAAGGCACCGCAATCGCAGCACTAGATGCCCGCCGCGCGCAGGTATACTGGGCAGGTTTTGACCTTACAAGCGGTGCACGCTTGACCGAGGATGCTGCACAGCCGATTGAAGCACTGGCTGATTTTGTAGAAACTTGCAAAAAACCACTCATTTTTATTGGTGATGGCGCGGCATTGTGTTATAATAGATACGGTGTGGTGGCGGGTGTGCAACCCATCAACCCCATTTTACAGATGAGCCGCGCCGCAGGGGTTGGCATGGTGGCAAACCAAATACATGCACAGGGCATGACCTGCCCGCCAGCGGCATTGCTGCCCACCTATCTGCGCCTGAGCCAGGCAGAGCGCGAACGCGCTGAACGCCTAGCGAAGAACGCACAAAGCCCAATCACCACCCAGTAAACGAACCAGACCCCCAGAACATTGCACCTGCCAGGCGGTGCACCCACAGAACGGAGATTTTTATGAGCAAACCCATTGCACTTGCCGCAGACCATGGCGGTTTTGCGCTGAAAGAAGAAATCAAAACCCACCTAGATGCCCGTGGCATTGCCTACACCGATTATGGCACCCACAGCACTGACAGCGTGGATTACCCCGATATGGCAAAACTTGCCTGTGATGCCGTCGTAGCGGGCGATGCTGACAAAGCACTACTCTTTTGCGGCACCGGTGTTGGCATTAGCATAAGCGCCAATAAAATCAAGGGCATTCGTGCTTGTTGCTGCTCGGATGCCTTTAGCGCAGAGTTTACCCGCCGTCACAATGACGCAAACGCGCTTTGCCTTGGTGGGCGCGTGGTAGGTGCAGGGCTTGCCATTACCTTAGTGGACCTGTTCCTA
>JAWXUQ010000142.1:0-2659 GCA_044426225.1 Faecalibacterium sp. | reverse complement strand
CACCCACCTACCACGCAATCAATAAGACGGACAGTGCTACACAAAATGCCTCTGAGTAACTGCCGCAAAGGAAAAGAGCAACACCATGATTATTTTAGGAATTGAATCGACCTGCGACGAAACCGCCGCTGCCCTCGTAGAAAATGGGCGCACCCTACACAGTAACGTGATTGCGACTAGCGTTGCTGAGCAAGCACTATACGGCGGTGTGGTACCTGAAATCGCAAGCCGTCGCCACTGCGAAAGCATTAGCGCTGTCATTGCCAAAACCCTTGCCGACGCAAAGATGGGCATGAATGCAGTTGACGGCATTGCAGTCAGCTTTGCACCAGGGTTAATCGGTGCAGTACTTGTAGGGGTGAGCTTTGCGAAAGGACTTGCCTACACTGCCCAAAAGCCGCTGATTCCTGTGCATCACTTACGCGGGCATATCGCCGCGCTTTACCTGACCCACCCCGAATTAAAGCCACCCTTCCTTTGCCTCGTGGCATCGGGCGGACACAGCCATATTGTCGAGGTGCAAGATTACACCCACTTCACTGTGCTAGGTCGGACAGTAGACGATGCCGCGGGCGAAGCCTTTGATAAGGTTGCGCGCACACTTGGGCTATCCTATCCCGGGGGGCCAAGCGTTGCCGCTGCCGCTAAAACAGGTAACCCACAAGGGTACAAACTGCCCATTCCCCATGTTGAGGGCAAGTATAACGTCAGCTTTTCGGGACTAAAAACCGCCGTGCTAAACGAAGTGAACAAGGTAAGCATGAAGGGCGAAAACGTCAATGTTCCTGACCTTGCAGCGAGTTTCCAAGAGCGGATTGCGGGCATTTTGGCAGAAAAACTACTGCTTGCTGCCGCTGACACTGGTGCGACACAGGTTTGCCTTGCGGGCGGGGTTGCCGCCAATGGGCGATTGCGCCAACTGGTGAATGATGGCGCACAAAAGCTAGGGGCAAAGGTTTATCTGCCCGCTTTACAATTCTGCGGGGATAACGGTGCCATGATTGCTGCGCAAGGATTTTATGAATTGCAAGCCGGCAATATTGCAGATCTTGATTTGAATGGCTTGCCGACGCTATCGATTGATTATCAGTAAGGGCGATCGTCGTATTTTGCAACATTCAAATCAATGTATCTTCATGAAATGACGATACCTCATTACATGATTGCATTTTGTTGGGAAAAACAAATTGTTCTTCGCAACGCATAGAAATAACAAAAAGGTACTGCTTCGGGTGCAGTGCTGCTCGCATGTATGAAAACCATGCGAACAGCAGCCCTGTCAGTACCTTTTTATTGTTATCTTCTCTATTTTATCTTTTAGATTTTGGTCTGCAGGCTTTTAATCCTTTGCTTGCCCAAACCACAATTGCACTTCTTTGAGTTTTTTACGGCGCAGCAAAAATAGAATTGGCAAGCCGTAGGTTAGGCATGGGGTTAGATTCATCAAGCTAAAAGAAGATACCATATCACTAATGGTGCCTGCGCCATATAAGCCACTTTCGAGTAGGCTAGCTGCATCTAAACCTGCATGCAATAAAACACAAATCCAGAGGTTACCCGTGCGATAATAAATCGCCGCAAATAACATGCCTAGCACACCTGCCACCGCAACTTGAATGAGCACCCCAAATGGATTTGCCGCAAAAACATTACTCATGTGAGCAAGCCCAAAAATCAAGCCACCGACCGCGGTTGCTTTCCATACCCCGGCACGGCTTGTGCCATAGCGGTGAATGAGCGCCTCAGCAACGATGCCACGGAAGGTGATTTCTTCCACCAAACCAATGCTTAGCATACTTAAGAAATAGATGGCAATTTGCATCGGTGATTGCAATGCCGCCCCGCTTTCTGCACCAAGCATACCCATTGTCATTGCAACAAGCGCGATTAATGACAGCGGATAAGCTGCAACCTGCACTGCGTGTAATAAGCCCGCTCCACGGCGCGTTAACACAAAGCCCAGTTTCGTTGCCCATAAAAGCCAAAACAAAAACACAAGCGTCACACCTTCTTGGATTAACAAGGCGGTATAGTAATCATCACCCACAACCGGAATAAGCAGACCTGCAACCACACCGCCCAAAATCATGACGATAAGGGCAAGCAAGCTAATCAGTGCACTAAAGACCACTGCGCGTTCTTCTTTTAAACGTAGCAAAAACTTCATAATTTACCTCTTTTGTGAAACATTCTTCTTTCAACAGTATACTGGCTTTTTGTGGATTTGACAAGGGCAAACAAAATTTGTTTACAGTTGAGCAAGTAGTTATTCTCCCTCCAAAAGCAACATTTTGTTTGCCTTGTACACACAAGCGTTTTATCTTAACTGATTTTCAATCTCTCACCCATCACGATTGCGACAAAACAGGCGCAATCGCTAAACTAAAAAATCTTCAGACGATTACTCATAGCAAAAACCCCCGAAACGATTGCTCGCTTCGGGGGTTTTCTTTTATACCGGCATCTACCTATTTTCACGGGCCGTCTCCAGCCAACTATCTTCGGCACAAGCGAGCTTAACTTCTGTGTTCGGAATGGGAACAGGTGGAACCTCGCCGTCATCAACACCGGTTGATGCGTTATCCGTATCTTAACCCTTAACAAAGCCGCTCTCGCAAGCCCTCTCAAGACCTAAAACCCGATAACTAGAAGGACATAC
>JAWXUQ010000141.1:0-2664 GCA_044426225.1 Faecalibacterium sp. | reverse complement strand
GGTTGGGGTGGACGGCATGTCCGTTATCTGCGCTGAGCAACAGGCTGTTTGCACGTGCTGCCACCGACTGCTGCGCACCCATGCCAAGGTGCTCTTCTACCCGCGCGAGGACATCAGGCAAGAAGCTACCCGCCGCACCTTGGCGCGAGGACGAGCCGACTTCCTCATTATCAAACATTGCCCATGCCTTGCAGGTAGTGGGGGTTGCACCGCCCGCACAACTGCCGATAAAGGCAGCGAGTGTGGTATAGGCACATTCTAAATCATCAATACGTGGTGACATGAAATCCGCCCCGTTTACCCCAAGCGCCACCGCAGGCTGCACCGCGCAAAGCACCAAATCGTGCCCAATAATTTCTGCGCCTTCTGGCAGAGATAGCTCTGCCTTGAGGGTATCTTCTAGGCTATCCCCTGCTGCGCCAAAAATCGGCTGTAAATCTACCTGTGGGTTATAGGCATAGCCATCGTTTATTTTGCGATTAAAATGAATGGCAACACTGGGAATGCAGAGCAATGCCTTTTGTGGATAGACAAGGACGCTTTCAATATTGGTTGCACCGTTCACAACGGTCTTGACCATCACCCGCCCCGCAAGGGAAAGGGGGCGATCCATCCAAGAGGGCATAATCATTCCGCCATAGCCTTCGACCTCAGCCTTGGCATAATTTTTATCGCCACCCTTTAAGGTTTTAACGCGCCATGTGGGGGCATCGCTGTGGCTTGCCGCAATGCGGTAACCCGTGATGGCACCCTGCGCAGGCATTTGGAAGGCAATGATGCTAGACCCATTGCGCCGTGTGTAATATAGCCCGCCCGCTGCAAGCTGCCATGCAGAAGGCTCTGGCAGATAGACTGCGCCCGCGGCACGCAGCAAATCCTCTGCGGCGGCAACTGCGTGGAATGGGCTTGCACCTGCGTCTAAAAAGGAGAATAACCCCTGCGATGAATATGTATTTGCCATGATTTGACCTCTTTTTAATGGATTAATTGTACTTATTTACGTTATTTTTCGATTATTTTATACAATTTGTATTTTATTTTTGTTTTTATACAAAGAAAGGATGGTGCAAGACCACCCTTTCTTTCAGTTATTTACTGCATGATAAAACCAGTGTGATTTTTCTAACATCACGCTTCGCATTTGTGTGCACTAAACTTTACACTTTTTTGATGATATACTGCTGTGTGCCCATACCGATTTTCTCTGCTTGGTCTAGGGTCGCTTCCCACTGCGATTCTGGGCTTGTGTCGCGGAAATGGTCATGGGTACAAACGAAATCGCTCTTGGCAAGGTTATCGCTCAACTGGCTGTTGGGCATGGGGGTTGCAGCAAGGCAAGCATCTGCGCAGGCTTTATCAAGTGCGACAGCATCAAAGCTAGCGAACATCCCGATATCGGGTAAAATGGGCGAATCGTTTTCGCTGTGGCAATCACAGTTGGGGCTGATGTCGCGCACAAAGTTGATATGGAAATTGGGGCGAGCGTAGCAAACTGCGTGGGCATATTCTGCCATCTTGCGGTCGAGCAATTCAATCGCTTGATCAGATTCGTTATAGATTGCGTCAAAGGAGCAAGCGCCAATGCAGCGCCCACAGCCCTTGCATAGGTCGTGGTCAATCACTGCCTTGCCGGTATCAAAGAAAATCGCGTCTGAGCCACATTCCTTCGCACAACGCCCACAGGTGCGGCAAAGGCTTGCTTGGACAAGAGGCTTGCCGGCATGGTGCTGGTCCATCTTGCCTGCGCGGGAACCACAGCCCATGCCAATGTTTTTGAGTGCGCCGCCAAAGCCAGTCATCTCGTGCCCCTTGAAATGGTTTAGGCTGATGAAGATATCAGCATCCATAATGGCGCGACCGATTTTTGCTTCTTTGATATATTCGCCATTTGGCACAGGCACATCAATATCATCGGTGCCGCGCAAACCATCTGCAATGATAATCTGGCAACCAGTGGTGGCGGGCATATAGCCGTTGAGCGCAGCACATTCTAAATGCTCTAGTGCGTTTTTGCGGCTGCCGGGGTAAAGGGTGTTGCAATCGGTCAAGAAGGGCAAGCCGCCTTTTTCTTTGACCAAATCTACCACTACCTTGGCATAGTTGGCGCGTAGGAAGGATAGATTGCCGAGCTCACCAAAATGGATTTTAATGGCGACGAATTTACCTTCCATTGGGATATCCATCATCCCCGAAGCGATGCAAAGTTTGCGCAATTTATCAAGCTGACTGGTGCCGACCTTGCAGCGGAAATCTGTAAAATATACCTTTGATTGTTCCATGGTGTTCTCCTTTTTCTTGTTCCTCTGATTTGTTTCTCTTTTTATATCTGGATGCCAAGCCTCTTTTTATGAGGGCGCGAACCTCACAGTGACTAGCAAACGTTACAACAAAACCCTGCGTTACAGCACAGCACTGGCAGCGGCAACCATCAATACCACTGCGCCAAGGACAATGCGATAAATGCCAAAGAATTTGAAATCGTGTTTTTTGACATAGTTCATCAAGAACTGAATGGCGCCAAGGCTGACCACAAAGGCAACCGCAGAGCCAGTGAACAACACCCCAAGCTCTAGCCCGCTGATGACATAGCCATCGAGCAATAGTTTGACCACCTTGAGCAGCGAGGCGCCAATCATGACTGGCACTGCAAGGAAGAAGGTGAAC
>JAWXUQ010000140.1:0-2674 GCA_044426225.1 Faecalibacterium sp. | reverse complement strand
TGCGCGATGCGTTTAACCTTTATATTTTTGAAAAAGCGCAAGAAATTTATGGCGCAAAAAATGTTGAAATCTACACCACGTTGTATAGCACCAGTTTAGATGTAGACCAAGTGATGTCTGGTGCCTTTGGTGCAAGTGATTATAATGGCAATGTGCTTTCACTCAACTATCTTTTCATTGATGCGAATAACGTAAACGAAACGGAATTTGATGCCTGTAATGATGCGTTTGTGCTGTGGATGCAAAGCGAGAATTTATATTCCAACAACCATTTCATTTATGTGAAAATGGAAAACTTTGAATATCTCACCGCACTAAATTGTGATGATTATTTAGGGGATGAGTACCTTTTGCGACGGGAGCAAATTAAGGTAAAAGACGATGGTACGATATGGTATAATATGGCGTAATAGGGTACCATAGCAAGGAGCGTCCCCGATTGGCAAGCGCACTGCGGTGCGCAGTGAAAAGTGAAGCGTGAAGAATGAAAAGTTATGGTGTCGCAAGCGACGATTTTTAGCGCACTGCGGTGCGCAGTGAAAAGTGAAGAAGGATAGGAACAAACAATGAATTACCCAATCACCCATTTAAAAAACCTCCCCGGTGTGCCAGATTACACCCTGCAAGCCTTTGCGCCCAAAACGGCAAAGGCCTGCTTGCTCATTCCCATCATCAACGAAGGGCAGCGCATTATTGCGGAGCTTACCACTGCGCAGCAGCACCAAATCGACAGCCTTGTCGATATCATTTTATGCGATGGTGGCAGCACCGATGGCAGCATGGAGGTAACTCGCCTTGCGGCACTTGGGGTGAATACACTGCTGACCAAAACGGGCGCGGGCAAGCAGGGCGCACAGCTGCGCATGGGCTTGCACTTTGCGCTAGAGGCGGGGTATGAGCATATCCTCACCATCGATGGCAACAATAAAGATTCCATTGAAAGCGTCCCCCTCTTTTTAGAAAAATTAGCGCAGGGATATGACATCATTCAGGGCAGCCGCTTTATCAAGGGCGGTGTGGCAGAAAACACCCCGCCGGTGCGCTTTTTGGCGGTGCGCCTCATTCATGCGCCCATCATCAGCCTTGCCGCACGGCAGTGGTTCACCGATACCACCAATGCCTATCGCGGCTATTCCCGCGCCTACCTCACCCACCCAGCGGTGCAACCATTGCGCGATGTCTTTATGGGGTATGAGCTGCTTGCTTATCTTTCGGTACGCGCAACGCAGCTTGGTCTAAAAGGGTGCGAAGTGCCAGTGCGCCGCGCCTATCCTAAAACAGGCAAAACACCGACTAAAATCCATGGCATGAAGGGCAATAATGACCTGCTGCGCTGCCTATTCGGCGCCTGCTTTGGTAAATTTAATCCTTAAGATAGCCATCCACCTGACGGTGTAGTACAGGTGATGTATTAGACCGAATGCAAGCCGAGAGTATTCTCGAGATTTTCAAAAAAAGGGACACAGTTATGGTATACGACAAAATCATCCTTGGCGCGGGACTGTATGGGTTATATGCTGCGGAGCAATGCGGCGCGCGCGGCGAAAACATCTTGGTGCTTGAGCGGGACGCAACGCCCTTCCGCCGTGCGACTACCATCAACCAAGCGCGTGTGCATCAGGGGTATCACTATCCCCGCAGCTATTCTACCGCCATCAAAAGCGCCCATTATTTTGAGCGCTTTTGTAAAGACTACGACTTTTGCCTGCTCAAGGATTTCGACCAAGTTTATGCCACAGGCGCACAGTTTTCTTGGACGGACGCTGCGGCATTCCAGAAATTTTGCGATGCCGCGCATATCCGCTGTGATGCGGTGAACCCCAATAAATATTTTAACGAAGGCATGTGCGATGGCGCGTTTTTGACCACCGAGTATACCTATGACGCGGCGGCGCTATTGCGATACTTACTCGAAAAACTGGCAAAGCTGCCCAACGTCACCATTTGCTATGGGCACAAGCCGACAGAAATCAAGGCGGTGGGCGAAGTGTATCGCGTCACTTCCAATGAAGGCATGCGGGTGGACGAAGCGCCCTTCTTGCTCAACGCGACCTATGCGGGCGTGAACGATATCCATGCCATGATGGGCTTTGAGCCCTTCAAAATTAAATATGAATTGTGTGAGATGATTTTGTGCGAAGTATCGGAGCAATTCAAAAACACTGGCATCACCGTCATGGATGGCCCCTTCTTTTCTATCATGCCCTATGGGCAGACAGGGCTGCATAGCATGAGCGCGGTGACCTTCACCCCCCATCAGGCGAGCTTCGATAGCCTTGCCACCTTTGATTGCCAAGCCCACGCGCAGGGGCTTTGCAAGCCGGGCGATTTGTATAACTGTAACGATTGCCCCGCCAAGCCCCAAAGCGCATGGCCTTATATGAGCCAGCTTTCTCGCAAATATATGAAAGAAGAATACGGCTTTACCTATCATTCAAGCCTATATAGCATGAAGCCGATTTTAAAGGCGAGTGAAATCGATGATTCCCGCCCGACCGTCATCCGCAAATTTACCAGTGCGCCGACCTTTGTCAGCGTGCTTTCGGGTAAAATTAATACCGTTTATGATTTAGATGAGGTGCTGCAACATGGCTGATATCACAATTCAAAAAGAGAAAAATTTCGTGTCGGCGGTGGTCTATCTGCATGATGAAGGGGCGCTGATTTTGGATCG
>JAWXUQ010000052.1:0-18063 GCA_044426225.1 Faecalibacterium sp. | reverse complement strand
AACCCTTGTGATTACCTAGAGGAGCCTGTTATTGCAATGTGTCCCACAGAGCCTAGCTATCCAAGCTGTGGCTGCCACTATGAGCCAACCGTGCCCGAGTGCCCAGTTGTACCTGAATGCCCGGTAGAACCTAGCTATCCAAGCTGTGACTGCCACTATGAGCCAACTGTGCCCGAGTGCCCAGTTGTACCTGAATGCCCAGTAGAATCTAGCTATCCGAGCTGTGATTGTCACGATGAGCCAACTGTGCCTGAGTGCCTAACTTATACTGCTCCAGTATATTCACGTTGCGCAAGTGTAGTGGACGAACCCACTTGTGATAATGCCGACTCGGTTCAGCCAGTGATTTCGCCAGATGCTTTGCCTTTTGCAAAATTCCGTCCACGTCGCCGCAATCGTATTACTACGCGCGATTTGGGCAGTGCAATAACATGTCAAGACGAGATTAACTATCCTGTACCGCATGAACATGATTGCACTTGCAACACTGAGGTATCCACGCAAGAACCTTGCACCATCAAGCCAATGCCAAAGCGCAAACACTGTGGTTGTAACTGTCTGCCAGAACAACCAAACAGTACACCAGAAGCACAATCTGGATGCCACGGAGAATATGGCGGTCGATATATCGATGCAACCGAAGAGGACTCCTGTAAAAAACATAAAAGAGACAAATGTTTCTTTTATGAAAAGCTGAAACAATATCATCGCAAAGGTAAAAATATTTGCGACTTCTTAAATGATTATGACGAAGAAATATTTTATGCCATCATCGGTGAATAAACACAGGTACACAAATTTGTAAATTACCTCAATCATAAAGCCCTTTATGTCGCGCAGTATGCCGCATAAAGGGCTTTATGTGCGCATCTCGAATTTTCCTTATTTGCAAGATAGTTTTTACCCAAACATACACTCAAAATATTATCTTTTAGTTGACAAGAAAAGCAAAACAAGGGATAATATCTATATACAGATTTTTATTACCTTCTCATAAGGGGAAGTGTATAACAAAGAAAGAAGGCACCTAATATGGCACATTATTATTGCGTGTTATTTGATTTAGATAATACTTTACTCGATTTTGATATGGCAGAACAAAAAGCACTTGCACAAACCTTAGTGGACAGTGGTATCGAAGCAAGCCACCAAAATATGGAATGCTACCGTGAGCTTAACGAAGGTCTTTGGAAACAGCTTGAAAAAGGTCAAATTCGCCGCGATAAAATTTCCACAGAGCGTTTTGTTCGATTTTTAAAGCAAAACAATTTGCAAGGCGATAGCATCGCAATGAGCCATGCATATCATGATAACCTCGCCATGCAAGGTTGCACCATGCCGGATGCAGCAGATGTGTTGCGTGAGCTATCCGAAGTTGCAACTATTGCGATTGCATCTAATGGCTTCGAAAAGGTTCAGATGTCGCGGTTGGCTGCTTCTGGGTTAGAACCTTATATAGAAGCCTCCTTTATCTCTGAAAAACTTGGTGTAGACAAACCCAACAGCAAGTTTTTTGACATCGCCCTTAATGAACTCGGGATTGAGCAACGCGTAAACGTCCTTATGGTGGGCGACCGCCTTGCTAGCGATATCAAGGGCGGTGAAAATGCACGAATTGCTACCTGTTGGTATAATCCAGAAGGTTCAGAGAACAAAACCAATGTTACCCCGACACACGAAATTTCGCAACTAACAGATTTGTACAAAATTGTAATGGAGGCGGATGAACTTGAAAAAATCGGAATTAAAAATCGAAAACATTCTATTTGATTCTAGCTATCAAAAACAGCCTATCGCAGGATATATCTTTACAAACCCTGCTGTCGCACCATTTGCTATTCTACAAATTTCACATGGCATGGCGGAATATATCATGCGCTATGAACCCTTTGCTGATTATTTGGCACGACATGGGTTTGTTGTTTGCGGAAATGATCACTTAGGACACGGCGATACCAGTGGCGTTTTTTACCCAGATGGTTTTTTCGCGCCCAAAAATGGGCAAGATTATGTCCTTGCTGATTTGTTACAGATGAATCAGATAATCCGTGCGCGTTATCCTGCGTTACCACTTGTATTATTGGGGCATAGCATGGGCAGCTTTTTTGCGCGATGGCTTATCGAAGCACATCCACAAGCAGCAGACGCTGCTATTATCTGTGGAACAGGAGGGAGCAACCCCATTGGTGGAGTTGGTATTGCACTTACTACTGTGCTCGCTAAGCTACGTGGTGCAGGCTATCACTCAAAGTTCGTCAACAATCTGGCTTTTGGCGAATATAACAAACGAATTACAGACTGCAAAACAGAATATGACTGGCTCAGCGTTAACGAGGACAATGTCAGCGATTATATGGCCGACCCTAAGTGTGGCTTTTCCTTTACTGTAAGTGCATGGAATGCCGTTATGAAGGTGTTGCAGCATGTGAATTCTCAAAAATGCATCGACAGCACCCGCAAAGATATTCCACTTTACATCATTGCGGGCGAAGAAGACCCCGTTGGCAACTACGGCGAAGGTCCTGCACAGGTTGCAAAACGCTTAAAGGACGCAGGTGCGCAGAATGTATTGCTTTCATTGTATGACGGCATGCGGCATGAAATTTTAAATGAAACAAATGCTGAACAAGTGCGCTCTGATATTTTAATATGGTCAAGACACGCGCTTAATCTATTATAAGCAGCAGCTATTTTGTAAATTCAAGTTAGGAAGAGTATGTTAATTGATTTAGTGCACCTTGGCAAAAACTTTGGCGAAAAGGTGATTTTAGAGGATATCAATGCGAGTGTCGAAAACGGAGATCGCATTGGTATCGTAGGGGAAAACGGCGCAGGGAAAACAACCTTGCTCAAAATACTGACCCAAGAACATAGCGATTACAATGGCGAATTTTCCTTAATGCGCGGTGTAACCATTGGATATCTTGCGCAAAATGCCGGGGTTGATATGACCCTAGACGTATATGGTGAGATGCGCGCAGCTTTTGGTGATGTACTCACCGCGATGGCAAAAATGCAGGTGCTAGAACACAAACTGGCAGCAACCACAGCGGAAAACGCTGAATTACAAACTGCTTTACTAGAAGAACACACTGCGTTGCAGCACATTATTGATGCTGCAGATGGGTATAATATGGATGTAAACATCCGCAAAGTGCTCAGCGGCATGGGCTTTGCCCAAAACACCTGGGAAAAACAGGTCAGCGTTCTCTCAGGCGGTGAACTAACGCGATTGCGCCTTGCTAAACTGCTGTTGCAAAAACCGAATGTTCTTATTTTGGACGAGCCCACCAACCATCTTGATTTCGAAACGATGGAATGGTTAGAGGGTTATTTAAAAACCTATGCCGGCGCGGTCTTGGTGGTGAGCCATGACCGCTATTTCCTTGACCATGTTTGCAACAAAATATGGGAAGTTGCGCATGCCTCTTTATTTTCTTATAGAGGGAATTTCTCCGCCTATTTACCACAAAAGGAAGCCGCCGATGCATTGCAGCAAAAGCAGCACGATACAGACGTCGCCCTTGCAGAAAAATTGCAAGACTATGTAGATCGCAATCTTGTGCGTGCATCTACCACAAAAATGGCGCAAAGTCGCCGCAAACAACTAGAAAAACTAGAAATTACAAAGGCGCCTTCCCGTGCTGTAACTGAACTAAAATTTCGTTTTGATTATGATATCGAGCCGTGGAACGAACTTGTCATCATGAAAAATCTTTCCATTGAGATTGAAGGCCGTACTTTAATCGAACAGCTTGAGCATATTGTTTGCCGCGGCGAGCGCCTTGTAATTGCAGGTTCAAACGGAACTGGGAAATCCACCCTAATGCAAGTACTCAACGGCAAACGGCGCCCTTCTGGCGGTATGGTGCGCCTTGGCAACGGGGCGCGCCCTAGCATTTATACACAACAACAAAATCGCCTTGGCGCGGGGCGGGTAATCGATGTTATCTGGGATAAATACCCGCGTTTTACCGAGTTAGAAGTACGCAGCCACCTTGCAACATTAGGCTTTCGCGGCGAGACTGTGTTTAAACCAAGCGATGCACTTTCCGGCGGCGAGTTGGCACGATTGCGATTTGCAGAAATTGTACTAGAGCGTCCGAATCTATTATTTTTGGATGAACCCACCAACCATTTGGATATCTACACACGTGAAAACTTAACCCAAGCATTGATGGCATATACTGGTACTTTGTTATTAGTTACCCACGATCGTTATTTGATGAATAGCCTCGCGTGCCCGATTTTATACCTAGAAGACGGCAGGGCGACCCTTTATGAAAGCTATGAAAAACTAATGGCGCGCGGACAAGTAAACCCGTTTGCAGCCATTGCCGCAGCAAAAGAAGAACCAGCGAAGCAAGGGTATGGCAAGGAACAGCGTCGCCGCAAAGCAGAATTACGCACGCAAATTAAGAAGTTTGAAGACAATATGGAACAACTTGCCCTGCAAGAAGAAACGCTTGCTGCTGAGATTAACACACCAGAAATCTACAACAAGCCTGACCTTTTACGAGAAAAAAGCGAAGCATTAGAAAACACGCGTGCCGCACAAGAAGAAACCTTTATTGCATGGGAAGAAGCCCTAGACGAACAAAAACGTTATGAAAACACCGTAGATGATTGATAGGACACTGCAATTCCATTCCATTTCATCATTTTTGCGGTATAAAATAACTGCATAAAATAGCAGGGGAGTTACCATTATGCAAAACCACCCATCCGCCGCAAAAAAAGTTGCCCTTTCGGGGTTATTGTTTGCCCTTACTATGTCGCTTTCTTTTATAGAAGGTAGCATCACCATCCCAGGATTACTGCCTGGAATGAAATTAGGTTTAGCGAATATCGTTGTCATGTATGCACTTTTTTTCATGGGTGTCCGACAAGCGCTAATTCTCGACATCTTAAAAGCCTTTTTCGTTTTTTTGGTGACTGGACCAACTGCGGGTTTCTTATCGTTATGCGGAGGACTCTTTTCGTTGCTTGTGATGTGGTTACTATATCTATTGCCAAATCGCCCCACATGGTTTATCCTTTCTGTATCAGGTGCACTCGGACATAATATGGGGCAACTACTAGGCGCTGGGATTATTTTATCCTCACCTTGGACGCTATATTACGCCCCCATTTTATTGGTTATGGGGCTTATCATGGGCACGGTCACTTCGATTACTTTGCGGGCAATTTTACCCGCACTTGGTAAACTAGGATATAGCACCATCGAAACAAAAGAACGCATTCAGTAAGCATAGACATACTATAAAAAATGATAATTGCGATAGTTTGCACTAACTCAATTATCATTTTTTATCGTTTTATCGTAAATAATTAATTTTTGGTAAAAAATATTTAAAATAATTACTAAATGATAATAATTCCTACTTGACAAATAGTTTTCGCGTGCTATACTGGAACTAGTTCAAGAACACCCACACTTACAATTTATTTGGAGGATTATTATTATGGCAAAATATGTATGCAAAATCTGTGGCTATGTAGCAGAAGGTTCTATCCCTGAAAAATGCCCAACCTGCAATGCACCTGCATCGCAGTTCGTAGAAAAAACTGATAACGCTTATGTTACCGAACATGTTGTTGGTATCATCGAAGGCGTTTCCGAAGACATCGTAGAAGGTCTACGCGCAAACTTCAACGGCGAATGCTCAGAAGTAGGTATGTACCTTGCTATGAGCCGTGTTGCTGACCGTGAAGGCTATCCTGAAATCGCTGAAGCTTTCAAACGCTATGCATTTGAAGAAGCAGAACATGCAGCAAAATTTGCTGAAATGCTAGGCGAAGTGCTCACTAGCAGCACCAAGAAAAACCTAGAAATGCGTGCAGAAGCTGAATGCGGCGCATGTGGCGGTAAAATGGACCTTGCAAAGAAAGCAAAAGCTGCTGATCTTGATGCTATCCATGACACTGTACATGAAATGGCAAAAGACGAAGCTCGCCATGGCCGTGGTTTTGAAGGCTTGCTTGCTCGTTACTTCGGCTAATCATCCAATCGAGCATTCACTCTAATTTCTAAAAAGCGCAACAACCCCTTGCATAAACAGATTTGTTTATGCAAGGGGTTGTTTTAGTATAGCTACAACCTATAAAGAAAGAGATTTCATTAGCTCTTCTTGCGACATGAGTATTTTCTCCTATACATGCAATCATCGCAATTCACAATTGACATTTATTGAGGGAAGTGTTATAATTTCTACATCAGCTATTTCGTATAATAGTTATTAAGCGAAATATAGGGGATAATAGAAAGGTGTCATTCGGTGATTTTATGAGTAGCTATTTTAATTCCATTCATCCAGACTTGCAGGTAAAGCACGACGATGTGTGTACTATCGTGAATGACTATCTGCATTACATTGCAGTTGTCAAAGGTCACTCTTTGCAAACCACATTTAATTATTATATTGACTTAAAAGATTTCTTTGCTTTTATGCTAATCAGCCGTGGGCTCACAGATGCTGATCATCCAGAACGTTACAATCAAATCAACATTGACATCTCATTTATTAAAACGATTACAACCACTGATATCTATGAGTTTCTCTATATGTTACAGCGCAAAAAAAATTGCAAAGCCACCACACGTAATCGCAAACTAAGTGCCTTGCGCGGATTTTTTAAATATCTTACACAAGGGCTTGGTGTACTCGATGTAGACCCAGCTATTAAGGTTGATAGTGCAAAAAATGCTAAAGTATTGCCAAAATATCTTTCACAAGAAGAAGCCGTTTCTTTGTTAAATAATATACAAAGTGATTTTTATAGTCGTGATTATTGCATGATTACCTTATTTTTGAATTGCGGGATGCGCTTGGCTGAGCTTGTGAAAATCAATTTATCTTCCATTAAAGAGGATACAATTCATTTGCAAGGCAAAGGTAACAAAGAACGTCTTGCTTATTTAACACCAGCTTGCATTGATGCCCTCACACATTACTTAAAAGAGCGCGCAACTCTTAAAAACATCCCAGACAGTGACAAAGATACGTTATTTGTTAGCAAACGAACTGGTAAGCGGCTTTCGCCGCGGCGCGTAGAACAAATTGTCGAGCGTAGTTTGCAAAGTGCCGGACTTGCAGGCAAAGGATTTTCGCCCCATAAATTACGCCATACTGCCGCAACCTTGATGTATCAAACAGGTTCTGTTGATATTTTGGAACTCAAGGAACTGCTTGGACACGCCAACGTTGCGACAACACAAATTTATACGCACCTAAACAAAAATTCTTTGCGTAAAGCAGTGAATGCCTCTCCCCTATCTAATCTTAAATACGTGCCCGACAACAGCGCTTCTGAGTCTGAGGATAACGGCAATAGCGAATGAAACCACTTTTCATCAGCAATTCTTTGTACACTATGACAGGACAGCGCCCCCAAATAAAAAGTGTATCCCAACTGTTGACAGTAAACAAACCGCACACATAAATATTACGAACAAAATATATTGAAGTGCAAAACGCTTTAATCGCATGTTTTTCACTTCTGCTGAACGTTGTAATGCATAGTGCCACATTGCTGAGGCGCTTTTGCTTGCAGTAATCGAAAGCAAACTCATACAAGTTGCTAAGAGCGCATCTGTGACCCCAAAACAAACGAAATACTGCACCACACCATCCCACTGGTAATATGCATATAGCTGAGATAACAAAGCCCCCACACCAAAGCCTTTGCAAAGCAAGCATAGAATAATCAGTGGTATCCCAAAAGCAGAAAGTCCAGATAAAAAAATAGCGCTTAATGTGATTAGCGCCGATGATATACTCCCCAGTAGCAATGTTGACACCTGATTGCTTTCACCAACCGATACGCACTGCGCTATATAAGACATCAGATACAGTTGCTGATTTTCTGTAAAAAAAGAAGCTAGTCCCCCCGCAAGCACTGTACCCAATAAGTATAGCCCTACAAAAGCAAGTACGTTACGGCTTCTTTTTTGCCCAAAGGCTTGTTTTTGTCCTGCTTTTTTATTGTATCGATCCCTGCTCTTCCCTTGTTCTGCCTGCGCAATCCAATCCTGTTCTGCCTCAACCTCTGGACTATGTGCAGGATGTTCCATAGGCTTTAACATGGTATCGTCTGTGAATTGCATTGCATTTTTCCATTTTACTTGCGCAGAAACACCTTGCCAGTTTTTTTGCTTTACATTTCCATCGCTGAAAGAAACCAGCTCCGATGGATGATTATCTACGACTTTTTCCTTCGCTGAGACAGACGCAACAAATTCTGCATGCCGCGGTAAATTAGAGGGTGCAGCTACACCAGGCTGCTTTCCTAGCGCACTGGCTTGTGAGCGAACCACATTCGCCTGTGGTGTAACAACTTCTCCAGCTTTATAAGGTACCCACATAAGCATGTCCTCCACATTTTATTATTCTTTGATATCGTAAAATATAAAAACGTTACCATAAAATACCACATCAGACAGCATTTTGTGATAACGCTTTCGTGTTTTTTGTGAACCTTTTCAGACTTTATGCCGCCGTTTCACGTGTTTTTCCCCTCTGCTCACCCCAAAACACCCACCAATCAAACCACTAACACCTAGTAAAATAAGCCGCAATACTGACACAGAAGAAAGCACCGCACCATTGTGGATTACATGCCCAACAATTAATACTGCCGCAAAAGCAATAAAACAAATCAGACCTGCAAGTAACCCACCTGTTTTTCTCTGCCATGCCAAAATCATGCTGCTAAACGCACATCCAACGCAAATACAAATGGTTGCAAACACAAAAAAAGCGCTTTGAGGAATCATTTTATTTACAATCAACAGCGCTGAAAAATAAAACATCCCGACAGTAACCCCACCACCTAGCAATAATGTAATAAGACCCTGCTTTATAAATAGTTCTGCTTGTGATTTTGTTTGCTTACTCAAAAAAACACCCCCTTTGCACAAATGTATGCAAAGGGGGTGTTTTTAATACGAATTCAAGCGAAAAGATTTTTATTTCTTTTCTGCAGCATCCATGTTGAGTTTTTCAACTGCACCAATCGCGGATTTTTTGAAGCGAATTTTCACGCGGTCACTACCAGTTTCCATAACAAAAGTATCTTCTTTGATTGCTACAACGCGACCAACGATACCACCGATAGAAGTTACCTGATCACCAATTTCTAAACTACCACGAAGTTGCGCATCTTTTTTCTCTTGCTTTTTCTGTGGACGATAGATCATGAAGTAAAGTAAGGCAATCATAAGCACCAAGGAACCACCTAGTGAAACATAGGCGCTAGTGCTATCGGATAAGGTTGCTACTGTTAAAAAATACTGCATTTTAGTATTTCTCCTCTCAAATATAAATGTAATTCTCTATATGGTATTATATCGGAAATTGATAAAATATGCAAGCAAAATGAATTAAATTCTTGTATCCAATCGCTTTACATAGGTATCGTGGAATTGCGTAAAAGTGCCTGCATCTAACTCATCACGAATACGAGTCATAAGATGGTTATAAAAATACAGATTATGCATAACAGCAAGGCGCATCCCTAAAATTTCATCCGCCTTAAACAAGTGGCGCATGTAGGCACGTGAATAATTGCGGCAAACTGGGCAACCACACTCAGAGTCGATGGGGCTTTCATCACGTTCATACTTTGCATTTTTCATGTTGATAACACCCGCCCAAGTGTTTAGGTGTCCGTGGCGCGCATTGCGACTTGGCATAACGCAATCAAATAAATCCACACCACGTGCCACAGCCGAAATAATATTACCTGGTGTGCCAACACCCATCAGATAGCGAATTTTATCGGCAGGCATGTGTGGTTCCACATGCTCAATCATATCGTACATTACTGGGGCGGGCTCACCGACTGCCAGCCCACCAATTGCATAACCATCTAAGCCCATCTGCGCAATCGTTTTCATATGTTCTACGCGCAAATCCGCATAGGTGCAACCTTGCCCAATGCCAAAGAGCAGTTGATCGGGATTTTGAGTCAGTCCTTCTGTTTTTAAACGCGCTACCTCTGCTTGGCAACGGGCAAGCCAACGTGTTGTGCGCGCACAGCTTGCCTTTGAATAATCGTGCTCCGCTGGATTCTCTACACACTCATCAAAAGCCATAGCAATGGTAGAACCGAGGTTTGCTTGAATTTGCATACTTTCTTCTGGTCCCATAAAAATACGATGACCATCTAGATGTGAGGCAAAGGTTACCCCCTCTTCTGTAATTTTACGCAACTTAGAAAGGCTAAACACCTGAAATCCGCCACTGTCCGTTAGGATGGGACCATCCCAACGTGTAAACTTGTGTAGACCACCAAGATCTGCAACAACCTTATCATTGGGGCGAAGATGCAAGTGATAGGTGTTGCAAAGCATCACCTGTGCACCGATATCTTTTAAATCGTGTGCAGAAAGACCGCCTTTTATAGCAGCAGCAGTTGCTACATTCATAAAAGCAGGTGTTTGCACCGTGCCGTGCACCGTGGTGAAGGTACCGCGACGCGCGGCATGCTCCTTGCGGAGTAGTTGAAAATGGGTTAACGAGGGCATTAGGGGTTCCTTTCTCTTACGCGCAAAACAGGCGCGGGATTCCATAAAATGCACCCGCCGATTTCTAGCGGGGCATTACAAAACAAATAATTTCCAAGAATGTTCAGACAAAACGAACAACTTTGATCCATCAACATAACAATAGATTGGACTTGCAAAAAATAAATTGATTATAAAATAATCATTGCATCGCCAAAGCTAAAGAACCGATAACGTTCTTGCACCGCAACATGGTAAGCAGCCATTGTTTTTTCATAGCCATAAAAGGCGGAAACAAGCATAATAAGAGTGCTTTCTGGCAAATGAAAATTAGTAATCAAACCGTCAATACATTGCAGTTCCACCCCAGGATACAAGAAAATTTCCGTGTTACCACTACATGGCTTGATTTCGCCATACTGTGCCATAGCAGCCTCTAGTGTGCGGCAGCTTGTTGTCCCAACTGCAAAGACGCGATTGCCCGCTACCTTTGTAGCATTGATTTTTTGCGCCGCCTCGGCTGAAATACTAAACCACTCGCTATGCATGGCATGGTCAGTGATTTCCTCTTCCTTGACAGGGCGGAAGGTACCAAGCCCCACGTGCAGCGTAACCTCTGTAATATCCACTCCTTTGTCCCGAATGGATTGCATCAACTCTTCGGTAAAATGCAATCCTGCGGTGGGTGCAGCGGCGCTACCAAGCTCTTTCGCATAAACAGTCTGATACTGGCTCTGGTCTTCTAGCTGTTTTGTAATATAGGGTGGCAATGGCATCTTTCCAAAGAGATCTAGTTTTTCATACAATGTCTCAGTGTCATAACGGAAGGTCACATATTTATTGCCACTTTCTAATGTTTCATCCACAACGGCGGTCAATGAGCCGTCACCAAATGACACCACTGTGCCCGGCTGCATCCGTTTACCTGGCTTTGCAAGGCACTCCCACTGGTCACCCTTTACTTGTTGCAACAAAAGCAATTCGCAAACCGCACCCGTAGGTTGCTTAATGCCAACAATGCGCGCCGGCAAAACCTTCGAGTTATTCACCACCAACAAATCACCTGCTTGCAAATAATCTGTCAAGTCGCGAAAAATTTTATGCTCTAACGTATCGCTTTTTCGATCCATCACCAAAAGTCTTGCAGCGTCACGCGGGCTAACCGGCTCCTGCGCAATCAAGTCTTTATCTAAATCATACCAAAAATCTTTTTTTAACATAGGGGTTTTTTGCCTTTCCAAACATTGACAGAATGATACCGACAATGTTATCATAAAATGAAGTAAATCAAATACTATTATATTGTATATTAGGTTGATTTTCAAGGTCTCTGGACGAGAGTTTTTATATTTGAAAGGAAAGTGTTTAAAAATGGAAAAAAAATACAAAGTTGGTATCGTTGGCGCCACTGGCATGGTTGGTCAGCGCTTCGTCACCTTAATGGAAAATCATCCTTGGTTTGATCTTGTTTTGCTCGCTGCATCTAGCCGCAGCGCAGGCAAAACATATGAAGCTGCTGTTGGTAGCCGTTGGGCAATGCCTAACGCTATGCCCGAAGCTGTCAAAACAATGGTGGTACAAGATGCTGCAAATGTGACGGATATCGCTGCACAGGTCGATTTTATTTTTTGCGCAGTCGATATGCCAAAAGCAGAAATCAAAGCATTGGAATATGCGTATGCACAGGCAGAGTGTCCTGTTGTTTCTAACAATAGCGCACATCGCTTTACCGATGACGTGCCAATGATTGTCCCCGAGGTAAACGCAGACCACACCGATATCATCCCTGCACAGCGCAAACGTCTGGGTACTGAGCGCGGCTTTATTGCGGTAAAATCAAATTGCAGCCTACAAAGCTATCTGCCTGCACTGCACCCTTTGATGGCGGATTTTGGTGTTAGCAAAGTGCTCGTTTGCACCTATCAAGCAATTTCTGGCGCGGGCAAAACATTTGAGACCATGCCCGAGATTTTAGATAACATCATCCCCTTTATCGGTGGCGAAGAAGAAAAAAGCGAACAAGAACCATTAAAACTATGGGGACATATCGAGGGTGATAAAATTGTAAATGCTACATCCCCACTCATTACCGCACAGTGCTTCCGCGTACCTGTTACAGATGGTCACACTGCTGCTGTATTTGCTAGTTTTGACAAAAAGCCAACCAAAGAGCAAGTACTTGACGCTTGGAAAAATTTCCGCGGTCCTGCGCAAGAGCTTGACCTTCCTAGCGCACCAAAACAGTTCCTGCACTATTTTGAAGAAGATAATCGCCCACAGCCAAAACTAGACCGTATGGCAGAAAACGGCATGGCGGTTAGTCTTGGTCGCTTACGTGAAGATACTATCTTTGATTATAAATTCGCTTGCACAAGCCATAACACCTTACGCGGTGCCGCTGGCGGTGCTGTGTTACTTGCAGAACTGCTTGCCAAAAAAGGTTATTTTGCATAATTCTAAAATAGCCGTTCACCTTGTTTTTGATTAATGCATATAGATAAGGAGAACGACTTTGTGTAACAAGTTGAAACATCAATCTGTTACCATTTCATAAACTGCTTGAAAGGAGCACCAAGATGAAAACCCCTCTTTTTACTGGTTCAGGTGTAGCCATTATCACCCCAATGCTTGCGGACGGTTCCGTACATTTTGAAGAATTAACAAAATTACTAGAAGACCAACTCAAACGCGGTACGGATGCAATTATCATTTGTGGTACAACGGGCGAAGCCTCTGCCCTTACGGATGACGAACAAATCGCAACCATTGCCCATACCGTTAAGGTTATCAACAAACGTGTTCCCGTCATTGCAGGCACAGGCTCGAATGATACCAATCACGGCATTGCGCTTTCCAAGAGAGCCGCAGAGGCAGGCGCTGACGCATTATTGCTTGTAACCCCTTACTACAACAAAACCAATCAAGCGGGCTTAATCCGCCATTTCAATGCACAGATTGATGCCGCAGGCATTCCTGTTGTTTTATACAACGTGCCTTCTCGCACTGGCATGAACATTGCACCAGAAACTGCACTAGAACTAAGCAAAAATCCGCTTGTGGTTGGCTTGAAAGAAGCCTCTGGTAATCTTTCACAGGTAGCAAAAATTGCTGCACTTTGTGGAGATGAACTTCCCCTTTACTCCGGCAATGATGACCAAATTTTACCAGTTCTTTCATTAGGTGGCAAAGGCGTTATTAGTGTAACCGCAAACGTTGTACCTGAACTGGTACACGCATGCATCGCAGCTTGGTTTGCAGGAGATACTACAACCGCTACAAAGCTACAATTGGATACCATCGCGCTATGTGACGCAATGTTCTGTGATGTAAATCCCATCCCTGTAAAACACGCAATGAACTTGCTCGGTTGGGACGCTGGTGAGTGTCGTATGCCTCTTGCGGCAACAAGTGATGCAAACAAAAACGCAATCAAAGAAACTTTAGCAGCAATGGGGTTACTATAAAACAACGAGTTCTCCCCCAAGCAGGGCGATGATTGAAAATTGAGAACAGCACAATCGCTCAAAGGGATACCCTTTGGGCGATTTTTTATACTAATCTTTTGTACTACCTTTTATGCCCTATCAAATCAATTTTTTCCTAATCTCTCCCGCAAAACCTTCGTCAAACAGAAAGGATCTTAACATGACAGATATTATCATCCAAGGCATTCACGGTCGCATGGGGCAAGTCTTGTGCGAAATGATTGCACAGCGCACCGATTGTCGCGTGGTTGCAGGCATTGATCGCGATGAAAGCACTGGTGCAATCCCTGTTTTCACCACACTCGACAGTATGACAGTAACTGGCGATGTTTTAATCGATTTTTCAATCCCTGCCGCAACCAAAACAGCCGTTTCATACTGTAAAGCAAAAAAACTGCCCATGGTAATTTGCACCACTGGCTTAGATGATGAGTTGCTCGCCGAAATTGATTTGTCAGCGACAGAAATTGCCATATTCAAAAGCGGAAATATGTCTCTCGGCATCAACCTTTTGGCAGATTTATGCCGCCGTGCCAATGCAGTGCTTGGCACGGATTATGATATCGAAATTGTAGAAAAGCACCATCATAATAAGTTAGATGCACCTAGTGGCACAGCCCTGCTCCTTGCAGATGCGATCAATGAGCAAGCTGCAGAAAGATACCACTATGTGTATGAGCGCGAAAGTGTACGCACCCGCCGCGAAAAAAGCGAGATTGGTATCAGTGCTATCCGTGGTGGCAGCATTGTCGGTGAACACGATGTTCTATTCTGTGGTTCTGATGAAGTGATTACATTACAGCACACTGCCTATTCTAGAAATGTGTTTGCCAACGGTGCAATTAATGCTGCGGTGTTTTTAGCAGACAAGCCCGCAGGCTTTTATGATATGAACGATTTGTTAGCACAAGTATAAGCACTAAGTGCCGCGCAACTATATAAAATATAATGACAAAGGAGAATTCAGATGAAGAACCCTTTTGAAGGAAACTGGGCGCCTGTCCCCAAAAACGGCGGTTTTAAAATGCCCGGATATCATGTTTGGTGCGGAAGTCCCATCGTAGGCGAAGACGGGAAATTCCACCTATTTGCCTCGGCCTGGGAAGAACAGTATGGATTTCATTTTAACTGGTTATTGCGCGGACGGATTGTACACGCCATTAGCGATACACCAGAAGGTCCTTATGCCTTTCATTCTGTTGTATTTGAAGAACGCGATTATCAATACTTTGATGCGCGCAATCAGCATACGCCCTTTGTGTTATATCACGATGGCACCTATTATCTATATTATTTTGGTACGACCTTTGGCGGTGAGTTACCAAAAGAAAACGGAAACCTTTCTCCAGAGCGATTTGTTGAAGTCTGGAACACCAAACGGATTGGTGTTGCGACAGCAAAATCTGTATACGGTCCATGGACGCGCCCCGACGTGCCCTTGCTTGAGCCACGCAATGCAAATTATTGGGATTGCACCATCACCTCAAATCCTAGTGTAGCGATTAAACCAGATGGCAGCTGCTATATGATTTATAAGTCGCGCCGCAATTGTGATTCCCCATTGCAGCTAGGCATTGCAATTGCCGACAAACCAGATGGTCCATATACGCGCCTTTCAGACGAACCCATTTTCCAATTTGATAATCCCAAATGGTTCGTAGAGGATCCTTGCATTTGGTATCAAGACGGCAAATTCTGCTTACTCATGAAGGATGATTTCCGCGATGATAGCGGTGGGATTACGGGCGAATGGGGCAGCGGTATCTATGCAGAAAGTGAAGATTGTATTCACTGGGAAATCGCAGAAAACCCCAAAGCGTACAGTCGCACCCTGCACTGGGACGATGGCACAACCACTACACAGTGCCATTTAGAACGACCCTGTTGGTTGTTCCAAAACGGCAAGCCGACACATTTGTTTTCAGCAACTGGCACAGGCACCAAGCCATGGGAATTTGAAGGCGGCTCTTGGAATGTTTGTATGCCCTTAAAAAACGAGGTATAACAGATGGAACGAAACAGACGTTTAACCAATGACATTTATATCAGCCGCCTTGGAATTGGTACTTGGGCAATCGGTGGCAGTGGTTGCTATGGTGATGTGCATGCCGCGCAGGCAATTGATGCCCTTGATTGTTATTTTAGTGCGGGCGGTAACTTCATCGACACCGCCGAAGGATATGCAGATGGTGAGCTTGTGATTGGGCAGTTTCTAAAAAGCACGCTAAAGCATGAGGCTGTCATTGCGACAAAAACCCAAGCTGGACGTGACCGCGAAAGCATCCCTAATATCGAAGCCTCCTTAGACAAATCCCTTACACGCCTAGGGCGAGACTATGTCGATTTGTATTATTTTCACACACCACCCTCTGAACCAGATGTAATGGAAGAAGCGCTAGACGTCATGCAATCGCTCAAAAAAAAGGGAAAAATTCGCGCGGTGGGCGGTTCGATTAAAGGTGTGAATGTAACAGATGATACCGTCAAGCTATGCAAACAATATATCGATAGCGGCAAAATGGATGCCATACAGTTGGTGTATAATATCCTGCGCCAACAAACAAATGAAGTGTTCGATTATGCGATACAACACAAAATCGCTTTAGTTGGTCGCACTAGCCTTGAAACAGGATTTTTATCAGGCAAATATAAAAAAGGACACAGATTTGCCGAAAATGACCATCGCAACCGCTGGAATGCAACGTATGATATGATTGCAGAACATGTAGATGAAATAGAGAAACGCTTTATCACGCAAAAATGTGTAGATAATGACATGACAAGTCTGGCACTACGGTTCGCCATGTATCCTGAAGCGATGACCAATACAATTGTTGGCGCGCGCACCCGTGCACAAGTAGAAGAATTGCTTACCATAATCGAAAAGCCTCCCCTCAACTCCGAAACTATTACCACGTTAGAGGAAATGTTCCGTGGCAAAACACATTTATTTAATACTTCAAATGGGAAAGAATGGTAATGCTCATTTTGCAAAACAAGTATTAGAACACCCTAGCTTTGACCGCTTTTCACTCGCATTGTTGAGTGACTTGTGATATAATGACAGAAGATGGAGCAACTTTCCATCTTCTGTCATTTTCATTAAAAAGCAAAGGCAATCATCATGAAAAAAACGAATGTGTTTATCATTTCTCTGTGCAGCATATTAATGTGCTTTTATCTCACCGCTTGCAGTACGCAAACAGTTTCAACCGAACCTGTTTCAGCAGTAGTAAGTGCTACTACTGCACCCACCGCGACTGCAACGGCTTCACCATCCCCTACTCCTGAACCTACCCCTATCGTTACTACCGTTACATTCTCCGCTTCGGGTGATAATCTCATCCACAAAAGTATTTATGAAGATGCTGCTACTGCAGCAAGTATTGCAGGCAATGGCGACGCTTATGATTTTACTTATGTGTACGAAAATGTAGCATCCTTTTTTGCCGATTATGACGTAAATTGGATTAACCAAGAAACCCTAGTCACTGATACGCTAGAACCTTCCACTTACCCAATGTTTTCAACCCCTAGCGAAATCATTGACACACTTTATGACATTGGATTTCGTGTCTTTAGCTTATCAAACAACCACACCTACGATAAAGGTGCGACTGGCATTGATGCAACATTGGCTTTTTGGGAAAGCACACCAGAAGATGTGATTTCCGTAGGATTATATGACACAGAAACCGATGAAAACGATATCGAGTTGCAAGAAATAAATGGCATTACCATTGCCTACGTTGCATATACCTTTTCAACCAACGGGATCCCTACCCCAAGTAATGCAACCAAAACCGTAATATATACTAGCGAAATAGAACGCATGAAAGAACAAGTTGTGCTTGCGGATACCCTTGCGGATTTTGTGATCGTTAGTGTGCACTGGGGTACAGAAGACAGTCACATCGTCCATTCCTCACAAGAAACACTTGCACAAAACTTTGCAGATTGGGGCGCAGATTTAATCATCGGCACCCACCCGCATGTGTTACAAGATTGTGCATGGATCACAGCAGAGGATGGACACCAAGCCTTTGTGGCATATTCCCTCGGAATTTTGTA
>JAWXUQ010000051.1:0-18132 GCA_044426225.1 Faecalibacterium sp. | reverse complement strand
ACGTCTACACTGGTATCTTCTTCTACGGTATCTCCAGAGGTGGTGCTTGCATTACTATTAGTTGTAGAACTTGAACTTGTGCTATCTGTACTATCGCCACAACCCACCAAGAGGGTGGCGGTGGTTACACCAAGGGCGGCTAGGAAGGTGCGTCTAGTCATATTTTTCATCATTTTTTCTCCTGTTTGTATTGTTTTGTTGTATTTTTTTAATGTATATCTACATGACATTACGAATAGCCACGGATAACCGAGATTTCATAGGTGCACCAGGTGTCGCTTTCTTTAAACTCTTCCCAAGAGGTGGTTTGCTCAATAATGGGCAGGTCTATCATGAGGGGGTCTACCTTTAGCTTTGCGGAAAGTTGGAAATATTGATAAGCACTGGCAAGGTCATAATCTTCGTCACCATCTGGGTGGAAGCGCATATTGGTTTCTATGATTTCGCCTATGCGCAACAACATATCGTTGGCGGTTGCCTCGCTACCTAAATTGACCAAGAGGAAGAGATAAAGATAATCACTATAGAAGAGACCATTTTCATCTACGGGTTGTTCAACGCCACCAAAACTCGCATTTTTACCCCCACTATCATCATTCGCATCTACAGAAATATTAAAAAACCAATCATCTTCCTCTAATTTAATCAAAGATACTGGAATGCCATTTTTCAGACGATTCAAATCGTTTGCTGATTCCATCGTTGCAAGTGTCACAATTAAGATTGATTTTGTCAGCGCCACTGGCACTACTCCAGATGTGGCTACTACTATTGCACTTGCAATACTCTCAATCATCAATGCAGTAAGGCTTGAGTCTTGATCTACAGTATAATACAACTTAAATCCTGACAAAGTATTTGCTGCCAAGCGCAGTGCAAAGATATCTGCATAGGCGCGGATGATGGTCTGCCTGTTTGTTACCCCTTGCCCACCATATAATACATACTCTACCTCTGCGGCATAGGCGGCATTGTTGGTGGTATTAATCATGATATTGGTAAGGGTTTTGTTGGTGGTGATTTTGGTGACATCCTCTTCTTCCCAATCAGCTTTTACGCTTTCATACGCAGCTTCTTGATTTGAAAGGGTAATCGGTTCCCCATTATATTCACCATTATGTTCCACCTGCAACAAATTATATTTGCCCTCGCTTTCATAGCTAGAATAACTAAACATATCCATGACATATTCTGCCACATAAATATTATCACGAATGGCAGAGAAGTTCAAGTCTAGCAAACAAGTCATGACCGTAAGCGTGCCTGATAATGCGCTGATTGCGTTGACTGCATCAGTATCATAATCATCGACAATTTGGTTATTGCTAACAGTATTCGGCTCATTCGCATCGTCTTGGGCATCTTGCGCAGCGCTTGCATAAGCATCGTTTCTACTATCATTCGAACTTTTTTCAGAGGCTATATCATCTTCACTTCCACCAAATTGATCTTTCATATATTGATAGAGCGAAGGTGTGTTATTTGTTAGCACAGGGTCGTTACTTTCCACTTGACTAGCGGGGGTGTAAATTGCGGTTTGCGCAGGGCTGATTAAACTTGCCGCAATATTTTCTGCATAGGTTTCGTTCTCAGAAAAATACAAGCCAATGCTACTGGTGGTGATTCCGTTTTTCGCTTTTTGAATTGCCGTGCTTGCCGAGCTGATGTTTGCGATTTTTGTACCATTATAGGTAAAGGCATCTATTGCATCGCAGAGATTTTGCATTTCGGTTTGAATGTTTTCTAGGCGATCTTTGAGCTCCTTTACCGAGGTATCTGTGACCGCTGCTGCCGCTTTTTCACTTTCGGCTGAGTTTTCGTCTTCGCCATCGTAAAGCGCACGTTCCTCCTCACCATAGGTTGTACCGGCATCTTCCGCAGCATCGCCCCATGCATCTCGGTCAGTTTGGAATTTCACCGCTAAATCTTCTAATGCTTCAAGCGATTTTACACCGTTGCTGCCCGATAAGAACGACCATGAGGAACCATTGATTGCGACTTCGAGCTCATCAATGCGGTCTTGGTAATAGGTTTTTTGGGTGGTTAAGTAACTGCTGACCGCTGATACAAAGGTCGCAACCGTGACGTTGTCATCTAAATATAAGCTCTCGAAGGTATAGCTTTGGTTATCAACTTCTGTTTTGACCTCAGCAGAAAGCGTTGCATAATAGACCACGATACTGCGGAAGTTATTATTGCCAGAACCCGAAAGGTAGGTGCTGACTGTTGATTCGGCTTTCGCCTTTGCTGTGGCAATGGAAGCGCGCAGGGTATCGTCCGTGCTGCTGTTAGGGTTATCATCACAGTTTGCACTTGCACAGATGTATTCATAGGCACTGACAAGGTCTGACGCTGCACTTGCAATTTTGCTAATGTAATTGCCCGCCGCATTGAGCTCCTGCAGTTTCAAGCAATATTGCACTGGGTTTACCGTTGTGTTGCCTTCTGGGCTTTCTATCGCAGAAAATGCCTCGTAAGCCGCCTGCGCATTTGTGGTGATGGTTTCGATGCTAGAATCTATCGTACTAAGTTTGCTTGAGACCGTGCTCTCCTTCATGTAATATTTAATCTCTGGCTCTGGGGTGGGGGCAGGTGTTGCCTCTGGGTCAGCATCTTCGTCTGGTTCTGCAGTGGGTTGCGGGATTTCAACGCGTGTGCCCACATCTTCTTTTGATTTTGCACTTGAATTTAACGATGCTGAGGGCGCAACTGCCGCTGTTAAACCGCTAGAGTTTGCATAATACTGGACAATTAGCTCTGTCATAGACGCGTAATCTGTCCAGATGTTTTTTAAATCTTCTTGCATATCAGTATAGCCGCTATAAGTGGGACTGCTGCCTGCAATTTGTGCATCCTCATACGTTTTGATTGCCATGTAGGTGTTATACATCGCCTCTAACAGCTCGCCTTGGGTTTCCGCATATTCTTGCTTCGCCTCTTGGACTGGTTCGTCTTCGCTTGCTTCGGTAATCTGCTCAACAATCGTTTGATCACCTACCGTCATGCTAGACAAACGAGCCACCAGACCAGTTGTAATCTCAATCGGTCCGCGATATTTCATAAATTCGACAATTTGGTCTTGGATGAGAGCGGCAGAGTCGCCCAAGCCATCGCCAACTGCCTCTACCGTAACATCGCCTTCGATATCCGTTGCCAAAAAGGAGACGGCATCTACCCCTTGATATTGCGCGATGATATCTTTTAGGTAGCTATCAAACAGGGCAGTTTCCTCATCACTTAACCCTTGCGATTTTAGCATGGCAGTGAAAAACTGGCTTGTTGTGGTGTAGTATTCATCCATATCTTGGCAAGAGGCAATCAAGCCATAGTATTGCTCTAATTCTTGGTCGTAATTCACAAGGGTGTTGTTCAGCGCTAAATCCGCAGAAGACTCTGCAAGGGCAGCACTTAACTGCACACGGCTTAAATCGGCAAACAAGCAAGTAAATGTAATGCAAGGCACCATCACGATTGCCAAGAAAACGCACACAAACCCGGGGCTACCGTCTTTTTTTCGTTTGAACATCTGTGCACCTCTCTTATCAGTTTAAAAAATTTTTGATTGGTTCCATTGCGTCACTAATCTTTTGGGTAAATTCCCCTGCTGCTTCCCAACGTTCCAAGTAATCTTGCACTAAACTGACATTACGCACAAATTCAGCAGGGTCACCGACTGGTTGCTCCACATGGATGGAGTAATCTACCGTAAAGTTTTCCTCTTCAAAGAGCATTTTGATGGGCAGCTGCACAGAATAATCACATTGAATGACAAAATGTGAAATCAACAAACTTTGCTGATATTCTGTGGTGACATTTACGTTGGTTATTTTCATTCCCGCAAACGCCCAAGAGGTAAGGGCTTCGATGCTTGATTCTAGACCGTCTAGGGCAACCGATTCTTGCGTAGTTGCGTCACTGCCACCCCAACCAGAAAACAGATAGCGATATGGTTTGGTATAATCTGCTGTTTTAGAATAGGATGGTGTCGTGTCGTTTTCTATTACGGTTTCAAGCATTGGGTTTTCGCAATATGCCGCCGAGGTAATCGCCTGCACGGTTACCATGCGGGTAATGCGCGCATTTTGAAAATACGCTTCGGCAAGCATAATCAAAATAAAAAGCACGATGAACATAATCGGGAAAACAAATGCTGCTTCTATCAGCATGACAACCCCCGATTCTTCTTTTATACTGGTTCGCTTTTTGTTTTGCATAAAGGTTCCCCCCTGTGTTTATATAAAAAGGCCAAAAGCCATTGTTGCCATCGATAGGTACCGCCGCTATAAAACAGCGGCACCTATATGAGAGATATTATCTCTGTGCTGCTCTATACGCTAATTGCAGAAGACGCACTGGCTGAAATTGCACCTAGCAATTCATCCAATAAGGTTGAAATTGCATCCTTAAAGACAACTGCTAACGCAACCGCAATACCGATAAGTACAACAATTACCACTAGATCAACTGCGCCAAGCTCTTCTTTTTTGAAGGATTGAACTTCACAGAAAATCTTGTTATAGATTTTGTTTGCAAAATTGGTCATGATTTTTTCTCCTTCCTTTTAAATTTTTATATTAAATTATTGTTATACCCCGAGATTTGCAAAAATCGGTACTACAACCATAATTAATATCCCAATAAATGTAATGCATGCAGGAACAATTAATTTGGTGTTTGCAAGTTCGCCTTGGCGGCGCACCAGTTGTTTTTTCATTTCCCACATTTCTTTGCTTTGGTTTTGCAACATAACAACAAGCTCACTATTGCCTTTAGAAACACCTTGGATAATGGTAGACGCAAATTTTTTGCTTTCTACTGTCATACAACGCTGCCCAAAGCCAAAAATGGCATCTTGTTCTGAAAAACCATTTTTCATATCAATTACACTTTTCTGCATTTCTAGGTACAAGGGTGTATCCCCTGTTTCGGAAACTTTTTCCCATGCTTCACGCAAAATCATGCCCGCGCTGACCAAAAGCGCCAGTTTGGATACCATGCCCGAAAAATCGATTAAGATGCTTTCTGAGCGTTCTACTATTTTTTTACCAGGTTGGGTATGATAATAATAATATGCCGCCCAGATAAATAACAACATGAGTGCAATCATCACCATGTCATCTGCCAGGCAATACATCGGCACCGCAAACACTGCCACGGTAAATGCCAATGTAATCTTTTGTGCATACAACACACGCAGATAGTAATCAGCATATTTGCTATCATAGATAATTTCAATCTGCTTGCGTAGCTCACGCGCTGCTTTGGATTTATAATCGAAATGAACATATTCTAAAATTGCATATCCGACAAAATACAATTCTTTTAATGGATAATCCTTTTCCTCTAGGCTTTCAAAGAAGGACGCATTTTTTTTACCTGAAACATAAAAGAATATCCACGCACCGACTAGCAGTGCACCTAGGATGATAAAAATGAAATCTAACAACCCTAACCCAAACATATTTGCCCACCTTTATACTTTAATGTTTAACATTACTTTACCCACGAAATAGGAAATCACAAACAAACCTATGGCTACCGTTGTCGCACCAATGCCCGCAAGTGTGACAAAATTCGCTGCAAAATCTGCACTCATTGATTTAATCATGACAATCATCATAATCGGCAACAGCAACATAATATATTGCTGTGATTTACTGCCCGATACCACCGTTGCAATGTCTTCAGAAATCGCCATTTTTTCGCTTAGAATGTCATAGGTACTACGCACGGTATCTTTGATATTACCACCTTTGCGATAACACACTTCAAATACATTTGCAAAGCCTACGATATCTTCCGATGCACTACGCGCACCAAAATCAGCCAAAAGCTCTTCAATGTTCACACCATTTGCCAAGCCGTTGTTAATGACCTTGAGCTCTTGGATGATAAATGCACTTTCACCGTATTGCATTGACATATCATAGTAGATGGAATCAAACGAATCGACTACGTTTTTACCTGCGCTCATCGAGGTGGAAAGCGCCTCTAGCATATCACGGAATTGCGTGCGCAATTGACGTTGACGCTTTTGCAAAATCTGTTCTGTGCGAATGGGCAAAAACACCTTACCTGTTACTAGCCCAACTGATACTGAAACAATTGTGTTAATGATATAGGTAAGCGTGGTAGGGTCACCATATTCATTTTTTGCAATTCCACCATAGAACAAATAGCCCACTGCTGCACCAACCGCAAACCCTAAGATATAATACACAATCTTCTCTGCGGTACTCATGTAATATACATGATAATTTAACGTTTGGATATTGGTGGCAGAACGATAGTACTGTGGTTCTATTACTTTTTCTGGTTTAGATTTGGGTGTTTTTTCTTTTTTATTAAACATCTGTATTAAACCCCGCAAGCTGTAATTTGAAAATATTCTGCATTTTATTGTCTGTGCGCAATAACGCACCACTCACTTTTTCTAAGGTTGTGTTTTCATCTTCTTTAAATTCATATAAGGTGTTAACGATGATATTACCGCGATCATCAATATCTAAGATTTCGCTAATTGCCATTGTTTTACGACTATGGTCGCGCAAGCGCGAAAGGTGAATGATAATATCCATCGCACTTGAGATTTGCTGACGAATTGCCTGCAATGGCAAACCGTCTGCACCTTGCAACACCATGGTTTCTAGACGGCTGAGCATGTCTTTGGTCGAGTTTGCGTGACCGGTGGAAAGCGAGCCATCGTGACCAGTGTTCATGGCCTGAAGCATATCAATTGCTTCTGCACCACGGACTTCGCCAACAACAATGCGTTCAGGGCGCATACGCAAGCTAGATTTAATCAAATCGCGAATGGTAACCGCGCCCGCACCCGAAGAGTTCGCGTTACGCGTTTCTAGGCTGACAAGGTTATCAACACCTTCGATTTGCAGCTCTGCGGAATCCTCGATGGTAATAACGCGTTCCTCTTTAGGGATAAAATTGGACACCGCGTTTAGGAAGGTTGTTTTACCCGAACCCGTACCACCACAGATAAAGATGTTGTATTTTGCTTTGACGAGTGTTTCTAAGAAATCCGCAATTTCTGGGGTGATGGATTTATATTTAATTAGTTTTTCGACCGTCATTGGATCTTTGGAAAATTTACGAATAGTGACAATCGCACCATTACGCGAGATTGGCGGCAGCACCACATTCACACGTGAACCATTGGGCAAACGGGTATCTACGATGGGGCTAGCTTGGTTTACTTCGCGCCCTGCTAAACCTACAATGCGCTGCACGATATCTTCAAGGCGGCGCTCGCTTTCAAACGTTTTATCAATTTTATAAAGGCGTCCTTTTTCTTCGATGAAAATATCATCCGGACCGTTAATCATAACTTCGGTGATATCTTCGTTATCCATGATGGCATCTAATATGCCAAAACCACGAATGGAAGAATACACTTGGTTTGTGATGTACACACGCTGATCTATCGGTACATATTGCCCTGCTAAACGCTCTGCCACGAGGTCTTCAATTTTAAATTGTAGTTCTTCGTCTGAAAGTTGACTTAACTGAAACGTATCGACTACACTTTTCTTGAATTCGACTATGAGTTGATCTACTTTTTCTTGTACCATCCCAAACGCTCCCCTTCTTAAGCCTGTTCAACAAGCGACACAAATATATTCTTTTGTATTAATTGTTCTAATACTTGTTTGGAAGTACCACCTTCGTAACGGTTCATCACACCAAACACACCATTGCACAATTCAGGAGATTGCTGCGTACTCATGCTACCAAACTTATTATATAGTATGCTGCACTTTACCAAGATGCGCGTTTCGTCACGCTCGTCAATGATTTGCAGCGACTGCAATACGCGCTGCATTTTCAAGTTAGACACATCGCGACCGTCATTGACAAGGAAAATCTGACTTGCCATATTCATCAAGACGTTTCTCTTTTTGGAAATTAGTACATCTGCATCCACCACGATACAATCAAACATCGAGGTTGCTTTTAGCGCACGGATGAATTCTGTTGCATCCTCTGCATCCATATCTGCCGCGTCTAGGCTCGCATCAAAGGGCGCAAAAAAACAGATGTCACTTTCATCTTTACGCACAATAGTTTGTAACTTGAGCGAAAGGTTTGCGCGGTTACTCTTAACCGCGTAAAGCGCATCTGATAAGCCAGTATTGCCCTCAGCAGCGAGGAATGGTTCTAGCACACCATTTTCTTCTAAATTTAAGTATAATACGCGCTTACCACATTGATTAAAATTAGCAGCGCAAGCAATGGCAGCCGCAGTGGTGCCTACACCACCCGCAACCCCCATAAATAAGTAAATAGGGCAATCTCCCGCCATGGTAGAGAAGGACTTGTTTAAATCAAGTTCTGCATAAAGGTTGAGTACTTCGTTGTAAATAAGCTCAGCTCTTTGGTATTTGCAAACAGTGCGGACATCGTTAATCGTTTCAGTGTCTTGGGTGTCCGCAAAGTAAGCAAGCACCGTGCTCTCTGATTTAGGGAGTTGGCCTTGCTCTATCTCATAATTGGCAAAAAGAACATCGATTTTAGAGGTTTTTAAAAACTCGTTTAAGTTCTCTAACGAAGAAAAAACAGATACTTCTAATTTATCCGCATAGTATGTATTAAAATAATCCGTCAAGCGGCGCATATAGCGTAAATCTTGATCTAACATGCCCAATCTAATTTTCATCTTGTACCAACCTTTCAGCGTTTGCATAACGATAGTATTTTCGACAAAGATATATTTGTTCAAAGTATATAATTTGTTCTTACTTTTGTCAATGCATTTTCATATCTTGACATACAATCTTAAACACTTCTTAAGATTTTTTCATCCTATCTTCGTTTATATTCCAACATTTTTTTATATACCCCCTTGCATTTTCACAAAACTTTCATTATAGTTATAATAAGTTGTTCACAAAGCAAAAACAAATATTCCCCCCCGTAACACAGGACAATGAAAACCAGTAAAGAATATGCTGCTTTTCACGGAAAGGATGCACCATGAAAACAAGCAAAAAGCCAAATATTTTATTTTTGATGAGTGATGAACACCGTGCAGATGTTACAGGCTATGCCGGAAATAAGATTGTGCGCACCCCTACTCTTGATGCACTTGCTGCTAGCGGCACTGTGTTTACGAACTGCTATACCCCAAGCCCAATTTGCATTCCTGGGCGGCAAGCAATGATGATGGGGCAAAACTGCAAGCATTGCGGATGCCGCGAATATGGCAATGACCTGCCACCCTTTAGCAATACTTTTGCGAAATGGCTTTCGCGCTATGGATATCAGACGGTGTGCTGCGGCAAATTGCACCATACCGGTCCCGACCAGATGCAAGGGTGGACAAAACGCGTCAGCGGAGATATCCAGATGAACGCGCCTTATATTGAAACCGAAGAAGGGTGCGCACCTTTTGTGGCAGAATGGGGCAAATGGAGCGATGCAAAAGAGATTATGAAGGCAGGCGCTTCTGATGCCAAGAACAACGACGATTATGTTGTAGAGGGCGCTTTGCAGTTTATCAAAAACTATTTTATTGACCCCGACTATGACCGCCCTTGCAAAGAGCAGCCTTTATTATTAAAGGTAAGTTTGCTAAAGCCACATTACCCTTATTTCACCAAGCAAAAGCAGTTTGATTATTATCTAAACCGCGTGCAGCCCTATCTGGAGGAAGCTGTATTTGACCATCCATTTTTGAGCACGCGGCAGGTGAAAGCAAACGGCGATTTGACTAACCGTGATATCACCCGCGCAACGGCTGCTTATTATGGGATGATTGAGGAAATCGACACGCAATATGCCGCGGTGCTGCAAGCATTAGAGGATGCCGGGCAAAACCTAGACGATTGGCTAATCATTTACACTAGTGACCATGGTGAAATGCTAGGCGAGCATGGGATTTGGGAAAAGCAAAAGTTTTTTGAAGCAAGTGTTCGGGTGCCACTCATTATCCGCGCGCCCAAGGCACGCGGCGCTAACGCGGTGCACAAAAACGTAAACACCACGGATTTATATGCAACTCTTTGCGATTATGTGGGCATCCCGACCCCGCCAGATTTAGATAGCCACAGCCTAGCCCCACTAATGGCAGACGCAAACGCGCCTTGGGATAACATGACCATCAGCCACTTTGGACGGCACGATGGCGGCAATCACTTGATGATAAAACAAGATGATTTAAAATATCAATATTATGGCAAGGATATGCCAGAGGTACTATTTGACCTTGCAAAAGACCCAAGCGAGTGCACAAACTTTGCCACCGACCCTGCGTATGCTGAAAATATGGCAGTATTCCGCGCAATGGTGCCACAGTATCAATATTAATCATCGCAAAATGCGGCAAATTAAGCAGCTACAATGAACCCGTTTACAATAGAAGCATATAAAAGCAACCAGACTTCTCGCGCCTTTTTATCATAAGCGCATGCAAACAAAAAGCAGAGCCGTTCACAAGTTTTGACTTGTGGCAGCCCTGCTTTTTGTTTTATTCTATTTTACATAATGCTGTATGCAATGTTATAGCAGCACAACGCTTATTTCATGCATTAGAAGAAGTTTGCCAAAGAGAAACCAGTAGGCAGTGGGATGCACAGCATAAAGATTGTAGCAAACACAATGCTAACACCGGCAACACCCAGAAGGATGTATTTGTTCTTAACGCTTTCCATGGTGCTAATCATACCTAACAAGAACAGCGAAACGCTAAAAATAACGGTAATCAAACCGAACTTATCGCCATTCGCGTTATCTTCTTTACCCTGTTCTAGGACAGCATCCGATTCTGCGAGTAGCTCATACGCATATTCATAGTAAGAATCAAAGTATTCTTCATCTGCGAAGGGAGTATTCACCGCTTCTTCGTTTTCCATCCAGTCTAAAATAGTGGTTACGTAATCATCAGACTCAGGGAAGTCCCATGCAATTGCCGCTGCCATATCATCACTCAAGTTTTCGTATAGTTTGAAATACAACTTTTCAGATTGCAGCGCAAGGGTATATTCATCGTCATTTTCATACGCATACCAAATATCAAACTGCATATCTGCGATTTCGTTCCACAAAATCATATCTTGCATAAGGTACTGGCTTGCAGCGTTATATTCACTATTACCTTCTGAAGCGATATTGTTGGAAACGGTATAGTTGGTGGCCTGATTGCCGCTATGTAATGAACCGACCCAAGATGCCCATGCTGTTAATAGTGCAGTTAAGCCCATTAAAATAACGACAATAATTTCTATGGTATGCGAAAATTTTTCTTGTTTTGGATTACTCATATTATTATGCTCCTACCAATAAGTTTGTTTATCTTGCGCTTTATATTATACCATCGATATATCAAGAAAGTCAAGAAATGAATTATTTTCAACGAGCACATGTCAATTTTAACACCCTCATCAAAATCAACACACAAATAAATAAAACGCGCGTTCAAATCCTCTCGCCCGATACCAAAACAAAGCCCCAGCCTGAGCTGGAGTTTGTTTTGGTCGGAGCAACGGGATTCTCCCGCGCACTAAAAAATGCCTGATTTCGGCATTTTTTGCTCGTTACGACGAGCCGTGCTGTTCAAATCCTCGTGTCCGATGCAAAAATAAAGCCCCAGCCTAAGCTGGGGTTTTATTTTTGGTCGGAGCAACGGGATTCGAACCCACGGCCTCCTGGTCCCGAACCAGGCGCGCTACCAACTGCGCTATGCCCCGTGATAAAAAAAACCGCAGCAACATACATGCCGCTACGGTTCTTTTATATGGTTGGGGATGAGAGAATCGAACTCCCACAGTCTGAGTCAGAGTCAGATGCACTGCCACTATGCAAATCCCCATCGTTTCCGCAAAGCACTTTGTGCTTGGTCAACGTTGTATATTATACCTTTTTCGCAAGCTATTGTCAACTGTTTTTCCCATATTTTTCGCATTAATTTTTTAGCACAAAAAAGGAACGTTAAAACGTGATGGCAGGACTGACTTCATCGCGATATTGTGCTTGCACCACACAGTCTGCATCTGGCTTCATGCCGTGTGCTGCAAGCGCAAGCAATACTGCATGCAGGGCAAGCTCTGGTGTGTTATTTTCCTTGGAAAGGTGGCACAGCGCAAACTTTTTGCAACCCGCCTGTAATAGCTGCACAATCTTTTCGCTACACATTTCATTACACAAATGCCCACGGTTACTTCTAATGCGCGTCTTTAAATATTCCGGATAAAAACTCTCCTGCAAACGGTATGGGTCATAGTTGCTTTCTAGCGCCACCAAATCGCAACCTACTAATGCTTTTTCTACCACAGGGGTAAGATGCCCTAAATCGGTAGCAATTGCCATAATGCGTGCATCTGGTGTCTGGACACGATAGCCCACACAAGGCACATCGTGGCTTGTCTGAAAGGCACAAACAGCAAACGCACCGATATCTTCTCTTGCATAGGTAATGGTATGTAGGTCTGCATCCTCTGGCACTAGCTCATTTTGCCAAAGCATGTCCAGAGTGTCTGCTGCACCATATACAGGCACACGGTGTTTTTTTAGGAATACCCGCAGCCCTTTCACATGGTCGCTATGCTCATGCGTAATTAGTATTCCATCACAGTTTGCAATAGGCAAACCAATTTTCTTGAGCGCTTCCACTGTGATTTTACAGCTTTTGCCCATATCAATCATCAGATAGCGATCCCCTGCGCGCACTACATTACAGTTGCCCGATGACCCCGAATACAATGAAATAAATTCTGCCATTCTTCCCCTACTTTACCTTTGCAATCGACATCATTTACTTTATGCCAATCATGCCATTGCTGAATTTACGATAAAAACAGCCGCACCTTGCGAAAGATGCGGCTGCAAAGACGCTTTTGATTACAGCGCTTGGCTTAACGTGGCAGGCGTTTTTTCTACCTGCTTAATATCTGCACCAAGTGCCTGCAGTTTCTCAACAATATCTTCATATCCGCGTTGCACATGGGCAATCTCATCGATTTCACTGGTGCCTTCCGTCATGAGTGCTGCAACAACAAGCGCAGCACCTGCACGCAAATCACTTGCACGCAAAGGCGCAGGAGAGAGTTTTTCAACCCCCTCGATGACGGCAACTTGACCGTCCACTTGGATATTGCAACCCATCTTCGCTAGTTCGTCTACATAGCGAAATCTGTTATCCCAAATACCTTCTGTTACCGTGCTTGTGCCTTTTGCCACACTGAGCAAAACACCCATTAATGGCTGCATATCGGTCGGAAAACCCGGATGTGGCATGGTATTGATTTTGGTGGGTTGCAATTCGCCCTCACGATAAATACGCAATGATTCATCAAATTCTTCTACCACAGCACCCGCTTTCACGAGTTTTGTTGTGATAGGGTCAAGATGTTTGGGGATTACATTTTTAATGAGAACATCGCCACCAGTTGCCACTGCGGCAACCATGTAACTACCGGCTTCAATCTGATCTGGAATGATACTGTATGTTGCGCCGTGCATCCGCTCTACTCCGCGAATTTTAATCACGTCGGTACCTGCGCCACGCACATCCGCGCCACACATGTTCAAAAAGTTTGCAAGGTCAACAATATGTGGTTCTTTGGCACAGTTATCCAGAACAGTTTGGCCTTTTGCGTGCACTGCACAAAGCATACCATTCATGGTGGCACCTACGCTTACTTTATCAAAAAAGATATCCGCGCCAACAAGGTCGTGCCCCTCTACGTTGATCATGCCATAATCCACGCTATCCTTCGCGCCGATGGCATTAAAGGCCTTTAGATGTTGGTCAATCGGGCGGGGGCCAAGGTTACAGCCGCCTGGCATGGCAACCTGTGCTTTGCCAAAACGTGCAAGCAAGGCGCCAAGGAAATAATAACTTGCACGCATCTGGCGCGACAAATCATCAGGTACCTCTGCACATGATAAAAATGTAGTATCAATTTCGTAGGTGTTTTTATTAATCAATTTCACCTGCGCACCAAGCGAACTTAAAATATGCAGACTTGCCGTAACATCACTGATGCAAGGGAGATTTTCAATGACGCATTTCCCTGCTGCAAGGATGGTTGCAGGAAGAATTGCAACTGCTGCATTTTTTGCACCAGAAATTGAAACTTCCCCTTTGAGCGGGCGCCCGCCGTTAATTACAAACTTTTCCAAAATTACTCCTTCAATGAACCAAACACTTCTTCGCTTGCGCTAGGCTCTAAAAACCTTCTGATGGATAGCACAAATACCATACTATGACTACCATATCATATCTATTATACACATATTGCAAGAAAATGCAAAGTTTAGGGGGGAATTTTCTGATTTTAACAGATTATTTCTGCTTTTTCACAAAGGTTTCTATATTTTTCAAAGAAAAATGTCTGTAACTGCAATTCAAATTCCGACCATATCACTTACATTCTTTAGTGATATCTTTCCATAAAAAGTAATTTCTATGCACTGATTTCAAAACTCTTTGCAAGTCACTTTACCAGATATTTTCATCTTCTGTTTCTTCTTTGAGCATACCACTTTGATAGGCAAGCACGAGCTGCTTCAAATCTTCAATACGCGCTTTTAAAACAACACCCTCGTCAATATCCTCTACAAGCACACGGCGGTCACGGTTGCTCACCAAGTTTACCCGTGATAAAATATCACGATTATCTGCGATGGCACGTTTTTGGCTTTCAAATGGCTGATGCGTGCGCAAGCTCATGCCATGGCTTGAATAAACAAGCGTATAGCCTGCAATCCCTGTTTTTTCATGATAGGCGCGGCAAAATCCGCCATCGATTACAAGCAAATGCCCACCACCTTTGATAGGACTTTCCCCTTTTTTCACCTGCACAGGCACATGCCCATTGACAATATGGCAGTCTTTGCCTAGCCCAAACTCCGCTAAAATTTTCACGCAAGAGGACTCTTTTACATACCACTTGTAATATGGATCTTTTTGTTCTTCATGGGTCGAAACATCTGCAATATATTTTCTCTCAAAGGTCGTCATTGCACTGCGCCCAAAGAGAGGCGAAAGTTTGCCACACCACAAATACCATAAGAAATCCTGCCCTGCAATGCGGGCGGGGCTATGCTCAGGTGCAAAATAACCGCGACGCGCACGTGCATCACAATAATCAAGCAACGCGCGCCCTTTGTAATCTTGCCCTTCGAACTTTTCAGCCGCAAACTCGCCCTCTTCCGTCATCGGGATGGCACCATGATAGAGTAAATTCCCATTTTCAATGTGATATACACCGCCCTTTGCATACAAAAATGCAACATGGCGTTGCAGTTTTTCGCTCTGTTGGAAGGACTCCACAAGCTGCACAAGCAACTGTTCCTCTTCTTCAAATAAATGCGCAGGGTCGTTTTGGTCAACGGTTGGGAATGCCGTATCTAGCAAGGGGTATTCCACCCCGTTGCAGAGCACCGTGTTACGCTTCCAATTAATTTGGCGCAGATAATCGCGGCCTTCCATCTGAAATTCCGGGTTGCGATCGATGACCTGACATTCTAGTTTAAACATCAAAATTGTAATCGCTTTGTGCATGGCAGCGCACAATCGCAGCCCTTCTGGGGTGGCAGAATTGCGATTTTCATCCACATGTGGCATCCAGTTACGTAAGGTGCTATTGCTACCATACCATTTTTCAGCAAAGCGCAATAGATGGCGCAAGTTAATACCATAATGATCTTCCAGCATATCATGATTGTAATAAGCCAATGTCGTTTTGAGGACAGTGCAAATACAAATTGGGCTGCCCGCAGCAGCACCCATCCATACTACATCATGATTGCCCCACTGTACATCTACATTATGGTGCTGTACAAGGCGATTTAAAATAATATCAGGACGAGGACCTCTATCAAAGATATCCCCCACAATATGCAGGCGATCCACCGCAAGACGCTTAATCAATTGACAAAGGCGCAAAATAAAGATATCTGCTCGCTGATTTTCCAAGATACTGCCAACAATTTGACCGTAATATCTATTTTTATTATGATCTTCAAAATGCGCATGCAGCAATTCGTCTAGGATATACCCACAATTTTCTGGCAGACAGCGGCGCACATGCGCACGAGTATGCTTAGACGAAACCAATCGGCAGATATCAATCAGGTGGAATAGTGTTGTGCGATACCAGTCCTCTAGGCTTTCCAAATCACGGCACTGCGTTTTTAACTCTGGCAGTTTTTCTGCGGGATAGTAAATCAAGGTTGCAAGTTCAGCGCGGCGCTGTGAAGAAACGCGCTCACCCAAAACGGCATCTACCTTTTCACGAATAACACCCGAAGCTGAATTAATCAGGTGAATAAACGCTTCATTTTCACCATGCAAATCGCTCAAGTAATGCTCTGTCCCTTTGGGCAATTTCAAAATGGCTTGCAGGTTGATAATCTCACTAGAAGCTGTTGCCTGAGATGGATATTCCTTCCCTAACAAAGTGAGATATTTGAGGTTTTCTCGTACGTTAGACGCTTCATTTTTCATAGTTTGCCCCTTCCGATTTGCTCATTTTGTGTTATACTAATGGATAGATTTTGCAACGATATATACATTTGGTTTTATTATATCATATCGAGTGTCAATAACAAAGGCTTTTGTATGACAAAGCAGTTTCAAAAAAGGAAAAACTATCATGTTTTCAGAAAATATTCCATCCGTCGCCCCTACGAATTGCACCCTATGCCCCCGCGCGTGCGGCGCAGACCGCGCAAACAATGCGAAGGGCTATTGTGGTTGCGGAAAAACACTAACCGTGGCACGTGCAGCACTGCACCACTGGGAAGAGCCTTGCATCAGCGGCACACATGGCAGCGGCACTGTATTTTTTAGCGGATGCACCTTAAAATGTTGCTACTGCCAAAACTACACCATAAGTGCAGAAGGTTTTGGCAAAGAAATCACACCAAACCGCCTTGCAGAGATTTTTCTTTCGCTACAAGCGCAGGGCGCGCACAATATTAATCTAGTAACACCAGGGCAATGGCAACCTTGGATTACCCCCGCGCTCACACTTGCCAAGCAACAAGGCTTGCACCTACCTGTGATTTGCAACACAAGCGGCTATGAAACAGCTACCCAAATCGACGCTTGGAATGGTTTTGTTGACATCTGGCTTGTTGACTTCAAATATGCCGATGCAACGCTCGCCAAAGAACTTTCCTGCGCGGAAAACTATCCCATCGTTGCAAAAGAAGCCATTGAACAGATGCTCACCCAAACAGGGAAATTGCAATTTGACACACAAGATATTTTGCAAAAAGGCACCATCATTCGCCACCTTGCCCTCCCCAATCACACTGACGATAGTTTTGCAGTGCTCAATCAGCTCGCACAATGGCAGCAAGTCTATCCGCAACACTTTTTGCCCAGTTTAATGAGTCAATACACCCCTTTTTACAAAGCAGCAGCACACGGCATTGGACGGCGCATTACAAGCTATGAATACAACAAAGTAATCACGCACGCACTTTCCAAGGGGTTGTCCAACGGCTATATGCAGGAAAAGAGCAGCGCCAAAGAGGAATACACCCCGCTCTTTGATGGCACCGGCATTTAGCACAGCACTATATCATCACTCTTTCCTCACTTTATTTCGACCCAATATGTTTTTTTTGCAGTATTCGCGGAAAATTCACAGAGAAATCGCAAAAATCTCCTATACTTCTATGTGGTAAACTGTTATAATTAAGATAAGAATATTCACCTTTTTTATCAAGAAAGCAGGTGCATTATGCCTCCACGTAATTCTTCCCACGGCGGTGGTGGTCGTTCTCGGTCTAGCGGTAGCCGTTCAAGCAGCAGTCGCCCTTCACGCCCACCTAGTCGCCCTTCGTCACACCCACGCAGTGCGCGACACACACCTCGTCCGCCACGCACAGCACGTCCCCCTCGGCATCGGCGGCGCTATTTTAGCACAAGACCCTCTTTTATGGTTTCCGCCATTATTTTTGTAATCTTTTTATTCATCATATTTAATACCATCCGCTAAATATTGCAATCATTTAATCGCACTCCGCATTTTATGACAGCAAATTTACGCACAATAAAAAGAAAGTAGGTAGATTATGACTCCAGGACCTCATGGCGGTGGCGGTGGTATGCGCGGCGGCGGTGGTGGCGGTGGTCACCACGGTGGTGGCATGCGCGGCGGTATG
>JAWXUQ010000139.1:0-2752 GCA_044426225.1 Faecalibacterium sp. | reverse complement strand
TCGGCAATACCAGCTGCGTGCCCAGAAATGGCATCTACCAGTGAGGTGAATCCTTGTGTCACAAGGCATGTTGAATATTTTTTATTTGTTTCGCGACAGATGATTTCCGCAATATCCGTCATACCGCATCTGGCCGCAAGGCAAAGCCCCCAACCACCGCCCCACCAATAACGGAATCCTCCATGCATAAAGCGACGATGCACACTTTTTTTAGCCGCCTCAAAAAGCTCTGGCGTATCATACTGATTGATCACATCGGCTGGGAAAATGGTATAAAGATGCGAAACATGCATCATTGCAGGGCAACATTCCTCATAGTCCTCATTCCATTCCTGCAATTGACCATTCTTTTCGCCAATTTGGAACGGAAGCAAACGCGCCTTTGCCGCCTCTGTTTTTAGGAGGAAATCGTCCTCAATGTGAAGTATATCCGCCGCTGTTTTTAAATTACCAAACAATTCTTGGGTCAATGCCATATCGATAGTACTACCTGCGCAGATAGAAACCACCGATTCTTGCGCACCAGCAAAACGGCTTTCTACGTCCATTTTATCAGTCAAATCGCGATAAGTTTTTGTCCCTGGTGCAAGGTAGCGATTTTCTGGCGAGGTAGAGGGCGCAGTGACCAAATAGCCATTGTTGTTTTCCACCAATTGCGACAAAATAAATTCTGACGCCCCATGAAGCACTGGATAGATTTTTGCCAAGAATTCCTTATCTAAGGTATACTGATAATGTGTCCATAAATGCTGACACATCCAAACCCCGCCAAAAATAAAATAGGCAAAGTTGGTCGTTTCACATACTGGTACACTATGGCGCCACAAATCCATATTATGGTTTGTTACCCAACCAGGCGCATGGAAAAAGTCTTTTGCAGTTTGCGCGCCATGGTCTGCCATATCAAAAATATAATCAAGCAAAGGGGTATGACATTCACTCAACCCAAGCACTTCTGCCGGCCAATAGTTCATCTGTGCATTGATATTGGTGGTAAGGTTGCACGACCACGCAGGTTGCACGCGTTCATTCCAAATACCCTGCAAATTAGAAGGCTGTGTGCCAGGGCGCGAAGAACTAATCAGCAAATAACGCACAAAATGTAATTGCAGTGCTGCAAGTGATGGGTCTTGTACACTTTTCACACTTACCTCTAGCCGTTTGCTTGTGGGCAAATGGTCTGTGACACCCTCGCCAATTACAAGGTCTACGCGATGATACAGTTCTTGATATTCCTTAATATGCGCTGCCTTTAGTTCATCATAAGGCATTTGTGCTGCCAGTTCTAGCAGTTTTCCTTGGAACGCGAGCACATCTTCAGCAGAATCGCCACGTGGCACCTTATACCCTGCATAATTGGTACCAGCCGCCAACAGTACCACTGCATAGCTTGCATTGTTGACATATACGCGGGTATCATCCGAAGTCACTTCACCGTCCGTTTGCGAAATCATTGCCTTGCTTGCAAAACGCAACGTTGGGTTTTTACCTTCTTTTTGATAAACAACCCCTGGTTGGATTTGTGTATATTGTGGTTCCACATTATCTGGTGCACGGCCAAGCACGCTCACCATATCATTTTCCACCTCAATATAGCTTTGTAGCGTACTATCTAAGCTAAGCGCAAAGGTAAGATTGTTGTGATCCGCGGTTAACTTGACCGCAAGCACCTGCGCGCCATGACTTACAAAAGCTTCTCGTGTATAATGAATGCCATCGCGCTCATACTGTAAATAGGTGACGGCCTCATCTAACTGCAAAGTGCGCTCGTACTCATGCACTTCCTCTGGCAACATGTGGAACAAACGCTTTGTCTCGCCATTGCGTGCATTACTGCCCATACCAATGCTAAAGCACAAGGTTGCAAGTGGCAAGTACGACTGACACCACGCGCCATACATGTGCTTATCCATGTAGGCATTCGCTTCTTGGCATTTGCCTTCTAGCGTCAATTTGCGCGCTACTTGCAAATGTTCATAATAATCTTCCTTCTGATAGCGTCGTTCATACCCAGAAGTGAGGGTATCATCGTTAATGCGAATTTTTTCAATGGGCACATTGCCAAAGACAGCCGCACCCAATCGACCATTACCGAGCAAATAAGCATCCGAAATTTCCTTGGCTGGCGTGTTTTCTTTTAACATATATTGCATGACATTCTCCGTTTCAACCCTAGCAAGGCAGAGTTTTCTATTTGTGTTCTGGCATTCTGGGCATTTTGGGCTTTCTAGTATATCAATCGACCGCCTTACGCATCGCCTTACTGATTTAAAATCACGTGTTGCGGTCTTGTATCATAACATACTCTTTCATCCATACCTACACAAGTGCGCGCGGCAATCAGTTCATTCAGACTTTTTTTCAGCTCTGCCAACCTTGCTTGATGCTCTGGTGCAGCAATTAGATTGACGGTTTCTTCTGGGTCGTTTGCAAGATCAAACAACTCCTCATATACTGCCTTTTGTGCCATCTGCTCTGGCTGTGCTAAGAATTCGTAGTAATCATCTAGCGTATTGCGAATGCGCAAGTGCGCGTGCTCTGGGTTTTCTGTGCGCGCAAAATAGCGAATGTACTTCCAATCCTTAGTGCGAACCGCCTCACTCTTGGGATAGTTTTGGGTATCCATCAGCTGTTCTACCAACAATTCCTTGCGCCATGCGGCATTTTCCCGTTGGGTAAGCAACGGCAACATGCTTTCGCCCTGCATTTCCGCTGGCACCTCCACCCCAGCTAGTTCCAAAATAGTAGGCGC
>JAWXUQ010000050.1:0-18150 GCA_044426225.1 Faecalibacterium sp. | reverse complement strand
CCTGCACCTGAAGCAGCACCTGCACCCGAAGCAGCACCTGCACCCGAAGCAGCACCTGCATCGGAAAAAAATGTGAATGCATGTATTGCGTTCATTCCTGTATTGTTTTTCTTACCAATGGTAACGGATGCAAAAGATGACCCCGTTGCAAAAAACAGCTCGCAACAAGCGCTGATGCTACTTGCATTGTATCTAGCGCTTTACATTCTGGCGATGTTCGTTGGATTTGTTCCATTTATCGGTTATATCCTAGTGAAGATCATCATTGTTGCTCGTTGGTTGCTTGCAGGTTGCACCATCCTTGGTATGGTCCGCGCCTACAACAACAAAATCTGGAAATTGCCCTTGGTTGGCGAAATCGACATCATGAAACAGTTGAAAGGGGATAAATAATGCCAAACGTAAAAGTAAATGCTAAAGTTTTAGTTGCCATCGCTTTTTTTGCAGCGATTAACAGCAACACCACCGTTGCCATTCTCTGTGCCCTTGCAGTGGTTTTCTTGTGCAAAGAAAAATCGCTTTCGGCAAGTGCCATTGATGCAGTACTCTTAGCGATGGCATACTCCATCATCAATACCCTGCTTGGCTATCTTACTACCCTTGCGGGTGTGCTGAGCATTGCGATGCTTACAAGCGTGGTTTCTTCGGTTGTTAGCGTAGCAACTCTTTTGGTTCGCATTGCGATTATTGCAATTGCGATTATTTCTGCACTTGCAGTGCTCGATGGTCGCGAACCCAAAATTCCATTGCTCCATAACATTCATAAAGAAATTGATAACGTGATTGTGGAAGAATAATCGGTAGGGTATCCTATCATAATACTTGTAAATGCTCCCTGCCAAGCGGTAGGGGGTATTTTTTTATTCAAAACACTTGACAAGGTTGTCTAATGGTGTTAGACTAACGCTGCAAACAGTCTAATGAAATACGACAAGACGCGCGCCGTGTGTCATGTTGCGCGCTTTGTTCGTAGGTGCTTGGATTGTGTAGATTTATACCATCGGTTTTGCATATCCTGTGCATTGCCTGTAATAAAAAGGAGCCTTTTATGGAAACACTTGCTGAAAAACAAAAAATATTTGCCGATATCATCTGGCAAGAAGCGCCGATTGCCTCCCGCGCACTTGCTGAAATTTGTGAGGAAAAACTAGGGTGGAAGCGCACCACCACCTATACCATGCTCAAAGGGCTTTGCGAAAAAGGGCTTTTTGAAAACCAAAACGGCACAGTCATTGCCTTAATGAGCAAAGAAGATTTTGGCGCGGCACAGGGCAAAGCCGTCCTGCGTGAAAGTTTTGGCGGTTCCCTGCCAACCTTCTTAGCGGCATTTACCCGCAAAAATAAATTAAGCGATACGGATATCGCTGCCTTAGAAGCATTGATTGCGGCACATAAAGAAGATTGATTTTTGCCGTAAGAGGGCGAGCTGTCACAAAGCCGTAAAAGCCGAATATGGTAGCCGTGCACATTGCGCCTAGCTGCCTGTTATCAGAAAAGAAGGGGGAATTGGATATGTTGTCATTTGATTTAGATGCCTTGTTTTTATATGTGCTCAATCAAAGCATCGTTGCAAGCTATGTGATTGTTGGGGTGCTCATCATTCGATTGCTGCTCAAACCTGCGCCCAAAAGTTTTTCTTATGCGCTGTGGGCGGTGGTGCTGTTTCGGCTTGTCTGCCCGCTTTCCTTTGAAAGTGGTGTAAGCCTTATCCCTGTCACTGCTACGCCCCTCTCGCAGGAGATGGTCTATGTCGATGCCCCAGAAATTGCCCTTGGGGGCGGTATGTTAGAAGCGGCGGTCAATGCAATGCTGTCTACGCAGGGCGGTTCGGGTGAAACCGTGGTGCAATCAGAGGTGTTGCAATCGCCACAGAATACCCAAGAGAATGCGCAAGGGACAGCGGGCGCGGATGCTGCGCAGCAGTCGCAAAGCGGGGCGGCAATTGCAAACATTGAAACGCAAGGCAGCGCCCAAGAGAGCACACAAAATGCGACACAAAGCACCACAGCAGGCGATGTCCTTGCCGCAACCAATGCCGGCGCAAGTGTAAATTCCTTGCGGCTTTGGCTCTTTGCCGCACGCTGTATCTGGCTCATTGGTATTGCCTGCCTACTATTATATAGCATGGGCAGTCTGTTGCGCCTGCGCTATCTGCTCGGCAATGCGTTGCCGTTTGAAAATACAGCAGACGCATCATCTGCGCAGGATACAAATGCGTACTGGCGCGGGGCAAGTCGCGCTTTCTGTGCGGTGTATTATGCGCCTGAGGTAGAAACTGCCTTTGTGCTTGGGGTGTTTCGCCCCAAAATCTATCTGCCGGTGCAGCTGTCGCGCAGCGAAATGCAATATATTTTGTTGCATGAGCAAACCCATATCCGCCGTGGTGACCATATCATTAAGCTCGTTGCGTTTTTCGTTCTTTGCTTGCATTGGTTTAATCCACTTGTCTGGCTTGCTTTTTTCCTGTGCGGCAAGGATATGGAACTTTCCTGTGATGAAAGCGTCATCAAAACGCTTGGGCATGGCATTAAAAAAGAATACTCTGCCTCACTGCTTTCTCTTGCCACGGGCAAACGCATTCTGGGCGGCGCGCCCCTTGCCTTTGGTGAAGGCGATACCAAAAGCCGCATTCAAAACGTATTGCGCTACCAAAAACCCGCCCTTTGGCTGTCCGCAGTGGCGGCTTGCGCCTTGCTCGTTGCCGCAGTGGCATTGCTGAGCACCCAAGAAAACGAGAGCGATTTGCCTGTGTCAGCCACTCAAAGCACCCTAGAGATGCAAGCGATTACCATGCAAATAGCGGATGATACGCTCGGTGCTGATACAGCGGAACTTCTATGTTCCTTTGCGCAGGTGGTGGTGCAGGATGCGGTGGATACCCTCAATGCCGCAGGGGAAAATCCTGCGGATGGCAGCAGCGCCTATTATGTTACTGAGGCGGTGATTACTGGGCTTGTTTCGCAAAACACGGGTGCGGCAACGGAATGCTTTGCGGTGGGCACCTATTTGTTAGAATATGAAATCACCCTTAGCACCACCGAAAATATCACTCTGCCAGAGGGGTATCGGCTTAGTATTACCGATGGCGCCACAGCAGAAATGTGCACCCCTACTGTGGGCGCACAGCCCTATTTATATCTCTTTGGTGGCGCGTATAATGGCGCGGCAGAGTGGCAGGTGCTTGGCATGCTGCCTTATGATGAGATTGACCGCTCGTATGGCGGTCCTGCCATGGTGGCAAATTATGGCGATTGCGTCAGCGCCAGTGCCATAAAGCTGCTCAATAGCTGCATTGCAAATGAGGTTGATTTTGAGATGTTCACCTTTGCTGCGCCTGATGGCTTGCTTGTGGATGTCTCTGTGCCAACAAATATGGCGCTTGTTTGGTATGCCGATATCAACCATAGCTATCGAGATGAATCCATCTGGATTACCTATGATAATTTTACCACGCGGGAATATACCGGGATCTCTGTGTTTTGGCAGCGCTCTTATGAGGACTATGAACACACTGGGTTAGATGTTACCCTTGGGGTCAGTGATAACACCGCACAACCCACCCTCTATGCCATTTATACAGACCCAGAGGGTGAGGAATATCTCTTTGCCTATGCAAGGCATACTGGCAGCGCGGCAAGCCTTGGCGGCACGGATTATTTCTATGCACTTTACGCACTCACTGACGATGGTGAAGATGGCGAGATTTACGCAGTGGACGCGGGCAGTTATTGCTTTGCCCCAGACCAAACCGTCAGTGCAGAGGGGGTGCACCTGCAAACAGCGCTTGATACCATCAATGCCTATGCGAAAAATAGCACCATCTTAATTAGCATAGAACAAGGGGTACAATATTACACTGCGGATGGCAGAAAGAGCGCTATCTCATTTACCGAAGAAACCCCTACCTATTTTTATGGCATAGGTGCCACAGATGATGGCATGGCGGAATATGCACCAGATTTGAACTATTATTTGCTGAACGACCCAGTGGGAAGTGCAAGCGGGCAGCTCACCGCACTCGATCAGCCAATGTATATGCAGGTGGAGGCATAGCCCAAAATAGTGTGCACTGCTTTGCCTGTAAAACGATTGTTTTCGTTTGCAATATGCGCCGCCATCACCTCGAACATAACAATAACACACCCCCTAACACGATTGTTGCCGTGTTAGGGGGTGTGTTGCGTGTGCTTGATAGAGAATGGGCGATTACGCATTACGATTGGGTGCTATCCGTCTCTGGTATTTCACTGCTCCATTTGGTATCATCTACCAACTCATCCTCGAAAATAGTGGCAAGATAGCTGCCAAAGAACACCCCGCTCTCGGTAAGGGCGGTGAGTGTGTCCTCGTCTGGGGTAATCAAATCGCGCCGCCCTGCAAAATAATATAGGTTGGTTTCACTTGCCCAGTCGGTCATGGCAGCAATTTCCGCTGTGGTAAAATCAGCGCAGAGCGCTTCGGTGAATTGCCCGCTGTGGTCACTCTGGAAAAACGCTTCGCTATAAGCGGCAAAGGTTTCATAGCCAGTTGCAATTGCCTCGCTGCTCTCATTCCAAAGGGGCAATTCTACCGCGGCTGTTTCATAGCTGACATTATCGTTGCTCCAGTGCAGCACACCATATTGGTTGGGGTAGACCGAAAGCGCACTGGTGGCAATATCAGCAAACCCGCCTTCACTATTGGCGATGTGCTGCATGTGTACATGCCCGCTCAAATTACAAATTACATTGTATTTTTCATAAAGGGCAAGTAGCTCTTCTGCATGGAGCATGGTATAGCCAAAGCTGAGCATACTATTGTGATCCATCAAACTTTGGTGGCTGACGGCAATCACCTGCATCCCCGCCTGTTGCGCGGCAATCAGCTGTGCCTCGGCAAAGGCGATTGTTTCATCGCTGAGTATCCCGCTGATGTCATGGTTGCAATCAATCATCAGCAAGGCTTTATCCTCGCTTAGGCGCGCCATATAGCTAAGCGAATGTTCATCCGCTGCCATCAGGCTTTCCCCGGCATAGCCAAAGGGTGCGTAAATTTCGCGGAATTCCTCGTTGCTCACGCTCTCTACCCGGGTATAGCCATCCCCCGCAAAGCAAGCGGCATACCCGCAATTTAAATCGTGGTTGCCCGGCAGGGTATAGACGGAAATCCCCGCATCGGTCAGTCGGGTCAGATGTTCGGCAAAATCCAGATGGCTTTGCTTGGCACCATTAAAGGTAATATCCCCCGCAATAATCAGCGTAGTGGGTGCCTCGGCAAGCACTTGGTCAATAAAGGCGGTTGCTAATGCTTCCATCACAAGCATGGTTTTGCCATCGCTGTTCGTTACCATATTGGTAAAGTATGCGCCGCCATCCGTCAGCTTGGGCGAGATATAATGAATATCGTTCATCACTAGTACCTTCTCGGTGCGCGCTGCGCCAAGGTCAAGCCCGGTGAGTGCCTGCGCAACACTTAGCACTTGGCTAAGCCCTGCGATACAAACAATGGCGATTGCGACAAGTGCGGCAAGGGCAAGGATAATTCCTAATATAATCGAAATACTAAAATGCATAACTGCCTCATATTCTGTTGGTGGCGCGTTTCGTCTTTCTATTGTATCACAATATCAGCAAAAACTATCTTTTAGGGGGCTTTTTCGCGTTTTTGCCTCTATTTACAGATGTCTTATTGAATAATTATGAAGAAATTTAAAACTTATCGCTAGGGGGTTGACAAGTTGAAAAATTTGCATATAATAAAATTAGCACTCGGACAGGTAGAGTGCTAACAAAACAAAAAACAGCGGAAAGGCAGGGGATGGCAACCATGGCAATGGACGAGAGAAAACAACGCATTCTCGGCGCAGTTGTGACACTGTACAGTGACGCAGGCGAGCCTGTTGGCAGTGGTGTGCTAGCAAACCATTTCGAGATGGCAGTGTCCAGTGCGACATTGCGAAATGAGATGGCAGCCCTTACCAAGCTCGGACTGCTTGAGCAGCCCCACACCAGTGCAGGGCGGGTGCCCAGTGCCAAGGGGTATCGGTATTATATCGATAACATCTTGCAGCAAAGCGCCCCACTCGGTAGTATGGTGCAGCGGCAAATCCGCGAAACACTTTCCGCCCTTGACCAAGAGCCCTATAAGCTAGCCCAGGGCGCTGCAAAAGAGCTTGCCAAGATGACGGGTTATACCGTCGCCGTCACCACTCCAAGAGCAGACGATTTGTGCATTGCCCATTTTGAGGTGGTACAGGTTGGCAGATATGCCGCCGCAGTGCTTGCCGTCACCAGTTCTGGCGGGGTGCGCACTCGGGTGGCACATGTTGACAAAGGGCTGACGCGTGAGGACGCAGCAAACCTTGCCGCCTTACTCAATGGCAGCCTAACCTTTATCGTGCCAGTGGATGTATCGCAAAGCCTCTTGCAGCGGCTTAGCGCACAGACAGAGCGTGGGTTCTTGCCCATCCTCCAAGCGGCGGTTGCCATTTTGCAAGACGCAGCTGACCCACATGTATTCCTTGGGGGTGAGCAAAACTTACTCGCATGGCCAGAGCTACGGGACTATTTACCCCGCTTATTGGGTACCTTAAATGATGAAGAGGCCGCAGGGCGGATGATTACCCCAAGCACCAACCACACCACTGTGTTTTTTGGCGAGGATTTCACCCCCTATATGCCGGGGCTATGCGTCATCAGTAAGCGCTATCTCGTTGGTGGCGGGTTGACGGGCACCATCGCATTGGTTGGTCCCGCCCGCATGAATTTCACCCAGTTAATCCCCGTGCTAGAAACCTTTGCCACAGGCCTAGGCGAAAGCATGGCAGGCAAACAATAATAAGGAGTTTAAGACAATGAGCGATAAAACAAAGGTAGAAGATACCATCCCAGAGGACGTAGTGGAAGAAACCACCGCTCCTGTGGACGGGGAAGTAGTAGAAGAAACTACCGAAACTGCGGCGCAAGACGAAGCAGCAGAGCCCGCAGTAGAGCCTGCCACCGTAAAAGAAACCGAAATTTTCAAAACCAAACTGGCTGAAGCAGAAGCGGCTGCCGCCGCTGCCAAAGAGCAGCTACTACGCACCGCTGCCGAATACGAAAACTTCCGCAAACGCTCCGCGCGTGAGGCAGATACTAAGTTTAACGATGGAATCAGCTATGCGATTAACCAGATTATCCCCATCCTAGATACCCTAGAAATGGCAGAAAAAGCACCCTGTGCCGATGAAAGCTACAAAAAGGGTGTCACCATGACCCTAGACAAAGCCGCAAAAGCACTCGAAACCCTGCGTATCACCGAAATTGAGGCAGAGGGCAAACCCTTTGACCCCAACACCATGAACGCGGTGTCGCAGGTGCCCGCACCCGAAGGGGTTGAGAGCGGCGCAGTCGTTACCGTATATCAAAAAGGGTATATGGTAGGCGATAAGATTATCCGCCACGCAACGGTGGTAGTTGCCGAATAAGCAGGCAGTCCGCCGCAAGGCGTTCAATATAGATATCCCCACATTTTTAACATTCAACAACTATTTATAACAAACAAGCATTGTAAAAAAGGAGAACATGATTATGGCTAAAATTATTGGTATTGACCTTGGCACAACCAACAGCTGTGTTGCTGTTATCGAAGGTGGCGAGCCCACAGTTATCGCAAACGCAGAAGGCGCACGTACCACCCCTTCGGTGGTTGGCTTCACCAAAACTGGCGACCGTTTGGTTGGTCAAGTGGCAAAACGCCAGGCAATCACAAACCCTGATAACACCATTTCGTCCATCAAACGCGAAATCGGCACCAACCACAAAGTAAGCATTGAGGGCAAAGAATACACCCCTCAGCAGATTAGCGCAATGATTTTGCAGAAGCTCAAAGCAGACGCAGAAGCATACCTTGGCGAAACTGTTACCGAAGCGGTTATCACTGTGCCTGCTTACTTTAACGATAGCCAGCGTCAAGCAACCAAAGACGCAGGCACGATCGCGGGTCTAACCGTGAAACGTATCATCAACGAGCCTACTGCTGCTGCCCTTGCTTATGGCGCAGACAAAGAAGCTGACCAGAAAATCATGGTTTATGACCTTGGCGGCGGTACCTTCGACGTTTCCATCATCGAAATGGGCGACGGTGTTACCGAAGTTCTCTCGACCAACGGCGATACCCGCCTAGGCGGCGATGACTTCGACCAGCGCGTGATTGACTGGATGGCAGACGCATTCAAAGCAGAAAATGGCATTGACCTACGCAGCGACAAAATGGCAGCACAGCGCCTCAAAGAAGCTGCTGAAAAAGCAAAAATTGAACTTTCTAGCGCAATGAGCAGCCAGATTAACCTGCCCTTTATCACCGCAGATGCCACTGGCCCTAAACATTTAGACATGAACCTCACCCGCGCAAAATTCGACGATTTGACCTCTGACCTTGTTGCACGCACCATGGCACCTGTGCGCAAAGCACTTTCTGACGCAGGCCTCAAAGCAAGCGAACTTGCTAAGGTGCTGATGGTTGGTGGTTCTACCCGTATCCCTGCTGTTTATGACGCAGTGAAAAAAGAACTTGGCTGCGAACCCTTCAAGGGCATCAACCCTGACGAATGTGTTGCCGTTGGTGCATCCATCCAGGGCGGTGTTATGCAGGGCGATGTAAAAGGCTTGCTCCTTCTTGATGTTACCCCACTTTCTCTTGGTATCGAAACCCTCGGCGGTGTTTGCACCAAAATTATCGAGCGCAACACCACCATCCCTTCCAAAAAGAGCCAAGTATTCTCGACCGCTGCTGACAATCAGCCAAGCGTAGAAGTACACGTGCTACAAGGCGAACGTGAATTTGCCCGCGATAACAAATCCATGGGTATGTTCCATCTTGACGGCATCGCACCTGCACCTCGTGGTGTGCCTCAGATTGAAGTTACCTTTGACATCGATGCAAATGGTATCGTGCATGTAAGTGCAAAAGACCTTGGCACTGGCACAGAGCAGAACATCACCATCACTTCCTCTACTAACATGTCCAAAGACGATGTAGATAAAGCAATCAAAGAAGCAGAACAGTTTGCCGCAGAGGACAAAGCAAAGCGCGAAGAAGTTGACATCAAAAACGGCGCAGAGCAGATGGTATTCCAGACCGAAAAGACTCTTGCAGAAGCCGGCGACAACATCCCCGCAGAAGTAAAAGCAGACGCACAGGCTAAACTTGATGCCCTCAAAGAAGCAAACAAGGGTGGCGATATCGAAGCCATCAAAGCTGCACAGGCTGACCTTCAGAAAGTATTTGAAGCCCTCTACCAAGCAGCCGCTGCTGCACAGCAAGCTGCTGGCGCACAGGGTGCCCCTGATATGGGCGACATGGGCGGCGCAGCAGCAGAAGATGATGGTGTTGTAGACGCAGACTTCAAAGAAGTTTAAGCAAACCTACAAAGGGGCACAATCCGTAGGGGCGACCTGTGGTCGCCCGCGGGTTTACGCGCAACTCCCAAAACAACGAACACCCCGTAGGGGCGACCTGTGGTCGCCCGCAGGTTTATGCGCAACCCCCAAAACAACGCACACCCCGTAGGGGCGAGCAATGCTCGCCCGCAAGGTTTGCACAAAACCCACGAAAATAGTGCTGTTGCATCGCCCCTTTTGGCGACGCGGCAGCACTCTTTGTGGATATAGAGGCGAGGAAAGAAATGGCAGATAAACGCGATTATTATGAGGTGCTTGGTATCTCTAAAACAGCTTCGGCAGATGAAATTAAAAAAGCCTACCGTAAGCTAGCGATGAAATACCACCCTGACTATAACCCCGGCGACAGTGAAGCCGAGGTGAAATTCAAAGAAATTAACGAAGCAAATGAAGTGCTTGCCGATACCGATAAGCGCCAGAAATACGACCAGTTCGGCTTTGCAGGGGTTGACCCTAGCTATGGCGCAGGGCAGGGCGGCTTTGGTGGCGGTTTTGGCGGCGGCGGGGTAGACCTTGGCGACATCTTTGGCGATTTGTTCGGCGGCGGTGGCTTTGGTGGCTTTGGCGGCGGTCGCCAGAAAAACCCAAATGCCCCCCGCAAAGGGCAAGACAGCCGTGTGCGCATTGTGCTCAGCTTTGATGAAGCAGTACATGGCTGCACCAAAAAGGTCAGTATTACCCGCCAAGAGGTTTGTACTGAGTGCGGCGGCAACGGCGCAGCAAAGGGTTCTAGCCCTGAAACCTGCCCTGATTGCCACGGGCAAGGTGTGGTCATGCGCCAACAGCGCACCCCCTTTGGTGTTATGCAAAGTCAGCAACCTTGTACTCGTTGCAGCGGCAAGGGCAAGATTGTCAATAACCCTTGCAAGACCTGCCACGGCGGTGGCAAGGTGGCAAAGCCCAAGAGCTTTGAGGTCAATATCCCGGCGGGTATTGATGATGAACAGACCATTGCAGCGCGTGGCATGGGCGATGCAGGCGCAAATGGTGGTCCCGCAGGTGATGTACTCGTTACCGTGACCGTCCGTCCTGACCCTATGTTTGAGCGCGATGGCTACAACATCTGGATTACCCTACCCATCACATACAGTCAGGCAGTGCTTGGCGATACCATCACAGTGCCTGGCATCGATGGCAAGTTTGAGTATACCGTGCCAGACGGCACCCAGAGCGGCACCACCTTCCGCCTACGCGGCAAAGGCATCCAGTACCTCAATGGGCGCGGGCATGGCGATTTATACGTCAAGTGTGAGGTAGAAATCCCCAAAAAGCTCAACAAAACCCAGAAAGAAGCGCTCAAAGCCTTTGAGGCAACGCTTAAAGACGATAACTATGAAAAGCGCAAGGGATTCTTTAAGAATTTGAAAGCAAAGCTAGAAAAATTCGCAGAAAATAGTTAATCGAATTCCATTACAATCAACAACACCCCAATCGCACCGCTTGGTTTATCACCAAGGTTTGGTTTGCGATTGGGGTGTTGTTTTGTAGTGTGCAGTTATTTTAAACCATCTTTTTGTCGGGGATATGGTTTTATTTCATCTGTTAGCGCTAAAAGATAGTCAATGCTTGTATTAAAATACAGCGCAAGCTGCTTGAGTGTTTCTACTGGAATATTAATCTGCGCGCGCTCATAATCAGAGTATGTGGTTTGCGCTACATTTAATAATTCCGCCATTTGCGCCTGGCTGAGTTCCGCGTCATTGCGCAAATCACGAATGCGTTGATGCATAACAATCTCCAAAATATTGCCACCGATGAATGCAAAGAGAATGTAAAACTCTAGGAGCAAATAGAGCTTTTGCGCAAGCGGGCGGTCGATGAATTCTCCTATTAAAATTAAAGCATAGGTGAAATCTTCTCATTGACTTTTAACGGTATTTACGTTAAAATGATGAAAAAGGAGAGTTGTTATGCATTGTAGAAATATTTTTTGTATTTATCAAAAAGAAGATGTCTGCTTGATTGCACAGGAGGCGCGCCTAGATGATTGGGGTGTTGTTTTGTTTTGCGTGTTTGGCTGAGTGGCGCTGCTTATCCTCTCACACTCACTCGCTTAAAGAAGCCGTCACTTTTAAAGCTATCGATGTTATACAGCACCAAAATCTGGCTGTATTCGTTTTCTGCAATCAGACTGTCTAGCCCATAGCCATAAAAGCGGTAATCAATGATATCAATGGTCTCGTAATTGGCGGTTAGGAAGGGCATAAAGCAGTTGGCATAGCTATCCTTTAGCACCAAAATGCTGCCCTCGCCGTCGCCTTCTAGGCTGCTATATCCGGGGTTGCCCTGCATAAAGGCACCGTATTTATCATAGGCATCAAAATTCTCATAGAGATAAATATCGCTGACGGTATCCACTTCAATGTTGTTTGTGCCATATACTTTATATACGGTCAGTTGGTTGTCCATCTCGTAATAGGTCAGGGTGTCTGGCACTGCGTCCCATGTCCGTGCCTTGGCATAATGCGTGCCGTAAAAATCGCTGATTTCTACTGCGTTATAGGCACTGGTGTCAAACGGTTCTAGTTGCAAGCTCTCGCAGTATGCCTCGTAGGCATAATAGGCGCCAAGGGTTGTCCAGTGATGGTCGGTGCGGTAATAGATATATTCATCCTTATGCGCAGTTAGGGTGTCGCGCACGTCTATCATGTTCGCGCCTGCCGCTTCGCCTGCCGCAATCACCTCATCAATCATGGCATTCATATCAAGCATGGGGGCATTGTCGGGGATGTTTTCCGTGTAAATCTGGGCAGAGGTCGGTGCGATAATCGCACTCACCATGCCGGGGTATGCCTCGCTTAATGCGGCTAGTGCAGCAATGTTGGCGGGGTAGTTGGTTTCCTCACTGGTAAGCATATCCACCGTTTTGGTAAACATCATGTCATCATCGCCAAGGTAAATCTGCCCGATGTCCGTTTTTTGGAACACCGCTGTTTCCACAAAGCTATACGCGCTAATGAGGGCATCGCGCCCGGCAATCTGGTCTTTGGCATAGTCTGTGTAATTGCTGAAATAGGTGTTCAGGGTGCTTGCGAGGTTTGCGGTGGTCACCTTTTCAAAATTGATGGTTGGCATTTGGGTCAGGCTTTTGTTTTCCATCTCGCTGACCGCCTTATCAGGGGTGGCAAGGTTGAAGAAAAACAATCCGAACAGTATAAAACAGAACAAAATCAACAAGGGGGAATTTTTGAGCAGGGCGATTTTCTCGCGCAGGGTCTGCTTTTTTGGTTGCATTTCTGGCATTGTCATCGCACCCCCTCTTAAAAGTTAAAGTATAGGAAGGGGCTGTTGCCGCTGCCTACCACGTAAATCAAACTCAGCATAAAGAGCGCTGCAATGGTGGCGCAGCGCGTCCAAACGCGTTTTTCGAGCAGTTTCCAAATTTTTTCGATGAGAGGGGTGCAGCAAATAATCGATACGATAAACAGCACCGCATAATTGCGTAGGGCATAAAGCACCGACACACCGCCCGAGAAGTTGAACAGCTTTTGGAACAGCAAGCCAAACTCCACCCCTGCGTCATTGCCGACAAACATTGCCCAACCAATAACCACCAATAACAGGGTGTAAATGTGCGGCCAAACCTTGCCTTTTTTCAGATGTTTCAGCAAGAAGAACTTTTCCACACTCAGCAAAATGAAGTAGTAAAGCCCCCAACAGATAAAGTTCCAGTTGGCGCCATGCCAAATACCGGTCAGCGCCCAAACCACAAATAAATTCAAAATCTGGCGCTTTAGCCCGCAGCGGTTGCCGCCAAGGGGGATGTATACATATTCACGGAACCAACTCGATAGTGTGATATGCCAGCGCCGCCAAAACTCAGTGATAGAGGCGGAAATATACGGGTAGTTAAAGTTCTGTGGGAAATCAAAGCCGAGCATCTTGCCCATGCCGATTGCCATCATAGAATAGCCCGAAAAATCAAAATAAAGCTGTAACGAATAGGCAATCACCCCAAGCCAAACAAGCCCAGAGGACGCGTTGCCTAGCCCAATATAGCTGATGGTGGCAGTGGCATCGCCTGTGCCGATGATGTCCGTCCATACCGCGGCAATGGTGTCTGCGAGCAGCACTTTTTTTGCCAGACCAAAGGTGAAAATGGCGACACCTTCTTCGAGCTGTGGCAGAGTGATGCGGTTTTTATAGACGTGCAACTGTGCGCTGACATCGCGATATTTCACGATGGGGCCAGCAATCAGCTGCGGGAACATGACAACATACGCGCCGAAATCAAGGATGTTATGCTCTGTTTCGACCTCTTTGCGGTAGACATCAATGGTATAGGATAGCGTCTGGAAGGTGTAAAAGCTAATGCCAAGGGGCAGCACCGAAATTCCGCTAATCTGCCCAATGCCTAGCCCAAACAAACCGTTCAGCGTGGTAATGACAAAATTCGCATATTTAAAATAGAATAGCATGGCAAGGCTACCCACCACACCAACAAGCAAGAAAATACGGCGCAAGGTAGTGTTTTTGCCCCATCGCTCCATCGCAAGTCCGCAGCAATAGTTGATGGCGATTAGCAGCAGCATAATGGGGAAGAATTTTACCTCGCCCCAAGAATAAAAGACAAGGCTGCAAACAAATAAGACCGTGTTTTTCAGCTTTGGTGGGCTCAGCCAATAGAGCGCCAAGGTAATGGGCAAGAATTTCAATAAGAAAATAACGGTGCTAAAAACCAAGGGTTGTCCCTCCTATTAAAAAGGGTGCCATCGAAATGACACCCTTTCTGATTACAAAAATGCGGTTTATGAGATAGCTTGTTGCTGATTAGGAGAATGCCTCAGTCAGTGCCGTTTCAATATCGGTATAATCTGCGCCGTTTGCCGCAAATACCTGCACGATGATGTTACCCTCGCGTTTGATGCGGCTGCTTTCTACCGAAGCCTGTGCGTCTGCAAATTCTTCATAGTTGCTCCAGAACGCCGCTTGGGTGGTGGCATAGCTTTCCATTGCTGCAAACACAGCGTCCGCAGACTCGTCGGTTGCTTCAATCACAATCACCATCCCGGCATCGCCGTTGTCATTGCTTGCCACACCCTTATAAGACACGATATCGTCAAGTGAAAGCATAAAATCAAGCTCAATGCTCATGTCATTCAGCTCACGTGCGTTATCGATGGGGTTAGCCGCAGCAACAATCTCATAGATTTCATCTACCGTTTTTGGGGTGGTGTCAGTGCTGCTGCTATCGCTGCTGCAACCTGCCAAAAGTGCGGCACCAAGCAGTACGGCGGCAACAAGCATGCTTAATTTTTTTAGTTTCATATCAAAGCCCTCCTTGGGGTTGTTTTTTTACGTTTTCGCAGTGTAATACTTACATCAATGATAGCATAGTTTTGGCATTTTTTCAATTCTGATACAGAGAAAAAGCAGTTTTACCCAAGGTTTTTACAATTCTGTCATAAATCGCCCAAGGCATAGCGTGCTATGCAAGAGAGCGCTACCGTGTGGCGCGGGGGTTTGCCCTATGTGCAGTGCGTTTTGTTGGGTTAGTTCGCGATGTCGCTCATGGAGGCATAAACTGCCGCTTGGAATGCCGCAGTGCCCTTGATGACATCCGAGGTCGAGGTGCCATTTGCAACAAGTGCTAATTCAATCAAGAAATCCTCTAGGCACAGCCCACTTTCCTTGATGATGGCGGCATATTCCACCCCCACATAGCGCCAATGCCATGGCTCGTAGATAATGCCGGTGGTGGCTTCGTCATCTTTGGGATAGCGCAGGATAAAGCCGTATTCCACCGCGTGCTCGCTCAGCCACGCAAAGGCATCGGTGTTTTCAAAGCCTTCTTCTAGTGCAAGGTATTCGGGGCAGTTGATATCGGCAGCAAGCCCGCAGTTGTGCTCACTCGAGCCGGGTGGGTTTACCACCGTTGCCGCCTTGGCAATTGCGTCCTCGCCCTCATAGCCCTGTGCCTCCCACTTGGCAATCTGGGCATCAAACAGCCCTGATTGATAGCTCACACTGCGATAAGCAGATTGCAAACGCAGGGTAATGCCATCGTTTGCCGCTGCCGCTGCCATATCGATATAAGGGTAGGCAGCCTCTGCGGCAAGGGTTTTGCCGGTGGTGCTATCAGCGAGCACCTCTTCTACCACATAGCCATCTGGCATGGGGTTTGCGGTGCTCACCAAAATCATCAAGGGGTCGTCTAGCATTTCTTGCGCGAGTAACATCTCTGCCAAAATGGCAGGGTCCTCGGTTGGTTCTGGGCTTGCGGTGGGGGCAATTGCCTGTACCACCTCGGGGGTCGCGGTGGGGGTTACTACATCCACCGTGGTCGCGCCGTCTGTTGGGTCAGTGGTCGATAATTCCGGCGCGCCAAACACCAAAAAGGCAAGGGCGATGATGGCGGTAAAGCTGGAAAATACCAAAATCGCGCGGGGCAAAATGCTCTGCTTGCGCTGTGCACGATACGCGTGTTGGTTACCACTGCGTTTGATGGGGGTTCTGCCCCTGCGGCGGTTGCGATTGTGTTGGTTCATGTCGGATACTCCTATATCTTGGCGCACAAATGAGATTGCCGGTTTTGTGCGTTTTTTGCGGGAAAACGCTGCTTTATCACCCGCGTGGGTGGGGTGCGTGCCATAGTGTTACTATACTATGCTTTTTGCGTGCAAATGTCAATGCATCTGCTTGGCATATTGCCGCGCTAAGGCAATCGATTTTTTTCGGATTGATACATAAAACCCAAAACAATGGGAGAATATAACAATACTAGGCGAAAAGTTTTTTGTGAAGGCAGGTTTGATTGGTGCTTTTTAGCCAAAACCAAAGGGCGGGGACAACGGAACATGGTGTGCTAGTTTGGGCGCTCAGATTGCTCAGGCGCTGCGCTGCCCGGTGTTCCAGATAAAACAGCGAGGGTTGCCTGCAACGATATTAGTATCTAGGAGGAAGAAACGCATGAACATCACACCAGAAGAATATAACGAACGGCGCAAAGCCGAAACACCCAATTCAGCGCATTTTACCAATTGCGTTTGGGCATTTTGCGTGGGTGGCATTATCTGCACCATTGGCGAGGCACTGCGCACCCTGTATGGCTGCTTTGGCTTTTCGCAGGACGATATCGGCATTTTGACCAGTGGCAGTTTGATTTTACTGTCGGCAATCCTTACCGCCCTTGGGTGGTATCAAAAAATCGCAGCCCACGCAGGGGCGGGCACCCTTGTGCCCATCACGGGCTTTGCCAATGCGGTGGTCAGCCCCGCGATTGAGTTTAAGGTCGAGGGGTTTGTTACCGGGGTGGGGGCGAAAATGTTCATCATCGCAGGACCTGTGATTGTCTATGGCACCCTAGCCAGTGTGGTGTGGGGGGTTATTTACTATTTTAAGTAAGCGGGAAGCATGAAGGTGTTTTTCTGGCGAAAAACGGATTTTGAAGTCATCTATCCACGGCGCAAAGGGGTTTGCCTATAATGCATGCCTTTGATTTCAAAATTTTCAAATAAAAAAGGAGAAACAGATGGCAAAACGTGTTGGAGATACTTTATTTTTACCACAGTCGCCCGTCATCGCCGCTTATGCGGCAATCGGGGGCAAAAAAGAGGGCGAAGGTCCCCTTGCGGCTTGCTTTGATGAGGTGGTTGCGGATAACACCCTAGGCGAAGAAAGCTGGGAAAAAGCGGAGAGCGAGATGCAGCACCGCGCTGTCACCGCCTGTCTGCGTAAGGCGGGCGCAAAACAAGAGGATGTTAGCCTGCTGCTTGCGGGGGATTTACAGGCGCAGTGCACCGCTAGCAATTACACCCTGCGCGCATTGGGCTTGCCCTACCTTGGCATTTATGGCGCGTGTAGCACCATGGCAGAAACCTTGGGGCTTGCAGCGCTGCTGTGCAGTGCGGGTATGGCAGAGGGTGCCCTTGCGCTGACTTCTAGCCATTTTTGCGCGGCAGAGCGGCAGTTTCGCACCCCGCTTGATTACGGTGGCATGCGCACCCCTAGCGCCCAGTGGACGGCAACGGCGGCAGGCTGTTTGCTTGTGCGCCCGGCGGGCAAGGGGGTGCCAGTGCGGGCGGTCACCTTTGGGCGAGTGCAAGATTTTGAGGTGACGGATATCAACAACATGGGCGCCGCCATGGCACCTGCCGCCGCTTCCACCTTGCTGCATTATTTGAAAGACTCCGCCACTACCCCGGCGGATTACGATGTGATTTTCACGGGCGATTTAGGCGCAGTCGGTTCCTCATTGCTCAGTGGACTGATGCAGGACGAAGGCTATCCTTTGCCCAATCACCAAGATTGCGGCTGCCTGCTCTACGATGCCGCGGCGCAAAAGGTGAACGCAGGTGGCTCAGGTGCGGGGTGCAGTGCAAGCGTGCTCGCAGGGCATATCCTGCCCAAATTACAGGCGGGGGAATATCGCAAGGTGCTCTTTGTCGCCACAGGCGCATTGATGAGCCAGACCACCTATCTGCAAGGCGAGAGTATCCCGGGCATTGCGCACCTCATCGCGCTTGGCGATGCTGCGCCTGTGGGTGGGGTGTGAAAAGTAAAAAATTGTGGTGTCGCTTGCGCGACGGATTTTGAGGTGCTAGGGCGGCGAGTTTGACCGCAAGCAGGGTGACACAAAAAATAATCGGAGGCAAATATGAATTATCTCTGGGCTTTCTTGGTGGGGGGCGCGCTCTGCGTCATTGGGCAGTTGCTGCTCAATTACACCGCGCTCACCCCGGCGCGTATCCTAACTAGCTTTGTGGTGGCGGGGGTGGTGCTTTCTGCCCTG